>JANRME010000290.1:0-21055 GCA_033761835.1 Saprospiraceae bacterium
CATAGTATTTTTACTCTAATTTTCAATTACAATAATTTTGGATCATTTCTAATGACTTTTTATTTCCATACTCTGTTGCTTTACTTAAAAACTTACAACCTTTTTCATTGTTCCTTAACATTAAGTGACTCATTCCAATCATCTGGTATGATGTTCCTTTTACATCATTTGAGGATGTTCTTTCTATGACTATTTCAAAATCAGAAATGCAACCATAAAAATCTTTTCTCCCAAATTTGTTGTAACCTCTTTGCGAAAATAAATTTTCAATAAAGTATTTTGAATCTTTGTTTATAAAATTCTTTAAAAAACATTCAGATGTTTCTTCTTTTTCCTCGCAGTAACAATTTTCTTCAAGTTTTAAAAATTGTCTTAATAACAAACTTATCTCTTCAATTTCAACATTAAACTCTTTTGAAAGTAAAGCTCTAAATTCTGATTCTAAGATATTTAAACAACTACCATATTTTTCAGTTAGTAATTCTTTTTCAAATTGATCTACATAATTTTGGCTTAGTAAAATGACTGGTTGAAAAATTATCAGGCACAAAATTATTATTAAATAATTCATGTTTTTTTCTTTTATGAAACTTGTAATTAAAATCCTCATAAGTGATTCAATTTCAACAAAATATTTCACTAATATTGGTTGTTTGATTTTTTAATTTTGATATAGAGTGATTTTTTTAAAGCATATTTTTATAATTATAGGTTACTTGACATATGTATTGTGTCTAACATTTGTGTATATGCCATATGGTGTGTATTCCCTTTATAGCTTCTTCCGTTTTAATCCATTGATAATCAATAACTATTTTAACGAAAATGTTTAACGGTCGTTTGTAATCGGTTACACAAGCAATTGCTATTCCTAAATTTACATCCTTTACTTCATATTTGCAATATTGATTTATTCTTTCATATTTCAATTTTTATTTTTCTTTACATTTTTCCAAATAGAATAACCCTTCTCAGCCTATATTTATTTCGCTTTAAACAATCCAATCGAATCTATAAAAGATATGATAAACTTGATGTATTAACATTTCAGGAATTTAAGCAAATTTTATTGCTTTTTATCGTTGACCTTTTCAATACTGTCCCAAACAATCTCAGCCGCTTTATCCCAGCTAAATTTTTCACGCTGTACGCGCCCTTTATTAATTAATTCCTGTTGCAAAACTGGATTTTCATACAAAAGCTGCATCGCTTTGGCGATTTCAAACACTTCTAAAGGATTGATCAAGAGTGCAGCTTCACCAGCCACTTCTGGCATGGAAGTTACATTGGATGTAATAATCGGCACCTCGCAGTGCATAGCTTCGAGTAATGGTACGCCAAATCCTTCAAACAAAGAAACGTAAGTCAGCGCCATCGCTGCGCCCGTGAGTTTTGGTAATTCTTTATCAGGTACAAATCCAAGAATAATAATGTCGCTTTTGAATTTGGCAGCTTTATAAGCATCTTGTACTTCCCTGGTTTGCCAAGCAAAACGCCCGCCAACCAACAATTTTATAGGCGCATGGGTCTGTTTTTTGAAAGCATCAAAAGCCTGAATCAAGCGCGGCACGTTTTTGCGTGGATGCACTGAGCCGACATATAGGAAATAAGCTTCCCCTTCTGCGTATTGCTGTCGAATTTGATTTATTTCACGTTCGTTTAAAGGCCTAAATTCTGGGCGCACCGAGTTGCAAGCTACTGTGATTTTTTTAGGCAAAATATCAAATTGTTTTGCAATATCTTTTTTGGAATATTCCGAAACTGTTACAATCTGATCGGCACGATGCAAATGACGCGGCAAGAAAAAGCGATAGTAAGAGCGGAATTTGGATGGAATCAATTCAGGGACGTGAAAGTAAGCAATATCATGCGTGACCATCAGCGTGGGTGTTTTGGCGCGCAGCGAACAATGGCCGTTGGGCGAGAAAAACAGATCTGCATTATATTTTTCTAAAGCTTTGGGAATAGCGATTTCGTACCACCAAATCCAGAGAATAGGATGCCGTGCAGGTGGTGGAAGCACTACAGGTATTACGTTTTCGCCAAAAATAAAGGACTCATCATAAGGGCGATCAAAAAAGAAAATAAACTCGTGCTCAGGATGTTGCTGCACCAGGCGCCGCACCACTTCATACGTAAACCAGCCGATGCCTTCGAGCTTGTTTTTGATTAAAAATCGAGTATTGATGGCAATGCGCATGAAATTTTATTTGTTTACGAAGGTATAAAACATAGAATCTTTTTTAAATTCTTTTTGAACTATTGCAGTGCCAAATTTATTTCTACCTTAGTTTTTAAATGAAACTAACCATGATTCAAACCGATGTGCTTATCCTGGGTTCCGGCATCGGTGGCTTGTCTACTGCCATCCAAATTGCCCGACAGCGTTCTGATCTGAAAATCACCGTTTTAACCAAAACAAATGCGGGCGAAAGCAATACGCGTTACGCGCAGGGTGGCGTGGCGGCGGTCTGGAACGAAGAAGTAGATTCTTACGAAAAGCACGAAGAAGATACGCTGGACGCGGGTGATGGCTTATGCGATGTGGATATTGTAAAAATTGTCGTGAAAGAAGGCCCGGAGCGCGTGCGCGAAATCATTGATTGGGGCGCTCGTTTTGATAAAAATACTTCGGCAGAATACGACTTGGGCCGCGAAGGCGGGCATTCAGAAAATCGGATTTTACATTATAAAGATCTGACGGGTTGGGAAATCCAGCGTACACTGATGGCGAAAGCCGATGAATTTAGCAATATCGAGGTATTGGAACATTATTTTGCCGTGGATATTATTACACAACATCACCTCGGCTACATGGTCACGCGCTTGATGCCTGATATTGAATGCTACGGCGCTTATGCTTTGAATAAGCAAACCGGTGAAATCGAAAAATTATTAGCCAAAGTCACTGTTATTGCGACGGGCGGTGCCGGACAAATCTATCGCGCTACCACGAATCCGGTGATCGCTTCGGGCGATGGCATTGCGATGGTGTATCGCGCTAAAGGTTGGGTAGAAAATATGGAATTCGTGCAATTTCATCCGACGGCATTGTACAATCCGGCTGGGGAAAATCCTGTATTCCTTGTATCGGAAGCGGTGCGCGGCTACGGCGGTATTTTGAAAAATCGGAATGGCGAAGAATTTATGCACAAATACGACGAGCGCAAATCCTTGGCTCCCCGCGATATTGTTGCCCGTGCGATTGATAATGAAATGAAACTCAGTGGTGACGAATGTATGTTTTTGGATTGTCGGCATTTGAATAAAGAGGGTTTCACCGCGCATTTTCCTACGATTTATGAAAAGTGTATGAGCATTGGCATTGACCCAATGAAAGATATGATTCCGGTGGTACCGGCTTGTCATTATATGTGCGGCGGCATCAAAGTGGACGAGATAGGGCGCAGCAATATTCAGCAATTGTATGCCTGCGGCGAATGCACTTGCACGGGTTTGCATGGCGCTAATCGCCTGGCTTCCAACTCTTTACTCGAAGCGATGGTCTTTGCAAAACGAATCGCCGAAGATATATTACCAAAAATTAATCATCTTTCTATCAAAGATAGTATTCCCGATTGGGATGCGCAGGGTACGACCGACCCCAAGGAAATGGTATTGATCACGCAGAGTTTGAAGGAATTGAAAGAAATTATGAGCAGCTACGTGGGCATCGTGCGCTCGAATGTGCGCTTGAAGCGTGCCCTGGATCGCCTCTGGATTTTATATCAAGAAACCGAAGAATTATATAATAACACTACTATTTCGCCACAATTATGCGAATTGCGCAATTTGATTAGCATTGCTTATTTAGTTACCCGCTCCGCCACCATGCGCCGCGAGAGCCGAGGGCTGCATTATACCACCGATTATCCAGAAAAATTGGGCTTTGTGCAGGAGTCATTATTGTAGGATTTTTTATTTATGTAGTCGAGCTGTTCGAGGATAAAATTTGCTAAATCCTTCACTATTAATAAAATAGATGTGCGTATTTTTTATTTTTGAACAACTTTAGTATATAATATTTTTTTAAAAAATAGGCAATAATATTAAAAATGAAAAATATATGTATTTTAATTTTTATTATTTACTGTTTATTAATTAGTTGTAATAAAAAGAGGCCTGTTGAAATTGATAATCAAGAAGTTATCTCGGAGTCAAATTTTGAAGAATTTATCAAAGCTGGGGATAGTCTTGCTCTTAATGAATTAGGAACTCAAAAAAATTTGCTTGATTTTGAAAAAGACATTTATCCTTATTATTTACGAATATTTACAATTCCAGGAATAACTGAGGTGTTTGCAGCAATTGCGACTTTTGAGCCGGAGCAAGTAAAATTTTATAAAAAGCTTAATAATAGGTGGGTAAATATTATGATTTTTGAGATTGATTTAGTGAGAGCCTTTGAAATTTTTAGTCGATTAGAAGATTTTAACTTTGATGGGTATCAAGATATTGCTTTACATTACTCAACTTCAAATGGTTGTGCTTCTGAATATTTTCAATTATTTACTTATGACCCAGGAAGTAATAATTTTAAATACATTAAAGAATTTTCAGAACTTGGCTGTCCAGTAGTATTACCCAATGAAAAAATTATAAAATCTCGCCATGCAAGCTGCGGTTGTGATTGCTTTATGATTTCCGAGCATAAATGGACTGGAGATTCAATGATATTATATAAAACTATTGTGAAGGATAATCACCACGATACGCTTATTGCCAGTTTTTATAATTATGCCGGCATTTTAGTTAAAGAAGAAAAGAAAATTATCTCTTTTCAGGAAGCTGAAAAACTGCTTAATTATTATCCTATTAGGAAAAAAATGATAAAAAATAACTAAACCGCCGATTAACAATCGGCGCTACTTTTATACACTACAAATATCCACGCCTTCTTTCAATGCCGCGATTTTATCCTGCGCAACAGGAATAAATTCTTGTGCTACATAACCCTTGAAACCCAAGTCAACAATGGCTTTCATAATGGCTTTGTAATTCAGCTCTTGAGTGTCGTTGATCTCGTGGCGGCCCGGTACACCGGCGGTATGAAAATGGCTGATATAATCTTTATATTTACGAACGGTTGCAATAACGTCGCCTTCCATGATTTGCATATGATATATATCATATAATAATTTGAACTGCGGCGAGCCGATTTTGTCCACCAATGCAGCGCCCCAGGGCGTTTTGTCGCATTGATAATCTTTATGATCTACTTTACTATTTAATAATTCCATTACCACCATGACGCCTTTTTGCTCGGCGTGTTTCACCACTTTATCAAGACCTCTGGCGCAATTTTCAATGCCTGCTTCGTCGCTCAGATTCTTGCGATTGCCAGAGAAAACAATCACTTGCGGGATGCCCGCGTCGGCTGCCTGGTCAATGAGTTGTAAATAAGCTTTTTGTAATTTATCATGATTGGCAGGATTATTATATCCTTCTGCAATATTGGCAAACGAACCTGTACCAATGGCACAAGTCAGTCCATATTTTTGCACCACTTTCCATTCATTGGCGCTTAATAATTCAATAGACGAAATGCCAATTTCCTTGGCACGCTCGGCGAATTCTTCCAATTCAAAACTATTAAAGCACCAACGGCAAACCGAGTGTTTGAATTCATGCTTGGGCATATCCAGCGTTTGAATGGTTTTGCTAAAAGCCTGCGCAGGCGTGAGTGCCATAGCGCCCAAGCCCAGCGTAGCTGTTTTTAATGCATCTCGACGAGTAGCCATAATGTTTAAAATTTAAAATGTAAAATTCAAAATGAAAAACCGCAAAAGTACTTTTACATTTTACATTTCGCGGTTTTACATTTTACATTTAAATAGACGACCAAATCCTTCCTTTAGGTACATCCGAAAGCGGAATGCAGCCTTTGTAAGCTCCGGGGACTGGATCGTAATTCGTTACTTCCATGCCAACGGTTTTGGCCGTGAAATAACCTGCCAAAGTCATTTGCTTAAAACGCAGGAAAAATGGGAAATTCCACTCCTCTGGTCGTTTTTCGCGGCGTTCAATTTCGGCTAAGATTTCTCCACTTTCCACTTTAATTAAGAGTTCTTCCTGTTGTTGGCGCTGCAAATCCATAAAAGAATTGCCAAATTCATTAAACGCCGAAGCTTCGGTTTCTTTCAAACCCAACATAAAAGCCCTACGCTCCCGATCTTCAAGGATTTCTTTTACCATCATATCAATATAAGCCGGTACGCCCACATCGAGTGCTCCGGGCGTGCTAGTGCGCGGCAGGATGCAATCAGCAAGGGCCGATACAAAATCGGCTTGATTCTGCGTAAAGTATTCAGGTGTCCACTTGGTGGCGGTGCTAGTAGGTTGGCAACCTGTGAGAATGCCTTGAATCATAGAGGAAGTCAGGGCGTAGCCAGTGAACAAGGCGGTTTGTTTTATAACTTCTCTTCTGGTCATTTTTATATGGTGTTTTGGTGTTTTGGTATTTTAGTGTTTTAGTAGTAGCACCATAACACTTTAGTACCATAACACCATTTTTACAGATTCAATTTTTTCAATTCTTCTACTGCAAAATTCACGGCTCTGGCGGTCAATGCCATATAAGTCAAAGACGGATTCACACAAGAAGCCGAAGTCATACAAGCGCCATCGGTCACGAAAACGTTTTTCACATCGTGCAACTGGTTATTGCCATTGAGTACCGAAGTTTTTGGATCGCGGCCCATGCGCGCCGTGCCCATCTCGTGAATACCCAAGCCTGGCCAGGAATTTGAATCATACGTTTCCACATTTTTTAAACCAGAGGCTTCGAGCATTTCAGCAGCATCGTTCATCATATCTGCACGCATTTTTTGCTCATTTTCTTTGAATTCGCAGTCAAAGGTCAAGGTCGGTAGCCCATATACATCGCGTACATCCTCATTTAGCACCACTTTATTTTCATGATATGGCAAACATTCGGCGAAAGCCGTCACGCTCATCTGCCAAGGGCCAGGCGCTAAAAGCTTGTCTTTGAATTCTTTACCGACGCCAATCATCATTTCAGGTACAACAGTACTCCATGCATCGCGGCCAGCGCCACCTTGATAACCCCAACCCCGCAGGTAATCCTTGCGTTCGGTCTCTTTCGTACCCAGGTTTACAAAACGAGGGATATAAATACCATTAGGTCGGCGGCCAGAATAATATTGGTCTTCAAAGCCATCATGCGTGCCTCTTGCACCGCAACGGAAATGGTGATCCATGAGATTATGTCCCAATTCTCCGCTGGCCATTCCTATTTTAGATTGCATCAAAATTTGAGTAGAACCCAACGCTGATGCGCAGACAAAGACTATTTTAGAATAGAATTCTTTTGTTTCGAGCGTTTCCGCATCAATGATACGCACGCCTTTTGCTTTGCGCGATCCCGGATCAACAATAATAGAATGCACAATCGAGTGCGGACGTAGTGTCATATTGCCTGTTTTCTCAGCGGCTGGCAGGGTAGCTGCATTACTGCTGAAATACGCGCCAAATGGACATCCCCGAATACAGCGATTGCGGAACTTGCAGCTTCCACGGCCGTTATGTTCTTGTGTCAAATTCGCAACACGACCAATCAATAGATTTCGACCTTTGAAATTGGATTCAATTCCTTTTTTGACGTGTTGTTCCAGACAATTTAATTCCATTGGTGGCAGGAACTGCCCATCGGGCAATTGTGGCAAACCATCTTTAGAACCGCTGATACCTGCGAATTTTTCTACATAATCGTACCAGGGCGCAATATCGGCGTAGCGAATTGGCCAATCCACCGCAACACCTTCCTTCGCATTCGCTTCAAAATCAAGATCGCTCCAGCGATAACTCTGGCGACCCCACATGAGTGAACGCCCGCCCACATGGTAGCCGCGCATCCAGTCAAAACGCTTAATCTCTGAATAAGGATTTTCGGTGTCTTTCACCCACCAATGCTTGGTGGACTGCCGAACAGTGTAGCCCGTGCGGTTTTGTTTTTCGTAGTCTTTAAGCTCCTCTTGGGTCATAGCATCACGGTATTCGAGATCCCAGGGATCGAGAGCAGCCGTAGGATAATCAAGATGTTTCACATCGCGTCCGCGTTCCAGCACTAAGGTTTTTAATCCTTTCTCGCTCAATTCTTTAGCTGCCCAGCCCCCACTGATGCCCGATCCGATGACAATCGCATCGTAGGTAACTTCCGCAGTTCCGTTTGATTGAAAATACATAGCCTCGTAAAGATTTTAAGTGTGACTCACTAAATTCAATGTTTCGTTCTTCGATTCGCTAAACTATCAAAAAATAATTTTTTAAAAACGCTTTTTGGAGAATAATTTTTAGCTTTTTGTAAATTTAACACCAAGTTTAAGAATTAGATCAACCAACGCTTCAACTGTTGTACAATTAATTCGCGGTAGCTATTACCAATAGGAATGCTTTCATTGAGGATATAGAGATGATTGTCATGAAGCTTTTGCACTTTGTCGAGATTGACAATATAGGAATAATGCGCTCGTTGGAATTGCAGGGGGAGCAATTGCTCCAGTTTTTTCAATGTATGATGTACAATATAAGTTTTTTCAGCAAGTGTAAAAACCACATAATCTTGCATGGATTTGATAAAGTAAATATCTTCAAAGTAAAGTTTGACTAATTGTCGATCGGATTTCACATAAATAAAATCCTGTATTTCTTGGTCTTTAGCGATTTTTGGCTGCGCTTCTTTTTTCGGAATTTTATGCACCGCTCGAAGGAAGCGCTCAAATTTAATAGGTTTGAGCAGATAATCCACTGCATCTTTATTATAGCTTTCTACCGCGTATTGAGAGAAAGCGGTCGTAAAAATGATAAAAGGTTGATACATAAGCGTTTCAAGGAACTCCAACCCATTAATATCCTGCATTTCGATATCAAGAAAAATTAAATCAACCGTGTGGTCACGCAGATAAATAGAGGCCTCAATCGGGCTCGTGAAGATGCCTTGCAGCGATAAAGTTGGCACCTTGGCGATATAATCTTCGAGCAGCTTTTGCGCTAATGGTTCATCCTCGACGATGATACAAGTGATACTCATAAAACCGGCACGATTAACTTAGCAAAAAACTGATTTTGGTCAGTTTGAACTTCTGTTTGCAGGGTAAAATTATCTTCATAAAGTAAGTTTAAGCGCTTTCGCAAATTCGCCAAGCCCACGCGATTGCTGGGTTTGGATGATGTACGCAATTGATTTACAGTTATTATCTCCATTTTATCATCCTGTACATTCAGAGACACTATTATTTTATTGAATTTACTATTTTTATCAACGCCATGCTTAAAAACATTTTCCAATAAAGGCAGCACCAATAAAGGCGG
The DNA here is from genome assembly GCA_033761835.1 of Saprospiraceae bacterium. Classification (GTDB taxonomy): domain Bacteria; phylum Bacteroidota; class Bacteroidia; order Chitinophagales; family Saprospiraceae; genus JADJNW01. The sequence goes on from JANRME010000290.1 coordinate 9,331, forward strand.
TATCTGCACATTTTCTATATTGCCTGTGACATGGAAAGTTAAATCCAGATGTGGGACGCGAATTTTTTCCAAATCCATATATGCTTGCATAAAGTTAATTTCGTCGCGCAATGCTACACGATTTGAATCATTTTTTTCTAATATATAACGCATTAAATCAGAAAGCTTTTCTACAATTTCGGGTGCAGTATTTGATTTAATTTGAGTGAGATAATATAAATTATTCAATGTATTAAACATAAAATGCGGATGCAACTGCATTTTTAAGAGTTTCATCTCTGCTTCAAGTTGAGCATTTGCCATCTGTTGCTGTCGAGCTTGCAGGCGATTAAATTCAAATGCGTATTTAATTGGAATAGAAAGAATTAGATTAATCAAACCACTCCCTGTGAAATAAAGCACTTCATAACCATAATACCCTTTTGAAGACTCTGGCTGAGGATAAACATAATAACCAATCAGCATACGTAGGTATCCAAGCCCTGCTAATATTATAATTGCCATTAATGCATAGCTTATATACCGCTTTGGTAAAAAAAATGAAGGCATTAGCCATAACACATTGATATAGATGACAATAGCAAAGAAAAAAGTATTCATAGCCGCGCCAATGACTGCAAATTGAGTACTGGTATATCGTAGGGAATTCATAAGATAAAATAGAAAATAACCCAACCAAAAGGTCACTTGAGCCCAGAAAATAAGCTTTGGAGTACTTTTTATGATCATCAGTGATAATGCAAGCCTTCAAATTTAGCTCAAAATTATATAAGGAGTGGACTTTTTCGATAGATATGCCTTTTTCTTCTATTCCTTTACTTTTTCTGTATCGCTCGAAAAACTTGGCATACCTATCGAAATGCTTTGGCAAAGGCCATTAAATGAGATTGTTTTGTAGTCGAAATCACTCGATTTTTTAAAAATTTAAACTTATTATATGAAATATAATTTTTTATGGTTTTGCCTTGTATTCACTGGTCTAAACCTTTCCGGGCAGACGGCTCCTGAGATTGTTGCTCAGTGTATAGAAGCACATGGCGGCAAGGATAATATAATGGCATTTCAATATGTGAAAACGACTTATATTCAGCATATTAACATGGTTGAGCAATCAGAACGACCTACCGGGCCTTATATTCATGATTATCAATTTGGTACAAAAATTACAGATATTAAGCAGCAGCGTTCACAACTCATCGGTAAGTTATCAGGACCTGTGTACGGCACACCTAATTGGCTGGAGATAGAATATCGCTATGCCGATGAAGTATTGGCGCGCGGTTTCAACGGGCGTTGGATTCCAATGAATGCTCAATTAATGGATTATAAAGAACAACTTTATTATAGCCCGGAACAAGTTTTATTACATTTAGTAAATGCTTCTGCTATAAAGCTGGAAGGCAAGCAAACACTGCAAGGTGTGGATAATTGGAAAGTAAATGTGCAAACAAAAGATGATAATTTTACCGTATTTATTAATTATTATACCAACATGATAACGGCCGTAGAATACGAAAGTGCCTACACGCCTGAAGAGTATTTCTTTTGGTCATTTTGGGGCGATTACAAAACGCAGATTTATTATTCTTCTTATAATATTTTTTCGCCCGGGATTTTATATCCGATGCAAACGGATGTAATAAAAAATGGTTGGGATTATCGTTCTACTACTATTACAAGCCTGGAATTCAATTCATTAGCATCAGATACTATTTTTAATATTCCAGAAGAAGTGAAACAGCTTGCTGCGACACAAGCAAAAGCTGGAAATACACGATTGACTTGGTCCGCGACGCAAAAAGAAGAGGTAGCGCCTGGCATTAATTTATATAAAGGCGCCTGGAATGTAACTTTTGTGGAACAAAAAGATGGTATTGTCATTATAGAGGCGCCCATTAGCAGTGATTATTGCGAGCAAGCGATTCAAGCAGCGCGACAACAATTTCCAGATAAGCCGATTAAAGCCGTCATTACAACTTCTGATGCTTGGCCGCATTTGGCTGGTTTGCGGCAATACGCAGCTGAGAAAATTCCGATTTATGCACTCGATTTAAATCAATTTATTATTGATAAGTTATTGAATTCCAATTTTAAAACCCATCCTGATGCATTTGCCAAAACACCTCAAAAGCCTTCTATTCATTGGGTAAATCAAAAAAATATTATTAAAGATGAGCAATTACCGATAGAAATTTATCCTATCCGTGGAGAAGGCGGCGAGCGTATGCTGATGGTTTATTTTCCAAAACAGCAAGTATTATATGCCTCCGACTTGGTACAAAAAAATGCTCGTACGGGCGAGTTCTTTATGCCGGGCTATTTGGTGGAGGTGAAAAACGCCGCCAAAAGAGAGGGCTTATCCGTGAAAAAAGTATTCGCAATGCACACTGCTCCAATTGATTGGAGTGAAATGACGGATGCGATTGAAGCCAGTAAAAAGTAGGTGTTTATATTAGGGAAATTGTTTTCCAATTAAAAAATACCTACATTCGGCTTCAAAGTTTTTTCTATATGAACGAAGCTCCATTTCAAGATAAAGTAGCTGTCATCACAGGCGCAGGTATTGGTATTGGCTTTGAGATTGCACGACAATTGGCAACAAAAGGCGCTTGCGTTGTGCTCAATGATGTAGATGAAAGCGTTGCAAATCAAGCAGTTGCAAAAATTCAACAAGAAGGTGGGCGTTGTATCGCTGCGGTGGGAGACTCAAGCGATTTAGATTTTATTCAATCTATGATCGATCAGGCAGTTATAAATTTCGGAAAATTGGATTTTGCTATTGCAAATGCCGGGATTACTACTTTTGGCGGTTTTCTGGATTATCCTCTGGAACGCTTTCAGCGCTTGGTGGCGGTCAATTTGCAAGGTACGTTTTTTTTAGCACAAAAGGCTGCTAATCAAATAATTAAACAAGAGTCGGGCGGCCGCATCTTGGTGATGTCGTCGGCAGCAGGGTATCAATATCACCCGGAATTGACGGCTTACGGAATGTCGAAAGCAGCAATTAAATTTCTGGCGCGCTCACTTGGGGTTGACTTGGCGCCGCAGGGCATCACGGTCAATGCAATTGCGCCCGGCGCTACCATTACCGAACGAACCGTACAAACGGAAGGCGACTATGCCAATGATTGGTCAAGAATTACACCCACCGGGCGGGCGGCTACCACCGAAGATATTGCAAATGCTGCATTGTTCTTGCTTTCGCCAGAAGCGAGCCAAATCACAGGTCAAACAATTTTGATAGATGGAGGATGGACGGCCGTAAGTCCGCCACCATGATGTAATCATTATAATGATGTAAAGATTTTTTCGTCTATATTTTGCATACAATTAAAGTGTCCTTTGGGGCATTTATCATATCCGATTTTCGAGCAAGGACGGCAAGATAAGTTCTTCACTTCCAATATCTTATTTTTGATTTCTCCTTCGGGATAATAAGGATACATTCCAAATTCAGGGATTGTATTGCCCCATACCGATATAATATCTTTATTAAATGCTGCTGCAATATGCATCAAACCTGTATCATGTGTAATAATTTTCCAGGCTTGCTTTACGAGTGAAGCGGATTGATTAAGTTTGAGTTTGCCACAAGCATTTAATACATGATTTCCAGCCGATTGTGCAATGATTTCGCCGTTTTGGGCATCTTCCGGGCCGCCGAGCAGGATAATCGGATGCTGGATTTTTTTGCAAATGGAAATGATTTTATCGGTCGGGAGGCGTTTGGTGGCGTGGGCTGCGCCGATGACGAAAGCAACAAAAGGTTGGAGGTTAGAGGTTGGAGGTTGGACAAGCGCTGCAAACTGCTCACTGCTCACTGCTAACTCTTCACTTTCAGGAATAAAATAATCCAAACCTTTGCCATCATTCACTACACCGAGTTTCTTTACAGTCGCTAAATAACGATCAACAATATGTACTTTTGGTAAATGATTGATTTTTAAATTGACAATCAGCCATTTATGGAAGTTTATTTTATGAAAACTAAATGATTTTACGCCAAGCGCTCTTTTTACTTGCCAGCTGCGCAGGTTATGATGTAAATCAATTATGTGATCATATTTTTCTTTTTTTAAATCTGTTAAGACTTCATTTACTTCTTTCTGAATGGTGATAATTTTATCAATATAAGGATTGGCGACGAGTACCGCATGAAATGATTTTTTGGTCAAATAATGAATCTCCGCGCCGAGCTGTTGCTTGAGGCAACGAATGACAGGCGTAGTGAGTACAATATCGCCAATGGAGGAAAAACGGATGATTAATATTTTCAATTTTTTTAATGTGTTCGTGTGTTCAAGTGTTCGCGTGCATAAGTCTTGTAAAACATGAATACTTGGGTACACCGAACATGAACACATTTATTTCAAAATAATTACTTCCACATTTTCAGAATCAATACGAGAAAGCTCTTCGAGTTCACCTTTTTCAAAGAGGCTGTCAAAGGTTTCTACACTTAATATGCTTTCATCCTTAGGTTTATAATTGATATAATCTGAAAATAGGATGCCGTTTATATTACGCATATTATATGCTTCTCTGAAGCGCGCACCACCGCCATCGGTTTGATAATTATATGCCAGATAATCCATTGTATATTCTTCACGATGAAACCAATATATATATTCATCTTCAAAATCTTTACCGCCGCCTTGCTGCTCAAAAGTAACTTTAATCTTATGATAAGGCTTCCCTTTAATATTTACTTCGCCTAAATATTCTTTAATAACAGCGCGGTCGTTCAAATGAACAGGCAGCAAAGCAAAATATAGCACCGAATTCACAGAATTGGCGTATTTGCCAGCAGTAATAGAATCCAATTCCACGCGTTTGCCATTGATCTCGCGGTAAAGCCCGCCATTATTGAACACATCCCGAATTTGCTGACCTGTAGAATCTGTCCAGGAGCGCTCATATTCAAAAGAATTCCCTTGCTTGCGTCCTTTATATTGCCGATCACGGAAGGTGAATTTTATTAAGCTATTATTATATAAATCACCACCATGCTTTGCAATAGATTGATCTACAATTTCTTGTGCTTTATCTTTTTCTTGTATGGAATTCTTTGGAATATTTATATGGGAGGATGTGTCTTGTTTTTCGGCACCACAAGACCAAATCAAAATGAGGATTCCAAATAAAAATAGATTGTTAAGTTTCATTATTTTCTTTTTTCAACATAGAACACAGCCAGCAAGGATTTGGCAGATTCATATAGATTATTTAATTCGTTTTCTGCATAAAATGTAAAGATTGCGACAAGATCGCGTGATTCCTGGCAGGTTCAAAGATACAAATAGCCGCTAGTTTTGAATAGTAAATTTGTAAGAGAACTTTCGACGCCAAAATTGAGTTTTGCAATAAAGAATAGATTATTATATTTTTGTACAAATTTAATTGTTATGAGGCCCAGAAATTTTGAGGAATTTCAAGATTTTTTGCGCAAAGAAGCTGTCTTTGAACGATTTGGCATTCGCCGCATCGGGGTTTTTGGTTCGCTTGCACGAGGTGAATCCGACTATAATGATATTGATTTATTGATTGAAGAAAATCTTGATTTTGATACTTATTTTGCGCTTAAAGATTTTTTGGAAACACATCTTGATGCAAAAATTGATTTGGTACAACGTCGCCATGCCGAGCCGGTGATCCTTTATTATGCGCTTAAAGATATGCGATATGCAGCAGCGTGAATTCAAGCATAACCTTGTTTATTGCTTACTAATACTCAACTCCATTTATAAAGTTCAATTTTATACTAAAGATTTTTTTGATCCGATTTCTTTTTTTGAAAAAGACAACCAGCTTCATTTCAATGCTTCCTTAATGCTTTTGGAAAATATAGGTGAGCAAACATCAAAAATGAGCACGGAATTGAAAGATAAATATCCCGAAATTGTCTGGAAAGAAATAATTGGTGTAAGAAATAGAATTGCGCATGATTATGCCGGGGTAGATTATTTTGTTGTTTTTAATATTATTAAAAAAGAGCTTCCAATATTACAATTACAGGTAATAACAATCTTACACCAGGAATTATTATTGGGGAATTTCGAGCAAGAACCCTTTGAGTTTGCCCGGCAAAGCAACTATTATAAATTTATTCCTTTCGAGGAAATTTTTTAAAAAATCGCGCTCAAACCCAGGCCCAGCCAGTCGCCACGTCGAATAGCGCCTACATCACTTTGATTAAAAAACGCATTGACCGTAGCGCCATCACCTGCATCGCCGGGATCACCATCACGCCAAGTATAATGCAATGCAATTTTCAGGTTTTTTTTATTTAAATACCAATTAATACCAGTATCATAAGTCGATTCGCTGCCCGAAGAAGCGCTGATTGCTTTGGCATCGGCTTGTTTTGTGGACTCTTTTGCACCTGAGAACTGCATCAGCATAAAACTCGGTTCTATAAAAAAATTATTATTTAAAATAATATTATAACCAGCACGAATATGTCCTGTTTCCGAAAGAGAAGTAAAATTTCGAATTGATTGATTTTCAAGCGTTCGTATGCCATCGCGCCACATCCAATTCCACTCGCCATCGAGGTTGAAAGCGCCCAAATTTATTAAAGCATCTACTGAATAAGTATAACTTTGAGTAAATAAGTCGGTGTTACCCTGCCAGGCGCCTCCTGTCGCAAGCGTTACACCTTTGCGTTCATTAAAATAATTAATATCATAAGCAATTTTATAATTTTCCATTTCCGGTTCGCCAATATTAAAAGCAAGTCTACCGACGAGTAGCGGAGCGAAGTTTTTACCTGTGGAATTGCCGCTATTTGATTGAAAGACAGGATTAAAAATACCGATATTATAGTTAATATTATGGTTTAATAATAATCCGCCGAGGTTTAATCCTACCGCACGCCCAGGACCAGTGCCAACTAAATGTGTACGAATATAATTTTGCGACATTGCTTTTTCCATCGAATTGACCGCCCAGGCAGAAGTAATGCTTTCCCGACTAATTTGAGGACGAAAATAACCTGCAATAATATTTAACCTTTCATCTGATTTATTCACTTTCCATTGCAAAAAAGCATCCCAAATAAAAAATACAGGTTGGCTACCATTATTAGCGCCTCCTACTGATGCTGAATTTACATCGCGCCCCAACAAATCATAAGCACCCATCACTGTGAATTGCAGCCCCTCGTAAGGTGCTGCCCGAAAACCTAAGCGCGCCCGTCGAAACATTATATTGAAGCGATCATCCACAGGCTCATATTGTTTTGTAACTGAACTAAACACTTCTTGCCCGAGAGAATAACTGCCCCACAGTTGCAGCATGATAAAGGGTTCGATTTTCGTGTCCTCTTTCTTTTTTAACCAATGATCGAATGTTTTTTGAGAAAAGGCAGGTAAGCTGACTGCAAAAAAAGCCAGTATTGTAATTGTTTTGGCGCCCATTATTTTTTGGCATTTAATAAAAAAGGGCAAGCCACTAAATTTCGCTTACCCTATTTAAATATTTTATTTTTATTAGTGAAAATGTCTGACAGAGAATGTTTTATGTGTGTTGATTGATGACGTGTACCAATTGATTCGCAGATTGCATACCTGACTGCCGCCATTTCATTTCGCCGTTTTTAAACAAAATAAAAGTCGGAACGCCCATAATTTGTAATTTTTCTGCTAATCCTTGATTCTGATCTACGTCCACTTTCACAATCGAAGCTTTATCTCCGATTTCCTTTACCACTTCTTTCAGGATAGGCGCCATCGCTTTGCAAGGGCCACACCATTCGGCTGAAAAGTCCACCAGTACTGGTTTTTCGCCGTTTATCAATTCTTTAAAAGAGACTTTCTTTTCCATAATTTTATATTCAATTCAATTACAAAATTCGACATATACTGGCAAATCAGCAGTGATATTTATCACAAATTTAATAACAAAATCAAGCAATATTTTGATTTTAGCGCATTGCCTAAAAAAGCCAGGCTGTCTATTTCAGTACAAATGCAACGATTTTTTTAAATTTGAGTCATTTTACAAAAGAAATCACCAAAGCCTTTATGTATGAAAAAAAATGCAATTGTAGGCGCAACGGGCATGATCGGCAAGCCTGTAACTCAGGCATTTGTAGATGCTGGATACGAAGTGAGCGCTTTCGTACGCAATATAGAAAGAGCGCGCAAAGTATTACCTGAAGCTGTTCAGTTGGTTCAGGGCGACTTGGAAAATTTGCTAAAACTCGAAATTTTCCTAAAAGATGCGGATTATTTGTATTTAAATCTCTCCCCAGATAAAAAAGCGGGCCCGAAAAAGTGGCAACCCGAACGCGAAGGATTAGCGAATGTATTGGCGATTGCTAAAAAAATGGGTGTCAAACGGGTTGGGTTTATTTCTTCGATTGTGCAACGCTATCAAGGGGTCAATAATTTTGATTGGTGGATTTTCGAGATCAAAAACCTGGCGGTGGACAAAATAAAAGAATCGGGCTTGCCTTACGTGATTTTTTATCCTTCGAATGTAATGGAAACGCTGCCAGCCACTATTCAAGGCAATAAATTATTATATGCAGGAAAACCGCAATATAAAAATTGGTGGATCGCCGGTTACGACTATGGCAAACAAATAGCAAAAGCCTTTGAAGTCATACCTACCGATGAAAATCGAGAGTATGTAATACAAGGGCCAGAAGCCCTTACGTTTCATGAAGCTTCTGATATTTTTTTGCAATATTATTCTAATCAAAAACTTACCCCGATGAAAGTACCGCTTTGGCTGATTAAGTTTTTTGGAATATTTTCAAAAGAAGCCAATTACGCTGGGCATATCATAGAAGCTTTGGACAAATATCCTGAAAAATTTGAGGCGCAGCGAGCTTGGGACGAACTCGGCAAGCCGGAAACGACCGTAGCACAATTCGCAAAAAGTTTATAAAAATAAAGACGCCCTCATAAAGGGCGTCTTTATTGCAAACGATTTGAGTTCAAAATATATAATTAATTAATTGGACTAGCGTTTTTATCTTCCGCCGTTGCGAGTTCCGCCGCCACCTTGACCTTCGTCGTCGCCCTTCATCAAATCATTATTGCGTTCGCCTTTTCCATTGTTGCGGTCTTTGAATTCAAGCTTACCGAAGCGGTAAGTGATATTCAGACCAATTGAACGATCGGCAAATCCATTCGTGCTTTCTTGAAAGAAATTGGTTCCTTCTGATGTGTTTTTAAATTTTCGATACTCTTGGAAAGGCTGTGATATATTCAAGCCCATCGTAAACTGCTTGCTGAATTCTTTAAGTAACCCGAAACTAAACATAGAATAAGAAGCTCGAGAACCCTGGATAGACTGCCTTGGAGAATTATAAAACCCAAAAGCTTCAATTTTAAAGCCTTTCTTCAAAGTCAATGTACCATTCAGGTTGCCATTCCAAACCACCGAAGTTCTACTCAGGTCTTCTCCATTCACAATGCCTTCTACATTATAGGTCGAAACCGTAGCGCTGCCGCGCAAAGTCAACTTATCTTTGATATTAACCGAACTAAACATACTTGCGCCGATGGACTCGCTCTGTCCAATATTTCTGAAGGTATTGCGAGAAATGCCATCTTCACCGATTTCCAAGAAGCTTTCGATATTGTCGTTGGTCAAACGATAGAAAACAGAAGTGTTTACAACGATTCCTTTCACATAAGTACCGTAATTGACTTCAAACTGGTTGGTCACTTCCGGCAACAATTCTGGGTTGCCGACTGTCACGTCGCGCGGGTCGCTCAGATTTACATAAGGATTAACAAAATTGAGACCTGGGCGGCGAATGCGCTGGTTGTAAGATAATTTGATGCTTGAAAATTGGTTTAGGTTATGGCTGAGGATCAAACTTGGCAAAAAATTGCCGTAAGAATTGGAAAAAGTGGTTTCATTAAAGTCGTAATCGCCCCCAATTTCGGTGTGTTCGTAGCGGCTACCCACCACCATGCCATATTTTTTGCCCAATTTAATATTGAAAGATAAATACCCTGCATACACGTTCTGATCGTAGTAAAACACATCGGAAGCGCCAGAATTTCTTATATATTGATTGGTTGTGAAGTCAAATTCATCGTAAGAAAAATCGCTGTCAATTTGACGGAGGATACTTTTTGCACCCGTTTCAAGCTTGATCGCTTTGCTGATCGGATGCGCATAATCTGCCTGAAGCGTAATTTCCGAGTTTATACCAAGATTTTGGTTGATATTTTTTTGCAACAAGCTTACATCATTGCCGGCTTGGTCGAAAGCATTCTCAGAATCGCTAAAATCCATATCCAATTGGAAACCAAGTGTGAATTCCTGATCCGGTTTTTTGAAAGTGCGCTTGTAGTCCGTATTCCAATCAAACCCACTATTGAAAGACCTTACGGAACTTGTGCGGGTATAATCCTGATTTAAATTCAGGGTAGGATCGAGGTAAATTGCATCGGTTACACTTTCGGAGTTTCTTCCAAAACCGCGAAATCCGATAGAAGAAGAAATATTGTTATAAGCATTAATGTCATAAAACATACCCAAATTGCCACGTGGGCCGAAGTTCTCGCTTTCACCGTCGCCATGCTGTTCAAGGGTGCGCTCTTGTCCATCGACTTGATCAATACGCAAATAATCGTTATAAGAAGGGCGGCTTGGGCCGTACCAGCCGTTGCCACTGAAATTCAGGCCGAATCGGCCACGCGTAAGATTCAAATTCAGGCTACCACGATTGGAGCGATTGCCAACCGTTGCATTGATCGAACCAGTAAATCCTTCCGCATTTTTCTTTTTGGTGATGATGTTGATGATTCCACCGGAGCCTTCGCCGTCAAATTTTGCAGTCGGATTGGTGATTACTTCCACACTTTTGATTTGATCGGCAGGAATCGTTTTGAGCGCATCTGCTGCGTTCGTTGAAAAAATGGTGGAAGGTTTGCCATTTATAAGGATCTGTATATTAGAAGAACCACGAAGCGACACGTTTCCTTCGGAATCTACCGAAAGTAACGGCACTTTTTGCAATACATTAGAAGCGTCGCCGCCCATAGAAGTCACATCTTTATCAGCATTATATACCAATTTATCAATGCGATTTTCTACAACAGCCGCCTGACCGGTCACTTGTACTTCATTCAAAGTTACACCTTCAGGTGTTATGAATACCCGCCCAGCCTCGAAATCAGGCTTTTCTGGAGTTAATTCAATGCCAGAAATAACTTTATTTTGATAGCCAAGAAAAGAAAAATGCAATTCATAAGTTCCCAGACGAACGTCGGGTAATTTGAATTCACCTTTATCATCGGTAATCCCACCGTCCAATTGCTTGCCTGTACTGGGATTTACCACTACTACGGTAGCAAATTCCACTGGAGTATTCGTGGTAGAATCAACCAATGTGCCTGAAATTTTGCCGGTGATACTTGGGCCAGTGCCTCTTTGAAAATTGCCCGGAGCGCCGCCTTGCATGGGATTTTGTGCACTCAACAGGGAATAGATTCCAAGAAAAAGAAAACTTGCAAATAGTAATTTTTTCATAAAATTTTTGGATGATCGTTGAAAAGCGAACAACGCGTTTTTGAACACAGCTTTGACAAAAGGGTTTATTCGGTTTTTTCCAAGTAGGTTCTTTTTTAGATAATCTTAACAGTCTTTAAGAAAATATTAATATGTTAGGCAACTAAATGGTCGTGAGGTAGAATGTATGAAGCATAAAAAAAATGGACAATGAGGCGTAGCTTTGATAAATGTGTCTAATAAGTAT
>JANRME010000291.1:0-31865 GCA_033761835.1 Saprospiraceae bacterium
GTGATGTAACAGGTAAAACGATTAAGCTGATTCGTGGTAGCTATGCAAAGGGTTATAACCAAATCACCCTGAACCGTAGCGAACTGCCGACCGGCGTACTTACTTACACCCTCGAAAGCGGCGAATTTATTGCAACTAAAAAAATGATCATTATAGATTAAAAGAGCATAGGGCAAGCCTAAGTTTGTGTAATTTTGTTTGATGTTGAGGGCTGAGGCAGAAAAGCTTCAGCCTTATTTTTTATTGATGTATCAACGTGTTTAAAAGTGTTTTAGAACAAGAAATACTTGCTAACCTTCCAAAATCAAACTTTTTTCTGACCAAGAAGGAACTATTTCGCAGTAAAAGTGGTAATTAACATCGTTTGCTTTAAAACCGAGAACAATCGGCGCTTAGCGCCCAAATAAAACCCGACTTACCCCATGCGAAAAGTCCTTAAAATCATCTTTGAGGCGCTCAAAGGTGAAGAACGAGATTACACAAGTGGCAGCATTAATCGAGCAATTGTATTGTTATCCATTCCAATGATTCTGGAAATGGTAATGGAATCACTGTTTGCCGTAGTAGATGTGTACTTTGTTTCCAAAGTTAGTGTAGAAGCTGTAACAGTAGTGGGCTTGACCGAATCTGTGCTTACCCTGATTTATTCGGTTGCTATTGGTTTGAGTATGGCTGCCACAGCGATGGTAGCGCGCAGAATCGGTGAAAAAAAGCCCCAGGAAGCTTCTGTAGCTGCGATGCAATCCGTTTTTATGGCCATTGCTTTTTCCGTATTGATTGGTATTCCAGGAATTTTATTTGCAGATGATATCCTCCGTTTCATGGGGGGCAATGACAAAGTTGTTGCTCAAGGCACGGGCTACACCCAAATTATGCTGGGTAGCAATATTGTCATTATGCTGCTTTTCCTGCTAAATGGTGTCTTTCGGGGTGCTGGTAATGCAGCGATTGCTATGCGAGTGCTTTGGATTTCTAATGGTATCAATATTGTTTTAGATCCACTTTTTATTTTTGGAATTGGGCCCTTCCCTGAAATGGGGGTACAGGGCGCGGCTGTGGCAACAACTATAGGACGCAGTATAGGCGTAATCTTTCAATTGTATGCACTTCTCAAGCCAGCTAAAAAAACTGTACAATCAAGCACACTTGATTCCGAGGAATTGAAGTTAAAAGCAACGAATGGCGGTGGAAGCATCGTCCGATTTACCAAAGAAACTTTAATTGTAAATTGGGAAATCATACAACGCTTGCTCAAGGTAGGTATCACTGGCGCAGGGCAATTCCTGATTGCTTCGGCGAGCTGGATTTTTTTGGTGCGGATTATCGCAGAGTTTGGCAGTAATGCTGTAGCCGGCTATACCATTGCTATTCGGATCATTATTTTTACCACCTTACCTTCCTGGGGTTTGGCGAATGCAGCAGCCACGCTTGTCGGCCAAAACCTCGGCGCCGGTCAACCCGAACGTGCGGAGACCAGTGTATGGCGTTCTGGCTTTTTTAATATGCTTTTCTTGGTAGGTTTATCCCTAATATTAGTGGTATTTTCTGCGCCGGTTATTCGTTTTTTTACGAGCGAGCCGGCAGTCGTAGAAGCAGGCGTTCTTAGTCTGCGTATTTTTTGCGCGGGTTATCTTTTTTGGGCCTGGGGCATGGTGGTGAGCCAAGCATTCAATGGCGCAGGCGATACCCGTACGCCAACTATCATCAATCTTATTTGTTTCTGGGCAATGGAGATTCCACTGGGATACTTTCTGGCAATTACGCTGGGCTGGGGCGTAGCAGGTGTATGCGCAGCAGTAGCGATCAGTGAGGCAATGTGGGCAATCATTTCGGTGCTGGTATTTAGAAAAGGGAAATGGAAATCGGTGAAAATTTGAGGATTTATAAAAGAACAGTATGCTGAAAACTGAAAGTTTTTTCCACTGCTTTTTTTCGGTATTCAAAAATCTGTTCGATTCGATTTCCAACGAAAACAGCATCAGCAATTGTTCCGATAAAACCGTAAGGAATTTTATAATGCAGAATATCCGTCATTAAAATACCACCATCTTGCTCTTGAAAATGATGTTGATGATGCCACAATGAGTAAGGTCCAAAGCGTTGTTCATCAATAAAATATACCTTATCCCGGATATGCGTGATTTCTGTTACCCAATTCATTTTAATGCCCAGAAACGGGCTTACTTTATATTGAACGATCATGCCTTCGTACATTTCCATATTGCTAATGGCAGAAATGATTTCGAACGACATATCTTCGGGCGTAATATTGTCAAGGTTTTCGGGGCGTGAGAAAAAATTCCAGACTTCTTCGAGTGGGCGCGGTATCAATTGTTTCCAGACTTTTTGTTGCACTTTCATAATTCCTTTACTTTTGTAACATTCATCGTAACACGAATCTTATGACTTTGTTTATAGATTTTAAATATTTGATAACCAGTATAGTTAGATGAAAAAGCATTTATATTATGAAAATAAAAATTTAAAAATTACCCTTTTTATGGTATGCGCCGCTTTTGGCGAAGTAATATCTTTGTCCATGTATCCAAGTTGTGATATAAATTTTTTGAAAGGGTAAGAGAAAAAAAGCATTTTAGTAATTCCCTTAAACCGCGTAATCCCATGACGAAGAAACCTTACACGCCAGTTCAGGCCTATCGTGTGTCAGATATCGACGCACTAATTTCCAAAAATTTAAGTTTGGTTCGTTTAATTGAATGACTTTGCAATGTCAAGTGTCACTCTTAACTTATTTTGTTTAAAAAGAGTACGCTTAACATACTGAGTTATTTAAAAAAAAACGCCAAACAGAGCGCGATCTAACACGTAGTCCCATGAACTCGATTAAAAAAAATATTAAAAACTTCAACATAGCTGTACAGCTTTATTTGCTGTATGGTGTGCTGGTTTGTGCTACGGCGTTCCTTCCCTCCATTGCGCTTTGCTACACATCCGTTTCTGTATTGTGTTCGCCTGTTATTAAGGCTTCGCATCTTACTAAAAGCTGTTTAGAACAAGATTTAGAAAATATCTCATATCCTTCGGTTGACGCGCTATGCGGCGATGTTACTGGCTTGTCCTATGAGGACATCTACTATAAGTTAGCGCAACATTCCAATTTTACAGCATATTTTGAATTATCTCGTTGGGAAAAGAAAAGTGGTGACGGTGGGGTAGATGTCACCGGAGCTCCCAATTGCATATTAGTTGAAGGGGCTAATACTGCGCAAGTCACTGTTGCGCCCGGACGTACCGTGATTCTTCGAATTGCCATACCGGCTCGGGGGTACGCAACATTCGACTGGAAAAACATTGGGGGCTCCAATCTTTTATTTTCTACAATTGTCAATGATAAAGTTTATCCTATTACAAACACAGGCTTTTATCGTTCGCCCTTACTTCGGGCTGGCGATTCATTTACAATCCAGATGGAAAATGCCTCAAAAAACCATTTGGGTGTACAAGTGTCAGATTTTCAATTTATTACAAACGCTACATCGATCATCGAACGCAAATGGACAGCTACCGACGACAAAGGAAATGTTGCTCAGGCTACGCAGTTTATTGCGATTGAACCACTCTCATTAGATCAAGTGATTTTTCCTGAAAATTTAGACGGCCAATCCGCGCCTTTACTCCAAACAAATGAATCTAAAGAACCAAATTTTACTGGGTTTCCGGTATTCGATGCCGATGGCAATGCGTTGACAATGCACGACCAAGCGGCAATTCCAAATTGCGCTTTTTCGGTGGAATGGAAAGATGAGTTTCAAATAAAAGATCTTAATTATGTACTCTTGCGCCACTGGTTGGTGAGCGATGCGAATGGCAATGTGCGCGAGCATACACAGCTTATACGCCCACAAAGCATTTCGGTATTTAATCTAAAATCTGAAATATTACCTCAACAACCTTCTGCAAAAGTGAATGAAAACAAAACGCCTTCGATTAGCAATGATTCATCATATAAACTAACTGTTTCAGGATTTACATCAACGCAAAGCAGCAATCTCAGTATTGCAGCTATCCAAACGAATAATGCAAATTTGCAATAAAGATTAGGTTTGTAAAGGGTTTCTCATACAGAAGTGAGGCAGGGGGCAAGTACCTCCTGCTTTTTTTTTATAACTCCGATTACCAATCAACGTTATATCAACGTTTCGTACAATTCCATCAACTGCTCCGTTAGTGGCGCTCCCTTAAAACGCTGAGCGTAGGCAAAGCCTTTTTCTATCATTTCTTTGCGGAAAGCATCGTTACTCAGAATTTTTTGAATGCCCGCAGCAATTTGTTCCGGCTGCCTTGGATCAATTAGGTAAGAATCAGGACCACCAGCCTCAGGTAAAGAAGAAATATTGGAGGTAATCACTGGCGTTTTACTGAAAAGTGCTTCCAAAATCGGAATGCCAAAACCCTCATACACAGAGGGATAGATAAAAATCTTGGCTTGTTGGTACAAAGCGGGCAAGTCGTCATAATCTGCTTTGATAAAAATGACTTGCTTTTGCAAATTCTTTCGGGCAATGTATTCCTGCACTTTGTTTTTGTAAGCCTTTCCATCGCCGACCACCACCAAAGGCAATTTCAAATCGCTGGGTAATAACTCCAAGGCTTGTACGATGCTCAATAAATTTTTCCGCTCGATCACCGACCCAACGTAGAAAAAATAACCCCCCGGCAATTGATACCTTTTCAAAACCGCTTCGATGGCTTTGGGTGACTTCTCTTGCATAAAGCGCTCGTGACAGGATTGATAAATTACCTCGATTTTTTCGGCTGTAATATTGTAAAATTCTATAATGTCGCGCTTTGTGCTTTCGCTGATGGCAATGATTTTATTGGCGTTTTCACAAGCATAATGAAATTTATAATCATAAATTTGTCGATCGATCAAAGGAAAATGATGGGGATAATGCTTGAAAACAAGGTCGTGAATCGTGACGATACTTTTGATCTTCGTTTTTTGAATTCCCACAGGAATCTCATGACTCAAGCCATGAAAAAGCTGGATTTTATGCTTTCGTAGATCTTTTTTTACACCCCAGCTACGCCAGTAAGCTTTGGGTTGCCCTTGTGGCAAATGCACACTATAAAGCGGGCTATTCAGAAAAAACTGGGTTTCCTCGTTTTTCGTGACTTTTGGTGTATAAAGAAAATACGCATTTTCAGGATAAAATTCTGCCAGATTGCGCAGCAAGGTGCGGCTGTAATTGCCCAGACCAGTGAAGTTGTTGAATAAACGCTTAGCATCAAATCCAATTCGGTACATGAGGTTGCCGACTAGCGGTCGGTTCGTTTTTCCACAAAATAAAAAAACTCCCATGAACATTGAAGTTCAAAGGAGTTTTTCTTTTAGTCATCTGATGACTTCAAGTCACCAGATGACTACGATTCAAGTTATACTGCAAAACTTTCCCCACAACCGCAGGTGCGCGCAGCATTTGGGTTGTTGAAATAAAAACCCTTGCCATTCAAGCCGCCGGAAAACTCCAGCGTGGTATTGCAGAGATAAAGGAAGCTTTTCAAATCGGTGACAACTTTCACGCCATTATCCTCAAAAATCTGGTCGTTCGGCTTCGATTCATTGTCAAAATCCATTTGATACGACAAGCCCGAACAGCCGCCGCTGGTCACGCTCACACGCACGAAGAAGTCTTCTCCGATTTTTTCGCTTTGCTTGATTTCCTGAATTTTGCTTTTTGCGCTTTCTGCTACGAATAACATAATTCAAATTTAAGATTTGAGATATGAAGTTTGAAAATATTTTCAAATCTCACATTTCATATTTCACATTTTCGTTAAGCTTTCGCTTCGGCAGTGGCTTCCGCCAAAATGCCGTTCTTTTGCTGATAATCCTTGATGGCACTCTTGATCGCATCTTCCGCCAATACCGAGCAGTGAATTTTCACTGGCGGCAGCGCCAATTCTTCTACAATCGCCATATTGTCAATGGTCAATGCTTCATTAACCGATTTGCCCTTGAGCCATTCGGTTGCTAAAGAAGACGATGCAATCGCTGAGCCGCAGCCGAAGGTTTTGAACTTCGCATCTACAATGGTCTGCGTTTCAGGATCAACCTCGATTTGCAGACGCATCACGTCGCCGCATTCAGGTGCCCCCACTAGACCAGTGCCAACGTTGTTTTTGCTCTTGTCCAAAGTGCCTACGTTGCGTGGATTCTTAAAATGATCGAGTAATTTATCGGAATAAGCCATAATGTATTAGTTTTTAATGTTGAATTTTAAATGCTGAGGAGGTGAAGAGGGTTTAGGGAGTTGAGCTCCCTCACAACGCGCTCTTACGCTTATCTCCTTATTTGTAGTTACTTCTTTCTAAAATCAAAAAGTCAAACGAACCAAGTCAGGAGGGTGCTAAACCCTCTAAACTTTCTCAACGTACTCCACTTTAATGCTCTGACCAAGTCACGGTACTCAAATCAATACCCTCTTTGTACATTTCCCAAATCGGGCTCAAGTCGCGCATATGATTCACACCCTGTGTAACTGCCTGGATAGCATAATCTACATCTTCTTCTGTTGTGAAACGGCCCAAGCTAAAGCGAATCGAAGAATGCGCCAAATCATCGCCCAAACCCAGCGCCACCAGCACATACGAAGGTTCTAGCGAAGCCGAAGTACACGCCGAACCCGAAGATACCGCGATATTCTGGTTAAAAGTCATCATTAAACCTTCGCCTTCAACGTGTTTAAAGGAAAGATTTGTTACGTGCGGCATTCTGCTTTGCTTTGCACCATTCAGATATACTTCTTCGAGTTTCGAAAGCTCTGTTTCTAGTCTATCTCTGAGTTTGCTCACGCGCTCAGCGTCTTGCGCCATTTCATTCTTGGCGATTTCAGCGGCTTTACCAAAGCCCACGATGCCAGGCACATTCAACGTACCCGAACGCATCCCGCGCTCGTGCCCGCCGCCGTCCATTTGAGCCGTCAGCTTTACGCGAGGATTTTTGCGACTCACGTACAAAGCGCCCACACCTTTCGGTCCGTACATTTTGTGGCTGGTAAACGCCATGATATGTACCCCTACTTCTTTTGGTTTCACCGGAATTTTACCGACAGCTTGCGTCGCGTCGCTCATAAATAACACACCATGCTTGGCGCAAATATCGCCGATGGCTTTCATATCCTGGATCGTACCGGTTTCATTATTTGCCCACATCACGGATACCAGAATCGTACTTGGTTTGATGGCTGCCTCGAGTTCTGCCAAATCAATCAGACCCTGGCTATTGACATCCAGATAAGTGATTTCCGCGCCCAGCTTTTCCAGGTGATCGCAAGTATCCAACACCGCTTTGTGCTCGGTTTTCACCGTGATAATGTGATTGCCTTTGCGGCGATACATTTCAAAAACACCTTTCAACCCCAAATTATCCGACTCGGTCGCACCGGAAGTGAAGATAATCTCCTTTGAATCCACTTCTATCAAATTGGCGATTTGCTCGCGGGCATAGTCCACCGCTTCTTCGGCTACCCAGCCATACGGGTGGTTACGACTCGCGGCGTTGCCGGGGTTTTCATAAAAAAAAGGCAACATCGCTTCCACTACACGCGGGTCGGTCGGTGTGGTTGCATTATTGTCCAAATATATCATTCGCTTTCTCTCCATTGCGCTGCGGTGTTTTTATTTAGATTGAATCTAAGGTGAAAATTGGTTTACAAAGATAACCATTTTCATTTTAAAAAGTTCGGGTAAGCCATACTTTTATACTAATTTTGATACAAAGCAAACGAAATTTATTTTCATGGGTAATGCTACTAATCTTTTTGAGGGTTTTCAATCGGTCTCCAAATCAGAATGGCTCGTCAAAATTGAAAAAGACCTGAAAGGTAAGCCTTTGGCGGATTTGCAATTTCAATTGGAAGAAGATATTACGCTGGAATCGTTTTATCATCCCAATGATTTTAATGAATTTTATAAGCCTTTAGCAGGAGAAACGAGTTGGCAAATCGGGGAATACATCGAAGCGAGCAATGTAAAAATTGCTAACGAGCAAGCCCTAGAAGCCCTCAACGGCGGTGCTAATGCGCTTTTATTTGAATTGCGGCATGAATTGAGCGAAGCTGAAATCGTGCAATTGCTTGCTGGTATTGAGCTGGAATATATTCACCCCAATTTCGGGCAGTATTTTCCAGGTAAGAATCCTGCTTTGCTTTTAGAACGTTTTTACAATTTTGTTAAATCTAATGGCAAAAACCCTCAAAACATTGCGGGTTCGCTTGATTTTGATGCCATCCTCGATTGGTCAAACCCACCTTTTGACGATTTGGCGAAAGCCGTACAATTTTGTCACCAAGAAATGCCCAATTTTCGAGTCGTGGAAGTGGATGCGCGTCGCTTGCATTCAGGTGTGGAGCGTACCAGCCAGGAGTTGGCATATACGCTTGCTAAAGGCAGTGAGTATCTGGCGCAACTGGCGGAAAGAGGCGTCCATCCTGGCGTTACGAATCAGCATATCCAGTTTGCCATTGCTATCAGCACCAGCTATTTTGTAGAAATCGCCAAGATTCGGGCGCTTAAAATCCTGTGGCTGAATGTGTTGGAGGCTTATGGAACAACCACTCAATCCCCTTTTATTGAAGTTCATTTTGCACCGGAATCACAAGATAACAACTCAAATACCAATATGATTCGTGCGGCTACGCAGGCTTTGTCGGCGGTGGTCGGCGGCGCGGATCGTTTGTATATTCTTCCTGCCAATGCTGCATTGGGCGAAGCAAGCACAAGCTTTACACGGCGCATCGCGCGGAATGTGCAGCATCTTTTGCAAATGGAAAGTCATGTGGATAAAGTTTCTGATGCCGGAGCTGGTAGTTATTATATTGAAAAATTGACCAATATATTAGCGGAAAAAGCCTGGGCAAAGTTTCAAGAAATAGAAGCGCAGGGCGGGTACTTGGTTGCGGGTTAAAAGTTTGGAAATAAATTTGATGCTATTTTTTTAGATTTGGTAAATTATTCAAAGAGCTTCAAATGCACAGCAAGCAGTTACTCCAGCATCCTGGCATCCGCTTACTCCATCGGGCCATCCGGCGGGAGCAGTATGTGCAATTGGCAGCGTTTGGATTTATGCTGATGGTGGGAATTACCTGTTGTTGCTTCACTTTTCACAATAATGCTTTGATTACAATCGCCGGACTCACGTTCACCGTGTTGAGTATCACCGCTTTATACCATCTTTACCTCCACTGGAATGACGACCGTCTTATGCGCCTGCTCGAATACCAACCCCAGCAGATTGTCTGGATTTACACAGTTGTAGTGCAGCGAATGCCTTTTGGGGTTCACCTTTTTCAGAATGGCACCTTATTTTTCAAATTGATAGATGGAGATGAAATTTCGATTCTACTATCAGAAAAGAAGATGAAACTTGCTTGTCATACCCTTAGTCGTCTTCTACCCCACGCTACTATTGGCTATTCTAAAGAACGCGAAGCTCAATACAAACAAAATCCGAAACGTTTAATAAAATAGGCATTTCAATCCTCAACACTCAATACCCGAGTATATGCAGCATAGATTCTGCCGATTGTTCCTCCTGGTAGAGTACATCCACCATATTGCCCTTGGCATCTTTGTCAACAATAACGTGCTTGGGTGAAGGAATCAGACAATGTTTGATGCCGCCATAGCCACTGATGGAATCTTGATAAGCACCGGTATGGAAAAAACCCAAATACAATGGCTCCGGGTCATCGGGCGCAATAGCAGGCAAATAGACTTGGCTTTGATGCACTTCAGAATTGTAATAATCGGAATTGTCACAGCTCAGTCCACCGATATTCACTCTGCGATATTCATTATTCCACTTGTTGATGGGCAATAGCACAAAGCGCTCGCCAATGCCCCAGGCATCAGGCAAAGTCGTCATCAAAGAATTATCGATCATGTACCAAACCTCCGAATCGTTCTGTTGTTTTTGCGCCAGCACCGAGAAAATGGTCGCGCCGCTTTCGCCCACGGTGTACTTTCCAAATTCGGTGAAAATATCTGGTTCGGGCACATCTTCTTCCTCGCAGGTGTCAAGTATCAAGCGCACGATCTCACGGATCATATATTTATAGTCAAATTCAAAACCTAAGGAGTTGCGAATGGGCATACCGCCGCCAATATTGATCGCGTGTAAATCAGGACTCAAGCGTTTAAGCTCACAATAGAGTTTGATCGCCTTGCGCAATTCTCCCCAGTAGTAGAGCGTGTCCCGAATGCCCGTATCCACAAAGAAGTGCAGCATTCGCAAGCGAAACTTTTCGTTATCCGCAATTTTTTCTTTGTAAAAAGCAGCTACATCGGCATTGCGAATACCCAGGCGCGAAGTATAAAATTCAAAATTGGGCTCTTCTTCGGTCGCTACACGGATACCCACATTAATAGGGACTTTGGCGTGCGTATCGTAATAATCAATCTCATCTTTATTATCAATCACCGGAATCACGTTGAAGCCATCATTCGCCAATGCGATGATACGTTCCATGTAATTGACAGGCTTGAAGCCATTGCAGATAATGATCGTATCTTGTTTATCGACTTTGCCTTTGGCGTGCAGCCTGCGTAGCAAATCAATATCGAATGCCGAAGAAGTCTCGATATGCGCATCGTGATCGAGCACCTCATTAAGCACATAGCTGAAATGGCTACTTTTGGTACAATAGCAATAATGGTACTGCCCATGATAGCCCATCGATTTCATGGCGCGGGTAAACAAATTGCGCGCTTTTTTAATCTGCAAGCCAATCTTGGGAAGATACGTTAATTTCAGTGGTGTGCCGTATTTTCGGATGAGATGGATCACCGGAATATCATTAAAAACTAAATATCCATCTTCGATGTCAAAACCTTCCTGTGGAAAGTAGAACGTCTGGTCAATAAGGTCGAAGTATCTGTTTGTCACCTCGCGTTGAGTTCTGATTTTGATTTAAAAAACCTGTACCACAAGCGGAAAAGTGATTTTCCTTCAAATAAGTTGCAAACTTAGGCGTAAAATGCGATTTTTTTCAAAAAACCTATAAATTTTTAAAAATCAATCCCATTTAACTAAAACACGTTTTAGTGGCCTGCATCCTTTTTTCTGCGGGGCATTTTTCTAAATTTGCCAAAACAAATTACAAAGTCATCAAATCACAAAATCAATACGTCACCAAATCAAAAAATCGCCACAACCACGACATGAATAAAATGGAAAAATTAGACGCACTCAATCAAGTTGCCGAGTTTCACCGCACCTTTCGCCACCCGATTTTGCCCCAACCGACCATTCCTTCGGAAGAACGCTGCCGACTCCGCGTAGCCTTGCTTGCAGAAGAGCTAAAAGAATTGCAGGAAGCCATTAAAGATAAAGATATTGTAGAAGTAGCCGATGCACTTTGCGATATGCAATACGTACTCACGGGCGCGGTGCTAGAATTTGGCTTGGGCGAGAAATTCAAAGCCTTATTCGATGAAGTGCAGCGCTCCAATATGAGCAAAACCTGTCATAGCCTGGAAGAAGCCGAAGCCACTGTGCGCCATTATGAGGAGACCAAGGGCTTTGATTGCTATATCCATCAAGAAGGCGACGTGTATCTTGTGTATCGCAAGGATGATCATAAAACACTCAAGTCCGTCAACTACTCACCCGCCGACTTAAAAGCGATATTGGCGAAAGAATAAGACAAAGCTGTTGTCTTTTTATTAAAATATGTCACCTTTGATGTATTAGCTGCCAATTTATTATTATAATATATTGGTTTATTATTGTAAATCGTCAACGTATAATTATAATCTGCCAACTTATTTTAATTAGCTGGCTACTTATTTTAATTGTTTGACACCTTATAGAAAAAAGATACCATCCTATACTTGTCAGATGGCACCTTTTACATATAAACCCTCAGCTTTTATTTAAAAGGTCTAAAGTTTTACCAATTTACTGGTATATTTTCCTTGCGGTGTCTGGATTACAAACAGATAAACGCCAGGTGCAATATTTTGATTGGCATCCCAGGTTAATTCCAGGCGATTTGTTACTCCAACTGCCACATCAATGAAGCTATGCACCTGTTGTCCTGCGAGATTATAAACCATAAATTGGAAATCTTTCAAATCTCTCATTTCAGAGAATTCTAATACAATGGTCACGCGCTCGTGGAATGGATTGGGAGCAATGCGTACATCCGACAATCCTTCAATAGATAAATCTTTATCAGAAACAACAATTACATTCCCTCCGATACAATCAAAACAAGGCTCGGCAGTAATGCCTGGTTCCAATGCCATAAATGCCGTATGCCGAGACAACACCCGTTGTCGCAGGCTTTCGTCAATGATTTGCAAAATAATTTCCCGAATAGGAGATTGATGCTGATCTAAGTACTCGACACGAAGCCCCGACCAAATTTCTTGCAAAAGCGTATCGCTGATCGGCACTTCGTTTTCGGTTAGAGTAAAAGTTGCCCGTAGCGCTGTCGTATCAATCCAACCATTTGCTTCTATGATAAAAGGAAAATCGCCTTTAAATCTGCCAACTTGTAGAATAGGTTTGGTAAAATTAAACACAAGATCAATTGATTCTATTTCATAACGATTGAAACATACCCCCGATTCGAGGCGCGTGCGCAAATCCAGGACGCCTTTTATTGCATTCATCTCTTCAAACATTATGAGGAGGTTTTGCTGTAATGTTGCGTTATTATTTTCGTACTTGGAGAAGTAACCATTAGACTGTTGGGCGAGATTCAAATAGAAATATTCATTGGCAAGAAAGTATCTGCCGTCTTTATAATATCTATTGCCGCTACCAAAATTCAGAAAGTCAACGATATAAAACGTGATGGAACTACCTTCCGTTGCTAAATCAATATCTTCTAATAACTGCTCTGCAGCTGACAAGGTGTTGATGGTTTCTGAATTAGCGATGAGCAGCACTTCTCCATGTTTTCCATTATTTTTTATAAATGAAATGGCACTATTTAGCATAGAAGGAATATTACTATAATCAACAATAGAGCTTGCATTTAATTGGGAGAAGATCATCTCAATACTTATAGAATCTGCCGGAATCCAGCTGTTGGAAACAGGATTGGTATTAAAGCGTGATAATATTATATTGAAAGAATCCTGGTTAGAAAAATTATTCAAGAGATGCTCTTTGACCTGCTGTAAGAGTTCTTGCTTCGACACAAGGTTACCGCGAACATATTCTAACAAACAGACAATTTTTTTAGCTTTTGGCGCAGGAATATCAAATATTTCTTCGGACAACAGGACCATTTGGTAAATGCCCGAATCACCTTGTACGATACGATTAACGTACACACCGTTTTCCAAAGGTGATGAGTAGTAAAGTTTCAGATTTTGTTTGCCATTATATTCCTGAATGTCGAGCGTTGTCTTCCAAAAGTTGCCATCTTCGTCGTTAAAGTCGGCAAATTCATTGTCAATTCCCTTGAAGTAAGGGCGTCCCCATTCTTCTGTTTGCGGCATCAGAATGTCAATTGAATGTAGTTGCTTGTACGAAGCGTTTAAAATATTAGCGGGAAGCAAAATAGATACTTCATTTTTTGACCAGTCGGTAGGTACCAGGTAACTGATCTTGACTTTCCGGGATTCGTTACCAGCCATTGGAAAAATACGCAGCTCATAGTGTCCGTCGTTATTTTTAAAGAGAATAGAGGGGTCTTGCCTCCTGCCAACAATTTCTTCATAGACCTGAGAGGCCGTCCAACGATCATAAATGCCAGCTTTTACAGCGAGTGTGTCAATCCATAACCAGGAGTCATAAATGATTGATTTGTCAGGTAAAAGAAAGTCCATTATAACTTCTACGGTATCATGTCCATTTTCAAAATAGGTTGCGCGTGCGGAGAAGGTCAGGTACATTTCTATGGAAGCGTAAATCCCTTGGGGCTTGATCACAAAGCTGGCGGCTTCTATTGTGCCTGGTTGGGTGCCACCGAAATTTCTTGGATCATTAACAATTAATCCCGTTTGGGCTTTACTTTGTAAGAATAAGAAGGAAATGTAAAAAAAGATGAAGTAAAATTTCTGTTGCATGACATACGAGTTTTGAGGTTTGGAGATAATGATTGTTCAAGTTAAATCAATGGAGGGAAGGAAGGCAGCGTAAAATAATTTTTGGTCAACTATTGAGCAAATCAAAAAAGCTTTTGCAAAATAGATGACATCTGATAACTCGTAGTTGGTAGCTAATATTTGACATTTGATAGCTAATAACTAAAACTTGGTATCCAAACAAAAACCACCGGGGCAAGACGCAGCAAGAGCGTAGGGTAATCACCGTTTTACCATTTTAAAAATTGCACCTGCCACCGATGGAGCTTATGCGTTCATGGAAAAAACAAAGGTGACACCTTCCTGGAAGATGTCACCTCGCGTGTAAAAAAGTTTTCATTCGGCACTGGGTTTCGACACGTTTTGGGAGCTTGTAAAAATCATGTAGATTGTTTCAATTTGTTTTGGGTACGTACAGGGACTCAAAGTGAAAATGATTGTGTTCATTGGTTATGACACAAAGAAGAAATAAAAATTTGGGCTGCGCAATAGGGTAAGAAGTGCTTGAGCGCGAATTAGGAAAGTTTAACCTCCTTGCGGAAATTCGCTGCCGATTTGTTAATTTTACTCCTGAATATAAAGCGCTGTAAATCAACTACTACTTTAAAGTGTTAAATTTCTAATTTATTTGCCTTGATAACTTTAACTATTCTTAATGAAACTTAAACATCAGGAATTGACCATGATTTGGTGAATAATTATAACTTTTTTGATTAAAAATCAAAACGTAAAACTTCCAAATTTTAAACTTGAAACCAGAATCAGATAAAAGCATCAATCCCGATTTGCCAAAAAAGCATCGAAGCTTGCGTAGCGTAGAAGCTTACGTAAAAGGCATTCTCGCAGGTGATCGAATTATCTTGAGTCAGGCGATCACTTTAATTGAAAGCACTCGCCCGGAACATAGGCTCTTGGCACAGGATATTATAGAAGCTTGTCTGACGAAGCGCAACGCCTCCATTCGTATTGGCATCACAGGCTCACCAGGGGTTGGAAAAAGTACTTTTATTGAGGCATTTGGAACGCATCTTATTGAAAAAGGGCATCGTTTGGCAGTATTAGCAATTGATCCAACAAGTCAGATAAGCAAAGGCAGTATTTTAGGTGATAAAACACGCATGGCAAAACTGGCGTCAAACAAAAATGCTTTTATCCGGCCTTCAGCAGCGGGCGATTCTTTAGGTGGCGTAGCGCGCAAAACTCGTGAAGCAATTTTACTTTGTGAAGCGGCAGGATTTGATACCATTATTATAGAAACAGTTGGCGTAGGGCAATCAGAAACGGCGGTGCATTCTATGGTGGATTGTTTTTTGTTATTGCTGTTGCCCGGTGCTGGTGATGAATTGCAAGGCATCAAACGCGGTATCGTAGAAATGGCGGACATCCTGGCGGTCAACAAAGCCGACGGTGAGCGTCTTGCTTTGGCCAAACGCACGCAACAAGAATATCGAAATGCTTTGCATTTTTTTCCAATTAAAGCCAGCGGCTGGACGCCTCCGGTATTGACTTGTTCGGCTACGAATAATGAAGGTATTGCTGAAATTTGGTATATGATCGAAGATTTTTGGAAATTTACGGTTGAAAATGGTTATTTTGAGCATAATCGGCAGGAGCAGTCCAGGCATTGGTTGCACGAAACGATTCTGACTTCGCTTCGGGCTCAATTTTATGGGAACGAATCAATAAAAGTGCGTTTGAAAGAGATAGAAAAACAGGTGTTGGAAGGGAAGCTTTCTACTTCAAAAGGGGCTGAGGAGCTTTTGAATTTATTTTTAAAGAAAGACTCTGATAAAAGGAGACTGAGAGATTTGGGGAGTTGATGAAGAGGAATAATGGAAAGGGATTCTCTAAAACCAACACTCGTCGTTAAAAACATCCTGTTCTTCGAAAGAAGCATGGTGGATTCAACCGAATGGACGATATTTTCCTTTACATAATCAAAACAAAACTTGTAAATTCATGAGACCATTAATCACAGCTTTGATTTTAATCGCATTTGGTCTGATCGTTTTTGTAAGCGGCTGCAGCACTTACAATGGCTTTGTTGACACGCAAGAAGATGTAGAAAACGCCTGGGGTAAGGTGCAAAGCGCCTACCAGCGGCGCTCAGACTTGATTCCCAACCTGGTGAATACTGTAAAAGGCTACGCCAATTTTGAGCAGGAAACGCTCACGAAAGTGATAGAGGCTCGTGCCAAGGCAACCAGCATTAATATCAATCCTGCAAACGCTACGCCCGAGCAATTAAAAGCTTTCCAGGATGCGCAGGCTGGTGTTTCTCAGTCTCTGGGTAGGTTGCTCGTGACGGTAGAACAATACCCGGAATTAAAGGCGAATCAAAACTTTTTGGAGTTGCAAGCACAACTAGAAGGTACCGAAAACCGCATCAAGGTTGAAAGGGATAACTATAATAACGTTGTAACCAATTACAACAAAAAAGTACGTCGCTTCCCTGGCAATTTGTACGCGGGTATTTTTGGCTTCAGTCAAAAGGCGCAATTCCAGGCAGAGGAAGGAGCACAAAATGCGCCAGAAGTTAATTTTGAATAAAGTTGTGTTATAGTGTTTTGGTGTTATGATTCTTGGAAATACCCATAATACTAAAACACTATTTTACTATAATACCGAAAAATGCTCGCATTTTTTAATAAAGAAGACGAAGCACGCATTATTGCTGCTATCCGTGAAGCCGAACGCAATACCTCTGGCGAGGTACGTGTGCATTTGGAAAAAAAATTGGAAAAAGATGCCGTGACCGAAGCCCGACAAACCTTTGCCAAACTTGAAATGCATAAAACAAAGGCGCGAAATGGCGTGCTGATTTTTATTGCGCCGGAGCATCATCAATTTGCGATTATTGGCGACCAGGGCATCCATGAACAGGTGGGTGATGATTTCTGGCAGGCGGAGCGCGATTTGATGCAGCAGCATTTCCGGGAAGGGGCTTTTGCCGAAGGGCTTTGCAAGGCGATTGCGCAAGTAGGCGATAAGCTAAAAGCCTATTTTCCATATCAAAGCGATGACAAGAATGAGTTGTCGGACGAAATTTCATATTCAAAAGACGTTTAATCAATTGAAATTTTCAACATACATATTAGCCGGAATACTGCTTTTGCTGACCTTGCCAATTGCAGCTAAAGAAATACCTCCTAAGCCCAATCCGCCGCGCTTGGTCAACGACTTTGCTCGTATGCTGAGTCCTTCGGAGGTGGAGGCTTTGGAACGCAAATTAGTGGCTTATGACGATTCCACTTCTACCCAGATTGCGATTGTTACCGAGCGCACTTTAGAAGGAGATGACGATTTTGACTATGCTTTGCGTATTTACAATACTTGGAACATTGGTCAAAAAGACAAAAATAATGGTGTGCTGATTTACATTGCCTTGGAAGATCGTAAAATTAGATTTATCACAGGTTATGGTGCTGAAGGCTTTCTGCCAGACGCTATTGCCAAGCGAATTATTGAAAATATTCTTAAGCCTGCTTTTCGCGAAGAGGAATATTATGCTGGTTTTGATCGTGCCACGGATGCCATTATTTCTTATGCAAGTGGCGAATATTCAGCGGAAGACGAAGAAGGAGGTAGCACTGCTGATATAGTGATTGGATTACTCATTTTGACGGTTATCGTTGGATTTTTCCTCTTTATTTTAATTGCTGCTATTCGCTCAAACAAAAATAATGACGATGACGACGATGGTGGCTATTGGCACGGCGGTCGTTATAATGAACCTCGACACCGCAACAGAGGTGGCGGCTGGATATTTATTCCTCCCATCGGGGGTGGCGGAAGTGGCAGTGGTGGATGGTCCGGCGGCGACGGCGGTGGTTTCGGCGGCTTTGGAGGCGGATTTTCGGGTGGTGGTGGTGCAGGAGGCGACTGGTAAACCAGGATTGAGGTTTGAATTTATCCTCAAACCTCATCCCTTGTTAGAATACCAATAATCGTCGTCGCGTCTTTGTTTCTCTGCTTTAGGCGTATCGAAAATATCGCGGTCGAAGTAGAATTGTTTTTCTTGCGGTTCTTCTTCCCAAGAGTATTTCTGTTTTTCTTCATCTTTTTCAATCGCTTCTTTAAACCAAAAAGAAGTAAAAATACCTACCAAGCCGCCCAACAAATGGCTTTCCCAGGAAATACCTTCTTTGCCAGGTAGAATACCCATGAGCATAGAGCCGTAGTAAAGCGCTACGATGAGTGCCAATGCAATGGATTTGAGGTTTCTACGAAAAATGCCATTCCAAAATACAAAAGCAACCAATCCATAAATAACGCCGCTTGCGCCGATGTGGAAATGGCGACTCGCTTCAAACAAATCGGCGAAGCCCCAAACTGCCAATCCGGTCATCAAATAAATCATCACAAACGCCGAAATCGCTACTCTGCGGTAAAAGAATAAAATCATAGCGCTCAGCACAAAAAGTGGCGGCGTATTGGAGAGCAAATGCCCCCAGCCACCGTGAATCAAAGGACTGAAAAGAACGCCGCGCAAACCCCATACCTCACGAGGAAAAACGCCGAGCCAACCAAAATCTATACCCGATAATATTTGAAGCACTTGGATAATCCAAAGCAACACGATCGCATAGGCTGGCCATAGCAAGCTTTCGCGGAGTTTTATGGAGAAATTTTTAAACATAATCTTTTTTAGAAGTAAGATGTCGGAGCAGAGAAGTCAGATATTTTTAAAACTTTGTCCGGCATCTCGCTTCTGGTATCTGACTTCCTATGATAATATTTCAACCATTTCAAGCAGCATTGGGTTGATGTCCATGTGGTGTTTTGTTGCTTTTTCAAAAGGTATGTAAGTAATTTGACTGTTCACTTCCCCTATCATTACAGCGTTTCTACCTTCTAACAAAGCTTTTACTGCTGCCATGCCCACTCGGCTGGCGCGTACACGTTCCATGCAAGTTGGGCGTCCGCCACGTTGAATATGCCCCAATATGGTCACTTTTATTTCCCAGCGTTCAAAACTGCGTTTTTTTACTTCTTCAGCTATTTTAAACGCGCCGCCAACTTCATCGCCTTCGGCAACGACTACAATGCTGGAGTTTTTTTTATTCTGATAGCCTTTCTCTAAGGTTGCCACCAGCCTATCAATACTGGTTTTGCTTTCTGGAATCAAAACCGCCTCTGAACCCGTAGCGATAGCGACCGGGAGCGCAATAAATCCGGCATCTCGGCCCATAACTTCCACAAAAAACAAGCGATCGTGCGCATTAGCGGTATCTTTAATATTATCAATCGCATTCATAGCGGTGTTGATCGCCGTATCATAACCAATCGTATAATCCGTACCAAATAAGTCATTGTCAATCGTGCCGGCGCAACCAACCATGTGGATATTAGGAT
The DNA here is from genome assembly GCA_033761835.1 of Saprospiraceae bacterium. Taxonomy (GTDB): domain Bacteria; phylum Bacteroidota; class Bacteroidia; order Chitinophagales; family Saprospiraceae; genus JADJNW01. The sequence goes on from JANRME010000291.1 coordinate 19,423, forward strand.
ATTCGGACATAAATGTGAGCGCGCCCCGAAAAGAGCCATCCCCTCCGATCACCACGATCTTATCAATTTCCGCTTTTTTTAAATTCTCATACGCTTTTTTTCTGCCTTCTGGCGTATGAAAATCCTTGCACCGCGCCGATCTAAGAATCGTACCGCCCAAATGAATAATACCACTCACAGAATGTGCATCCATCTCTACAAAATCGGCATCAATCATACCCTGATAGCCGCGTTTAATACCAATCACTTTAATATCATGATGTAAAGCAGTACGCACTACTGCGCGAATACATGCATTCATGCCCGGCGCATCGCCGCCCGAAGTAAAAACCGCAATTCGTTTCATTAACTATTCATCATTTATGACCCAATCATCCTATAACCTCTTTAAACATACCTCCTCCGCACCGTTTTGATAAAACTTTGTGCAATTTCCAATTTTTCATCATGCGTCCAATTATTCTGCTCGGCGAGGCTCATCAATAAACTTTTTGCTTCTTCCATATTTTCAAATTTATTCATCAGCAATAGCGAATCATTAAAAGCATTGGCATCTCTACCGAACAATTCATTGATATACAATAATTTATCATTGATGGAAAAAGCCTTGGTAAGGTCAGTGACCGGCCGCTCGCTAAGTTTTTCTGAAAGTTCTTTAGCCTGTCTAAAATCAAATAAAGCCGAAAAATTTTGTTGGCTATTGCCTGAAGGGCGCTGTATTGACGGCGCTGGTGGCGGCATTTCCCGTTTCACTTCTTCCACTTTAGGTGCTAGCGGTGGCGGGGCCTCTTGTTTTGGAGGAGCGGTATATTTGGGCGACTCCGGTATTTCTATTTTAGGTGGCGTATAAGTACTGCGAGGCTGCTCCACTTCGACAGGTTTTGGCGCAATTTTCACTTCCTCGGTATTACCAGCTATTTTCGGAGGAAGCGCAGGCTCATCTGAATTTAAATATAGCTCGTATAATTGTCGAATATAACTTAACATCAGATCGCGTTCGATCGCCGCTATTGGACCTTTGTTCAAGGCGATACTTTTTTGCAGCGAAGCAATTTTTTCTACTAAAATTTTGGCTTGTTGTATATCCATTTTTTTTAAGACTTTTAGAGGTCAGAAGTCGGATGCCAGAAGGGATTTTGTTACCTGATATCTGACTTCTCTGCTCTGGCTTCTTGAATGCTCAAATATAAACAGTTGGATGATTCTAAAAGAACTTCTAACTTAGCTTTTCAACGAATTTTGATTTATTTTATGTTGAGGAGCTTGGGAGTGGGGGAGTTGAGGAGTTTAATTTGCTAAACTCCTCAACTTCTAAACTCCTCAACCAACATAGAGAACCTTCAACCTGAAACCAAAAAATGTTTCTCGAACCACATTTCAAAGGGCAACGCAGCGGCTGGATCGAAGTGATCTGCGGCTCCATGTTTTCCGGCAAAACCGAAGAGTTGATCCGTCGGCTCAAGCGTGCAAAAATTGCCAATCAAAAGGTTGAAATATTCAAACCCAAAGTGGATACCCGCTACGACGATGCCAATGTCGTTTCGCATGATTCGAATTCCATTCTCTCCACGCCAATTGACCACTCTTCCAGGCTGTTGATGCTAGCCGAAGGTGTAAACGTGATTGGTATTGACGAAGCGCAGTTTTTTGATATGGAGTTGCCCGAAAATGTGCAAAAGCTTGCCTTGCGCGGCTTGCGCATTATCATCGCCGGCTTGGATATGGATTTTAAAGGTCGCCCATTTGGTCCCATGCCAAATCTACTTGCCATTGCTGAATACATTACGAAAGTTCATGCTATTTGCCCACACTGTGGCAATCTGGCTACCCACTCCTATCGTCTCACCGACGAAGGAGATATGGTTGTTTTAGGCGAAAAGGATCGCTACGAACCGCGCTGTCGCACCTGCTACCACATGGGGAATATTTTGGATTTGAAAGTGCGAAATGCTTGACAATCATGCTCCTTTAGTTGAATTTTGCTTATATTGCACAACCATTTTCACCAAAAAACATCTTTAACATGGTCATCGAAACCCTCGTTACCACCTTCCTCGGCTATCTGGTCGGCAATATCAAAAAAAGCAAAGGCGCCACCCAAGCCGGCGACGAACTCTCTACCGCCATCTGGAAATGGGTACGCCCGATTTTCCTGAAAGACGACGAACCGCTCAAAGACCTGCAAGCCAATCCTGACGCGGAAACCAACCAAAAAGAAGTCGCCGTCAAAATTGAAAAGCACCTCGCCAAAAATCCGACCGAAGTGCCCGCCCTCGAAGCCTTATTGCAACAATTAGCAGCCAGTGGCGAAAAACCGCAGGGCAATGTCTATAATTTTGGCAACGTCGAAAAACAAGTAAATAACCCCACAATACAGGGCGATTTCCACATGTAACGGCGCGCTTTAGTCGCCGAAACTTTACCGCAAAAACCACCCTATGTCTGACATCCACAATCAAAGCCCCGTTGATAAACAAATCAACAACCCCATTATCCAGGGCAACCTCGTCCTCTACGGCGACCGCAAAGTCAAACGCTGGCTCACTGGCTTGCCCGAACTCCAAGACCCCCTCATCGGGCGCGAGCAAGAACTCGCCGAACTCAAACGTTTGCTCCACGAATCCAAAAGTGTGGTACTGATGAACGGTATGGGCGGCATCGGCAAAACCACCCTCGCCCTCGCCTACGCCAACCTGCACAAAAACGACTACCTGCACATCGCCTGGCTCGAGGTGGCGGGTGACTTTGCCACCGCGCTTGCCGGTAATGCGGTCTTGTTGCAGAATTTAGACATTACAAAACTCAGCGGCTCCCCCGCAAGCGATGTACAGCTCATTCTCAACGCCCTCGCCAACCTCGGCGGCACGAGCTTGCTTATACTCGACGATACCAACGAGCAAATCACGCCTTACAAGCAATACCTGCCCAAAGACTGGCACGTGCTGCTCACCTCGCGGCAGGAACTGGGCTTCCGCCATACGCTGCATCTCGATTTTCTGAGCGAAGACAGCGCCCGCGCACTCTTCTACACCCATTACGAATGGGAGCGCGACGACGCCACCGTGAACGCCATCCTGCAAGCGGTGGGCAACCACACCCTCACGGTAGAACTCCTCGCCAAAACCGCCCAGCGCCGTCGCATCAAGCGCGTGGCGGAACTGCGCGACACCCTGCAAGCACGCGGACTGGAAATCGGCAGACTGGCGGACTTCGGTACGCTGCATAGCCGCGAACAAAAAATAGAGCGCATCTTCCCCTACCTCTGCGCGGTGTTTGAACTGAATGACAAACACCTCAACGACACCGAACGCGGCTGGCTGCGCCGCCTGGCGATGCTGCCGCCGAGCTTTATCAAACTGGAAGAAATCGCCACTTTTTTTGAAATAAAGGAAGAAAATACCGAAGCCTGGGACAACTACACCGCTACCCTGGCGAGCCTGCACGAAAAAGGCTGGCTGCTCTACGACGCCAAAGACGACGCCTACAAAATGCACCAGATCATACAGGAAGTAGCGCGGCACTATATGCCCATCGTCGTGGTAGAACTGAATACCTTGCTGAAAATCATGAAAGACTTGGTGTATGTGGATACTTCTACCAAAGACCTCGTGGAGCGCTTTGTATGGATACCCTACGCCGAGCACCTGCTGCGCCTCGTACCCGATGAAAAACAGGAAGCGGTGATGGAATTGCAACGGAAGTTAGGTTGGCTGTACCAATTTCAAGGCAATTATACGCGTGCAAAGCAACTCCTGGAAACGGCGGTACGCAGCAGCGAAGCCGTTTTTGAACCGAATCACTACAAAATTGGAAGCTATAAAAATACGCTGGGCTGGATTTTAAATTTGACCGGCGAGTACCAAACTGCTGCCAACTATTTAGAACAGGCGTTGGCTATTTTTATTCAACACAAGGGCGAAGCGGATGAAAGCGTAGCTACTGCTCAATCCAATTTGGCAAATGTGTATTCCGATCTGGGCGAGTATGAACGGGCGCGGGACTTATTGGAAAAAGCTTTAGCTTCGGATTTAAAAAATTTCGGCGAATTCCATCCCAAGGTCGCGCTTCGCCAATCCAATTTGGCGCTGGTGTATTCCGATCTGGGCGAGTATGAACGGGCGCGGGACTTATTGGAAAAAGCCTTAGCCTCTAACTTAAACAATTTCGGCGAAAACCACCCTCAAGTCGCGCTTTACCAATCCAATTTGGCAAGTGTGTATAAAAATCTCGGCGAGTATGAACGGGCGCGCGATTTATTGGAAAAAGCTTTAGAAAATGCTTTAAAAAATTTCGGCGAGTTCCATCCCAACGTCGCTACGCGCTACAACAATCTAATTGCTATCTATGCTCATTTTAAAGAATGGGACAAAGCGCAGGAAGCCTCTACTAAAAGTCTGAATATTTGGTTAAAAACTTTCGGTGCAGCGCATCCTTATACTAAAATTGCAGAAGAGAAGCGGGCGTGGCTACAGGAGCAGCAGGGCGAGCAGTCTGAACGGTGATTGATTTGATTCGAATGATGAATGTGATGCGGCATCAAGAACATCAAAAAAATCAAAAAAATCACGGTTCAGACCGTACCGGCGACTTGAGTCGCCGCCCTGCTACTACTGCGACTCCAATCGTCGATACCATTTCCCAACATTTTAACCGCGCAGGTCAAACGTTTAGGCTTCTTCGTTAAAATTTTACGTTCCAGACCTAAACTTTTACGTTGGTGGGGGTAAAATTTTACGTTCCGAGGCTAAACCTTTACGTTGATGGGGGTAAAATTTTACGTTCCGAGGCTAAACCTTTACGTTGGTGGGGGTAAACTTTTACGTTCCGAGGCTAAACTTTTACGTTGGTGGGGGTAAAATTTTACGTTCCAGACCTAAAATTTTACGTTGGTAGGGGTAAAATTTTACGTTCCAAGGCTAAACCTTTACGTTGGTGAGGGTAAAATTTTGGGGGTTACGTTTACGAAACTTTTAAAAGTTTCGTAAACGTAGGCAGCAATGGCTCAATTCACCCTTTTTCGCTCCTCCTCCGAGCCAGTGGCGCGTTGGCGAGTGCCTTTGAGGATGTTATTACCAAAATTGCGCGAATAAGAGAGTTTGAACGTGCGTTGGCTGAAGTCCAAAGTAGTTTTTGATACGAGGTTATATTCAGGAAAGTCGGTATTGAATCGCAATTTAAAGGAATTGAACAAATCGTCAATGCCGAAGCGCAGCGTGCCCCACTCGCCTGGAAATTTTTTCTGAATGCCGATATTGATAAAACCCGTTGGTAATGCCACGGCTGCTCCAAAAAGTGCTTTTGAATTATAAATGCCCACCAACTCTGCACTAAAATCTTTGGGCAAGGTGAAGCTATTTATCCAAACTGCTTGCAAATTTTGGGTATGCACTTGCAAAGGGTCGCCGCTAAAATAAGTGTTCGCTTCCTGCCAGGTGCCGATGAGGTTGTTTTGCATATTCCACCATTTGGTCACTGTGATGGGGAAAGTGACGGTCAATGCAGCGGTTTTGCGGTTTTTCATGTTTTCGGCGGCGAAGATTTGCTGGTTCGTGCCTTCGATGATTTTTACCTGAAAATTGGCGATGGCGCTATCCTCGACGCTGTATTGGAGGGAAAACAAAACACTTTTGAAACGGTAGTCCAACTTCACATTGTCAGAAATAGCGGGTTGCAGCGCGGCATTGCCAGATAAAAACGTGTAAGGATCCACTAAAAATATGAAAGGTGCTAAGTCATTGAAAGTCGGGCGCGTAATGCGGCGGCTGTAGGAGAAATTCGCGGACTGCTGCTCGTTGAAAGTTCGAGACACAAAAACACTGGGAAAGAATCTGCCGTAATGGCGATCCACGATGTTGGGTTCTTCCTCCGAGCCGAGATTGGAATTGGTATATTCGTACCGCAAGCCCAATTTTGCATTGGTTTTGTCATCCAGTTTTATATCAAAAGCCGTGTAAGCCGCCGCAATGCTTTCTTCGAGGCGGTATTTGGCAGTGTAATCCGGGTTGTACATAAAAACGCCTTTGTCCACATCCGCCACTTTTACGTCATTGTCAAAACGAGCGATTGTTTCTTTTACACCCAGTTCCATTTTTATTTTTTCTGAAAACTGCTTCGTATAATCGAGCTTTCCAACGCCTACTTTAATGGGGGTTATTTTACCACTAAAAGTCTGCTTCTCAAACAAAAAATTACCAACACCGTCCCGGTAAGAAAGGAAATAATTGGCGGGTTGGTCATTTTCATAGTTAAGATAGTCGGCATCAAAAGTCAGCGTTTCGCCCTCGCGGAAAGTGTGTTGGAGGTTCAGATTGGCAGCCCAGTGTTGCCAGTAGTTGACCTCGTCAATCGTCGTGCGGAGCAGGGTATCGGGCGTGCCATTTCGGGTGATGGTCGTGCTGTTCACAGATTCCTGTTTATAACGATTGTCATAACCCGACACCAGCACGCCCAGCACTGTTTTTGGACTCAAATTAATATCCAAACCCAAGCGGGCGTTGTGATTGCGTTGGATGTTTGGGTCGCGCACCCCACGCGTAGCTGTACCAATGGTTTGACCATCCAATAAAACCGAGCGATTTGTTTCATTTACAAATTCTTGTGCTTGTCGGCTGAAAGCATAATCGCCATAGAGATTGACGCGGTTTTTGCGGTAGTTGAAATTGATGCCCGCCGAAGCGGTAGTACCCCTGCCAATTCCACCCGACAAGGTATAAGAACCATTCAAACCCAGGTCACTCGATTGTTTCAGCACGATATTTATAAAACCGGCATTGCCTTCTGCGTCGAAATTGGCGGGCGGCGTAGTAATCAATTCTATTTTTTGAATATTGCTCGATGGCATCCCTGCTAACAACTGCACCACCGCATTGACGGGCATCCGATTGATTTTGCCATTCATCATTACAATCACGCCATCTTTTCCCGCCAGTGCAATGCTGTTATTTTGACGATTGACCACCACGCCCGGCGAGCGTTCCAGCACTTCCAGCGCGGTAGCTCCGGCAGAAGTGATGCTATTTTCAACATTGACGATCATGCGGTCTATTTTTTGTTCGAATAATTGTTTTTTAGCAACAATAGTAACTTCGTCGAGTTGGGCGGCATCTGGGTTCAAGACAATCGTACCCATATTTTTAGAGCTTTGCAGTGTAAATACTTCCGAGTAATGTTGGGAAAAACCAAGCATCGTCACCGATAGAAGGTAAGTGCCATTGGCTACCTGCTCAAAACGATAAGCGCCATCTTCAGCAGTCACCACACCGCTCACCAGCGCAGAATCAGCAGGCGATAACAATAGGACGTTGGCAAAAGCCAAGGGGCGGCGGGCTTCATCGGTCACATTGCCACTGAGTTGCGATTGACCAATAAGTGGGTTCAGCGCCATGCCTGTCAAAAGCAATAGCGCGAATAGGGGTTTAGAGAAGTAGTTCATTGGAAATAGTGTTTTAAAGTTTTTTGTTTTGCTGTTCTAATGAATTTATCAGGTTAAGCGCTGCGATTGCCAGACCATTGTCAGGATACTCTTTGCGAACGCGCTCGTAAAACGCCTTTGCTTTTTGAACATTTCCTAATTGACTGTGGCAAAAGGCAATATTGCAAAGCCCCATTTCTCGATATGCCATTTTGGATGAATTTAAAAAGGTCAAAAAGCGATATTTATCAACCCAACTATGTTGAGTGAAATAGTCAACGCTTTTTTCAAAAAATGGAATGGCTTCCGCAAAGCGCTGTCGCAGCACGAGTCGCATTCCTTGCTTATGCTTTTTGGGTATTAGGTTTCTGAGTACAATAGCCAGAAACGCATACGTCAATGCACCCAGGAAAAAGGGTTCCCAAAAATCTAATACATAAAAAATATAAATAATAAGTCCGATGAGGAGAAACTGTACAATTACGGATGCCCAGGATAACTGTCTGAATACTGGCACGTTTGATTTCATGTCTTTCTATTTTTAAAGAAGGCTTCGTTTGGATGCGGCGCTTGTTCTCTCATTGCTTGCATGTGCAGTTGCTGGGCTTTTTTTTCTGCTTGGATTTTGGCGCGGCAATTTTTACAATGAACAGCGCGGGAGTGAATAGATCCCTTTGCCTCCTCATACCACCATTTTTGTTGTTCGGCAGTCCACACGTCTTCTTCGCCACAATCTATACAAGTATAAGCGATGTCCTTGTAGTACAATGGCAAGGGATCATACGTATTATTATGACTTAGTTTGGCAGGGTCAGCCGCAACGGCATCAATGGGCACAAGGGCTTCTTTTTCCCTGCGTTTTTTCAATTTTTGGTCTTTCAATTCAATTTTTCGCTGCTTATTGCTTTTCATAGGTTAGGTTAATATCAATTGCATTCTTGCAACACAAAATATTCCGCTCGAAAGTTCCGAAATGGAGCGGTTTTTGCCGGAATACACTGCGATGGCGGATGTTTTCCAACATCCGCCATCGAACAAGAATGGATAAACACCTGTTTGTCAGGGCTTATAAACATGTACCGACATCCCTACAATCTTCCACGCGGCGCCAATTTTCTCCAAGATTCTCATGTGGTTTTAATATTATATTTTACAGAATATCCTGAATTAGGCACGGTGGTATATCCCTTGTCAAGCTTCTTCAGAGGCTCGGCAAGAGGGTTCGCCGCACAATAACTTGTCTTGCATATTAAGGCACAATTACGTATGGCCAAGGACTAATTTCTTTGGTAACAAATTGCTTCTTGGCTTCATCCTGAGCAATTACCTGAATATCAGGTAAATTTTCTTGATTATTGGCATACGCAGGATTTTTAAACTCAAAAGTGTGCGTAAATGTCCCATTATTTTTAGCATACACAGTTTCTATCCTATCGGTTTGACTCTTCGGAAAGTTTCTTACGGTTATTGTTACACGACCGTTGGGGGTGAAAGATTCCCCAGTTATGATCATATTTACTTGGCCTTGAAATTTTTTATCAACTACTTGAATTTTAAGATTCCCAGGGCCACACGCAGAAAGAATTAACAACATAATGGAAACGGATAAGATTAAATAATTTTTCATGGCAGCTAAGTTTTAAGTGATGTTAAGAATATTTTTTATTACAAAAATTCTACTTATTATTTCTTATTTCTGACGAGTCTTTGAAAGGACTAAGGGATGAGCAGCGTACCCTAACATAACTACTCTATTTTATTGTTTACTGCTTCTTTTGTTGATTAGCTAGTTTATTAAAAGAGGTTTTTAATTCATCCATTTGGTTATTAAATGTATTTATAACTTTAAGTGGATCGGAAGGAATCTTGAGGACTGGTGGAACTTCTGGCCATAGTTTTTTGAAAACATCTTCGATATGCTTTTTACATGCCAAATAGTCAATGTATGATTGATCACCATCTTTTGATTGACCGATGATAGATATATTTTGTTCAAAAACAATTTTGCTTCTGAAAGGATTGTTGTTTAATACTGCTATTAATTGAACAGAAATTGAAAAATTACCATATGTGCCTTCCGTATTTAATATCAACTCTTCTTTTGAAGGCATACTGTAACTGATTGGAATTCCATCAACTATTATTTTTCCACTTGTGGGGATAAGCGTTTTCCCATTTATAGACCAAAACATAAAATCATAAAATTTGGAAGCTGTAAATACTATTTTATTATCTTTTTGAACAGTCCAAGTAGTAATAGTATTCCCTGATCTATTACATATTGTATCATCTGGTATTACTGTATTAATATCAATTTTTTCACTTTTAATTACTTCAATTTTAGATGAAACTATTATTTCTACTACTAAATCTAGCCTTTGAGAATAAGTTCCAATATTATTAGGATCGCATTTACCAGTTTTAGGCAATTCTTCTTCCTGAATCACAGTGGTGACACCAGGAAATTCTCCTGGTTGAATAAGAGATCCCCAATCATCCCATTGATATTCAATCCCATTTTCACAGCCTGTATAATGATAGTAAAGAAGTCCTTGGGCTTTTAACCTTTGAAAATTATATTCCCAGCCATCTCTTTCTACTTCACAAGTGCGAAACCATTCCCAAGGCCAGGGGCCGGGACACCAAATTGTTTTGAGATACTTTGTGCGAACTGGCATAAGTCTTATTTTATTTGTTGTGAATAATTGATTAACTATTTTTAAATTCTTGTTCTGCTCTTCACCGAGTCTTTTCCGACACTCGGAGAGAACCAAGGAAATGGAGAAAAAACAAAGCTTGTGGTAAAAGGCTCTTTAGGTTTGAGTTTCAAAAATAAAAAGCTAGGCTGCGGCAGCTTTGGAGATACATGAATGTTTATCATGCTGGGGTTCGATTTAATTGTTTAGATTTAGTTTTTGTACAAATATACTATGCCCACTACCGCCCTGCATTGTAAAAATGCGAACAGTTTAGAAGTTTTTGTGGATGTTTTGGTCTATAAGTGGTATGCTTTGAAAATGTGCTTGCGGCGAATTGCCAGCGTATTGATAAAAATCTTTGATAAGGTGCGACTGGTCGGTATAGTTGAATCGCGCCACCACTTCCATCCAGGATGGATTCGGAGCATGATACAAATGACGCATTACATTGCGAAAGCGAACCGCACGCGCGTAGGCTTTGGGCGACATCCCTATCTGCGCCTGAAATTGCTTTTCCAGCCAGCGCCGACTGCGATTGAACGTTTTTGCCATGGCTTCTATATGCACCATGCCCTCCCGCCCATCTACATAGTTCGTAATCATCGAGAGGTCATTTTTCAAGACGTGCGGAGCATTCTTATAAAAATGGCGAATCAGATAAGGCTCCAACGTTTGAACAGCGGCTTGAGGGCTGCTGACAGCGAGTAGTTTTTCCTGCGCTTCGTTGAACGCTTTGTTTACTAATTCCACTTGAACGCCTCTATTCGTCATCGCAGTCGCCGATTCTTTGATGAAGTAATGCGTACCCGTCGTTTGCAGGGCTACCGCCAGCAAATTCAGCTCTCCTGTGAAATAAGCATTGCCAAAAACATTCGTCGGACCAATCATCGCCGGCTTCTCTCCCAAGTGTACCCGATTCTCCACGGGTGTGCCATGATAATGAAAGGAAGTAACGGCAGGTGCTTTGAATGCGAATTGAATGGATGCCAAAACTTTGCAAGCTAAGACACAATGAACTTCTTGCGGTAAGTTCGTTTGTTGTATCAAATAAAATTGCACAAAAGGCGCAAGCGCCGGATGCGGTGAAAAAACTTTGGTGACCATAGGGGTTGGGTTTAGTTTTGTAAATATAGCTGAATTGGAGCAGAAAGGCGGTTTTGAAAGTTGCTTTTTGAAAGGCGTAAGCTGATTTTTTTGTGGATGCTAAAATTTAAATGGGTGAAAAAGATGCCTACGAACCCCGCTGCCGCACCTGCTATCATATGGGGAATATTCTGGATTTGAGAGTAAATAATGAAAAAGCAGAGAAGAAAAATAAGTAACAAAACTAATAAAAAGGAGCAAATCACTTTATAAGCAATTTACCCTCTTTTTTAATGAAATATAATTTAATTGTCAAATTTTAGTAATATTCTCTATAAATCATTGCATAATGAGCCTTTTAAGTAATAATTTTTCTCCTGCGCGTATTTCCATGATATACATTCCAGTGCTTAGAATCGGCGCTTGTAAATTGATTAGATGAGATGCAGGAATATTTTACAAATATATAATCAATTGATTTTTAATAATTGTTTGAAACAGACTTTTTCTATTCAAAAAAGCAATAGGCTAATTTGTCAAGTAGTTATATATTGTAAATTTTAATTTTGCATAACGTCTAATAATAAAATTCCCGGAAGAATCTTGACCAAGGTCCATAAATAATCCGCTCGAATTGGTCACAAAACGCAGTTGTGGCGCATATTCTTCCCCGAAGAAAACTCCTTGAACGAGTGTTTTATTAAAATCAAGCCCGGAGAATGTTGGAACGGCAAAACCCCCAAGCTGATGCTTGGAAAGAAAGTTGCCATTCACATGAAGCTTTGCTTCTGGTAGCGTTGTACCAATGCCGACATTTTGTGCCTGCAAAGTAGTACAGAAGATAAATACCATTAACAATGGTAATAAATTTTTGGTTTGCATATTATTTGATTTAATATTAAAAAATTATAAAAACAAGGAGAGAAAGAATAAAAGTCGCTGATCTATATTTTTGAAAATCAACAACTTATTTTATTTTTTTAAATAAAGTTTATCGTATTTATTAAGTTTAGTAAAAAAAATATCATTATACCACTCGCGTGAATAGCTTACATTCTAATCAAGTGAAGAAAGACTATGAAGAACTTAGAATTTTGTTAGATGCAGTCAGCATGATTATAATACTCAAATATGGGTATTAAAGAAAAAAAGGATTAGCACTCATTTTGCAAATGTTAGCACATATTTTGCAAATTTGTTAGAGCGCGCTTTCGAGGAATCAAAATATTAAAGTTGAAATCAAGACTTTG
>JANRME010000292.1:0-35019 GCA_033761835.1 Saprospiraceae bacterium
TTGAGCGGCGCCATCACCGAAACCCTTTACACGCTTGGGCACGGCGATAAAATTGTTGGCGTGGACGTCACCAGCACCTACCCCGCCGAAGCCAATCAACTCCCCAAAGTCGGGCACGTCCGCCAACTCAATGCCGAAGGGATTTTAGGTCTGAAACCGGATTTAATTATTGCCGAAATCTCGGAAAATAATAGCCCTGCTTTGCAACAACTGGAGCAATCGGGTTTGGAAATATTATGGCTGGAAAAAACGCATTCACTGGATGCGCCTTTGCAAATGGCACAAAAAATTGCCGAAAAACTAGGCGATCCGGCTGGAAAATTAGAACAATTGTCAAAAAAAATTAAAGCAAAAAAACAAGATTTACAATCGCTTATCGCAAATAAAACCAATACACCTAAAGTCCTTTTCATCTACGCGCGCGGCAAAGGCAACCTGATGGTAGCCGGTAAAAACACTGCCGCTGAAGCCATGATTCAAGCAGCCGGTGGTCAAAATGCCGTTACCGAATTCACTGATTTTCAGGCACTTTCCGCCGAAGGTTTAATCAAAGCGCAGCCCGATATTATACTAATGTTTGATAGCGGTTTACAAAGTGTAAATGGTGCGGATGAATTATTAAAAATTCCCGGTATCAGTCAAACACCCGCTGGACAAAATCAGCGCATCATTACTATGGATGGGCATTATTTACTAGGATTTGGACCTCGTGCTACGGAAGCCGCGATAGAATTAGCAAAAAAGTTATGATATGCCAATCGTGTAAGTTTAAATGGCATTAGCACATTAGCAAATTGGCAAATCAGCACATTGAATATGGTAAAACCAATCGAAATAAAACCATCTAAGAGTCTGATTAAAAGGGCATTACAACACTCATTCTCTGTTGTATTCTCTGTCGCGGGGCTTGCTGTTGCGACCATCGTGGTTGCAATAGCTTCCCTTTTTTGGGGCGCTTATGATATAGCTCCATCTGAAATTTTACATTATATCATTAGTTTACTCGATTGGTCGGATGCAGCAGTGCCGGCAAGCATTCATTATATGTTATTTAATCTTCGGCTGCCGCGTATTATATTAGCATTACTGGTAGGCGCGACCTTAGCCATTTCCGGGGCATCTTTACAAGCCTTATTTCGCAATCCTTTAGCCGATCCCATGATGGTGGGCATTACATTTGGTGCGATGCTATTCGCAGTAGCAGGATTGGTTTTAGTCAATTCTATGCTGTTTTTATTTCATAATTTCTTCGGCTATATCAGTGTCACCATTTTAGCATTCATCGGCAGTTTAATAACAACCGGATTAGTCTATAAATTATCCACTTTTGGCGGGCGCACTTATGTGGCTACCATGCTTCTGGCAGGCATTGCAATTGGCTCATTATCAAGCGCTTTAACGGGTTTAATTACTTATTTTTCCAATGAATCCCAACTCCGCGATATTACATTCTGGACCCTGGGCAGCCTCGGCGGTGCGCAATGGCAGGTTATCATCATTTTATTTCCTATTACATTCCTTATTACATTTTTATTAATAAGGCAATCGCGTGCCCTCAATTTATTATTACTCGGCGAGCAGGAAGCCGCTTATGCCGGTGTCAATGTGCAAAAAGTCAAAAAAACGGTCATCCTCTGCACCGCGCTAGGCGTAGGCGCTTGCGTGGCTACCTGCGGCGTGATTGGCTTTGTGGGCTTGGTCGTGCCGCATTTACTGCGCATGATGCGCGGCACCGATTATCGATGGCTGTTGCCGGGCTCGGCTTTATTGGGCGGCGCTTTATTAATCATAGCCGACACGATTGCCCGTACTGCGATTGCACCAGCAGAACTCCCGATTGGCGTGCTGACATCGCTCATCGGAAGCCCGTTTTTTCTATGGTTATTACTAAAAAGCAGAGGAAGAATGTCAGTAAATTTTTAGTAGTAATAAACGTGTGGCGAGTTTCCAAAACGTGCCACAATTGTAAAAATAGTGTTAATGTCTGAATATCAGGCATTAATAAATGCGACACATTCCATAAATGTGCCACATTGTGATTGCAAAATTTTATAAATCATAAAAAAACATAAAAATCATAAAAATCAGTGTACCATTAATTGTAAATAATGATTGAAGCCAAAAATATATCATATAAAATAAAAGATAGATACTTACTACGCGATGTAAGCTTACGCCTGCACGCGGGTGAAATCGTTGCTATTATTGGTGCGAATGGTGCCGGAAAATCCACTTTATTAAAAACAATTGCCGGAGATATTAAACCCGCCACCGGAAATATTTACTACAACCAGGAATTATTACATCAATGGAAAAATCTGGAATTAGCCAAAGTGCGCGGCGTGTTGTCGCAGTCCGTTCAGTTGGCTTTTCCCATGTCGGTTCTGGAAACGGTGTTGCTGGGGCGCTTTGCTTTTCAGATGCGGGAATCGGCGGAACAAAGTAAACAGGTAGCGTTTTGGGCATTACAACAAGTTCAAATGCAGTATTTTACACATAGAAATATTACAACGCTTTCCGGTGGGGAGCAGCAACGGGTGCACCTGGCGCGAGTGTTGATGCAGATTTATGAACCGGAATTTTCACAGCCGAAATTTTTATTATTAGATGAGCCGGTTTCGAGTCTTGATATTGCGCAGCAGCATCGTTTATTGGAATTAGTAAAGAAATTAACCCGGAAATTACAACTCGGTGTCTTGATTATTTTACATGATATGAATCTTGCCGCGCAATATGCAGATCGGGTTATTATGATGAAAAATGGGCATATTATAGAATCCGGTGAACCGGATAAAGTTTTTGTGCCGGAAACCATTTCAGAAGTATTTGATATAGAAGCTATTGTGTATCCGCATCCTTTATTGAATTGTCCGCAAATTACAACATATAACTTTCAAAAAACAACTATATCATGACAGTAGATGCAACAACCTTAAAAGAACAGTATTTACAACTGAAACAAGAAAAGCCGCAATTGCGCATTCGTGATGCCGCTATTGAATTGGAAGTCAGTGAATTAGAATTACTCGAACTCAGCCTCGGCGACGGTATCGTGCGCCTCGAAGGCGATTGTAAAGAGATGCTGAAAGATATGAAGCAACTCGGTTATGTAATGGCTTTAACGCGAAATGAATATGCCGTACACGAAAGGAAAGGCATTTATGACAATATTTCTTTCATGGCGGAAGGTAAAATGGGCGTGGCGGTGAATGAAGATATTGATGTGCGATTTTTTATGACACAATGGCATTATGCGTATGCGGCTAAGGTTCAAGCTGGTCCGAATCATACCTTATATAGTTTTCAATTTTTTAATGATCGGGGACATGCGGTTCATAAAGTTTATTTAACTGCTAAATCTGAGCCAGATGCATATAATGATATTGTAAAGAAATATCGTGCGAAAGATCAAAATACGCCAACGATTGTAAATAAAAATCCAGTAAATAAAGTAAATGAATTACCCGACACGGATATTAATATCCCCGCCTTTCAACAAGATTGGATTGACTTGCAGGATACGCACGATTTCTTTGGTATGTTGAAAAAGCATAAAGTGACGCGTACCCAAGCGATGCGCCTGGCACCCAAAGGCTATGTTCGTAGTCTTGATAATCAGGCTATTGTAAAAATGTTGGAACGCGCTTCCGAACGTCAACTACCCATTATGATATTTGTTGGCAATGACGGTTGTATTCAAATCCACACCGGACAAGTGAATAAAATTGTGCCGATGGAAGGCTGGATTAATGTAATGGATCCTGAATTTAATTTACATTTAAAATTAGGCGGCATCGCTGAAATTTGGGAAACGCGCAAGCCCACCAAAGATGGTATTGTAACTGGCATTGAAGTGTTTGATGCTGAAGGTGAATTGATTGTGTATTGTTTTGGCAAACGCAAGCCCGGAATTCCTGAATTGCAGGAGTGGCGCGATTTGGTGAGTGAGTTGTGATTTGGTGATTTGGTGAGCGGTAATCTAGTGATAGGATTATAATAAGTCAATGGCAAATGATAAGTAGTAAATGACTTATGTGTGAATACGAAGTAATAATAAAAAATGGTTTTGGTTATGTGGTGCGGTGCAAGCATTGTCAGTGCCTGAATATTGCATTTGGTAATATTGCGCTGCACCAGTATGAATGGGAGTTGCAAGCATTGGAGCAGCTTACCCGGCGTTATTTACTTGCCTGGAAGCAAAAATACACGCCCAATGTAAAGGAAATTCGTATTGACACTCCAATGCATAATTTTCAATTGCTATTTGCTTATGAAGAGTTACAGGCATTCCAGGATATGTTAATGAAAGCCGCGATGATACTAAATGCAAAGGGCTTTGTAAATTGAGTTATTATATAAAAACGATTCCCTAAATGAATACGAAAGCGTTTATTTTATCCGTATTTTTAATCTGTTCTGTTAATTTCGCAGTAGCGCAATTGGCTGATAATGATTCCATTAAATGGTTTTTGAATTTGGATGACGTAGTGGTGACCGCGCAATATACACCTACGGATAGCCGAAATGCTTTATATAAAATTCGCACGATTAAGCGAGATGTAATAGAACAGCGCGGCGCGATTAATTTGGAGCAATTATTAAATCAGGAACTAAATATTCGTATTTCGCAGGATTTGATTTTGGGGAGTAGCCTAAGTTTGCAGGGCGTGAGTGGTCAGAACGTAAAAATTATGATTGATGGCGTGCCGGTGATTGGCAGAGTGGGCGACGATATTGATCTGAGCCAGATTAATTTGAGTAATATTGAGCGGGTGGAAATGGTCGAAGGACCGATGTCGGTGAATTATGGCACGAATGCTTTGGGTGGCGTTATTAATTTAATTACAAAAAAATCGCAATTAAATCGCTATGATGCTCAAGTCATTAGTCAATATGAAAGCGTCGGCGCTTTGAATTTGAATGCGCAACTCGGTACTAAATTAACAGATAAATTATTACTTCGTTTTGATGGCGGATATAATAAATTTGAAGGATTTAATGCGGTGGAACCGACCGATAG
This sequence comes from Saprospiraceae bacterium, assembly GCA_033761835.1. Taxonomy (GTDB): domain Bacteria; phylum Bacteroidota; class Bacteroidia; order Chitinophagales; family Saprospiraceae; genus JADJNW01. Next base: position 5,021 of record JANRME010000292.1, read on the forward strand.
TTTATTTAATCGAACTTTTCAATGGAATCCAAAATCGCAATGGTCTGTAAATGGAATGGCGCGTTATGATATTGACGAAGATCAGTTTTTACGTTATTCAGTGGCTTATTTTGATGAAGATATTATAAATTTAGGGCAGTTACGTCGTCCACAATTCAAACCTTATGCGTTTGATGATTATTATTACACCACTCGTTTTGACCAGTCTTTAGCCTACGAAGGCAAATTTTTAAATAATTTATGCTGGAATATTACAGCGGGATATAATACTTTTCGGCGGCAGAAAAATACGTTTCGGTTGGACATAGAAATAGATGAGCAAACCCAAGTGACCGGCGAACAAGATACCACTAAGTATAACGCTTTGGTTTTCAGACCGATATTGGCAAGTCGTTTTGCAAATAGTAAATGGAATTTCCAGGCAGGTTTAGATATTAATTATGAAAACGGCTATGGTCAGCGCTTCAATGATCCGGAAACAGAGAAAGCGCGTTATAGTGAAATTGCCGATTATGCCGGTTTTATTACATTGCAATATCAGCCTATTACATCGGTACAAATTCAGTTGGGCGCGCGCGGAGCTTATAATACGCGATTTGATGCGCCTATTGTTCCATCATTACATTTGAAATATGATATAAATAAAAACTGGCAATTACGTGCCTCGTATGCAACTGGTTTCCGCAGTCCTTCGATTAAAGAATTGTTTTTTTATTTCGTAGATGCAAGTCATTATATTATCGGGAATCCTGATTTACAGGCAGAAACATCTGATAATTTTCAGTTGGTTGTGGATTTTGATAAAGAATGGAATAACAATCGGCTTCAAATTACACTTACCGGATTTTATAATGATATTCGCAATAAAATTGATTTATATGATTATGTAGTGGTAGATGGTGAGTTGGTTCCGGCGGCTTCTCTGGGGCAAGTTTCAACGCAATATGCTTATTTTAATCAGGATCGTTTCAAAGCATTAGGCAGTAATATTAGATTAAATTATCGCATCAAAAACCTGGAAGTCTCGGCTGGCGTGGCTCCCACGGGACGTTACAATCCATTATCAGAAACAGAAGACGTCAATCCTTACACTTTTGCGACAGAAATAAATGGACAATTAAGCTATCATTTTACAAAAATCGGTTTGCGCACGGCTTTCTTTACACGATATAATGATAAATTCATTCGCTTTTATCAAACAGTGAATAATGAAGGACAAACTGTAGTAGCACAGGCTATTCAGGATGGATTTGTACTGGCAGACCTCACCCTCACCAAGTCTTTTTGGAAAAATCGCATTCAACTTACTGGTGGCGTGAAAAACTTATTGGACGTTCGTAATGTGAATACCCTTGGAAGTCAAGGCGGTGTGCATAGTGGCGAAGGAAGTGCCAGCCCGATTGCAACAGGAAGAAATTATTTTGCAGGATTGGCGTGGCGATTGGATTGGAAATAAATACCCAAATTATTCTGGCAACTTTTTCAACCAACCCATGCACTTGTGAAAGAAGTCCGGCTTTACATACATCATTGGACAGCCGCCTGGAATAACTTCGACACCTAATTTTTTAGCCGTTTCAAATGCTTTCGCATCATAACTACCCGGCCCCATACCCGTATGCATCCATACCTGCGCGATGCCGCGCGCTGCGCAATCACGCACTGCTTGCTCCGTGGCATTTGCAGGGGTGCATAATATTGCGCCTTCTATCGGCTCTGGAATAGATTTTACATCAGGATAGCAAATCACATCCTTGATCGCATGGACTTTAGGATTCACCGCAAAAACATGGTAGCCATTGTCTTTCAGCTTTTTGTAGATGGCGTTGGCGGGTTGGTTGCCATCGCTGGAATAACCGAGCACAGCAATATTTTTCAATTGAAGAAAAGTGTCAATTTTAGCCTTATAGATAGCATTCATGGCAGCTTGTTTTGATTGGGCTTCTAATGTAGCGTTCCTCCAATCATTTTTCATTGACACTGCTCATGGTCAGAAGGAGACTTTTGTCAAGGGCTTAAAGATATATGAATTCCATCATTGCCCAATCAGCGCAAATGCCGACCAATAATACGGATGACTGAAATCTTCCGAACGGATCAGATTGAGCTTTGCTTGCCGCAATGGCGTACTAAAATTTTTACTTTTCCCACTTAAATGCTCCTGATAAAACGAAACCATCAAATCGGCCGTAGCTTGATCCTGGACTTTCCATAACGAAACGATCAAATTATTCGCTCCTGCATAGAAAAATGCTCTGGACAAACCAAGTAACCCTTCGCCACTCGCCACTTTCCCCAAGCCTGTCTCACAAGCTGAAAGCACTACCAAATCTGCATTCAGATTCAAATTATACACTTCGCCAGAATACAAAATATGATCTTCATGCCCCGTTGTATCAGGAAAAAAGAGCAGCCCCGATAAATCTGGTTGATCTTCATTAATAAAACCATGCGTTGCGATGTGTAAATATTTACTATTTGTAATATTGCTGCGTTTGAGTTGATTTTCATTCGCATTTTTAAAAAGGAAAGAAGTTACTTTTTGCTTTTTTTGTTGAAATACCTCTGCGATCGCGCTTACCTCATCGGCGGTGGCAGGCAAAGCGGAAATAAATTTCCCATCTAAAGTCATTGTGCGTGCATTTTCGGTAGCCGCCAAAGGGTTGCGCAAGCCATTTGTAAAGTACCCAATTTCCTGGGGTTCAGCGAAAACCGGTGCAAAAGCCAGCAAACCCTCTCCCCGATTGCTGAATGAAGTAGTGGTCGTCCGTTCCTGATGATACAAGGATACAGAAAGCGCATACTGTATTTCAAAATCATTAATTAAATAAGGAAGTGCCTGAAAATTAATAGCGACCCTGGGGTTTACTTTTTTGGAGAGCAAAGCTTCAAAAGGCAGTTTATTCAGCGTGCCATCAGGAATAAGGACTAAAGAATGAATGTTTTTATCTAAAGTAAATGGAAATAACGATTTGTATAAATCATTAGCCAGGATAACATAATCTTCATTAAGTTGACCCGTAATGCTTTTGCGTAAACCAACTTGCTGATCGTAAAAACGCTGCCCGATTGGCGAGCGATGCACCATAAAGGCGGTCTTTGTAAAAACGAAACTATATAAAATCGAATCACCTGTGAAATAACTCACCAATGCTGTATTTTCAGGCAGGGCAAATTGAATGGCGCGCACGCGCGGCACGGCTTGTTCGTATTTTAATTGATAATAAAAAGGATAATTTTTTTCCAATTGTGTAATTAAAACTCGATAGGCTTGCTGTGCAGTAAATAACTCATTTTGATATAAAACACGTTCCAAACTATCGGGCTGCTCCGCCAAAGCTTGTTTATAAAAATTGATATCCGATTGTAAGCGATCTTCTAATAAAATTAAAGAATCAGGAATACCGGCAAACTGCTTCGCCTGATTAGCCGCCAGTGATTGCGCCAGCACATTACTTTTACTTTTTTCAGAAAAGGCAAATGCTTCTTCCAAATAACGCTGATCGCCCGTCGTTTCTGCCAATTGAATACAATTTTCAATGGCTGCCTGTGATAAGTCATAAAATTTTTCCGACAGCCGGATTTTATCATCCGAAGATAATAATTCATTGCGCACCAGCGTCAACACAGAATCCGCCACTTCATATAAAAACTTAGCTTGTAATAATGCCGTTTGCTCGCTTCCGGTGCGCATTAGCCGCGCCTTGTGCATCAGAGATTCTATAAAATAATCATATTTAAAAAAGCCTGTAGGTGAAGGTGCCGCATCTACATATTCCGCCTCAAAATTACTATGATTTGCTGCTAAAGCATTTTGTAAATATTGCAAAGCCGCGTCCTGATGTCCCTCTGCTTCTGCAATGTAAGCGAGGCGATTATAGGTATAAGCCAATTTATAACTTTTAGTACCAAATAATTCCTGCTGAATAAGGAGGGCTTTTTGATTGTAAGATTTGGCCTCGATTAAATTATTTAATTTGAAATGTACATCCGCAATATCATTACAAAGATTGGCATACTGCGCCTGTTGATCTTTATCTTTTTCAATAAGGGGTATAATGTTTTGGAATTGTGTAATCGCTTTTGGATAATCGCCGTTTTTATAATAATTAATACCCTGATTATTTTGTGCCGCAATGATGCGCGGGTGATCTGATTCTAAAGCTTTTGCATACCAGTCAATGGCTTTTTGCTGCAAATCAATCGCTTTATAATAATCTTTTTTTAAATCATATAAATTTGCCCAATTGGTATAGACGTTGGCAATTTTTTCAGGCTGTTGTTCTGGCAATTTTTCATATTGTTGAATCGCCTGCTCGTTAAATGAATTGGCTTCTTGATAAGCACCTTTCTTTTTGTAAGTGACCGCAAGATTGGTAAAAATATCGGCTATGCGTAGGTCAAACTCATCTGGGCGCGACTGGAAAATGGCTAAGGCCCGCTCATAATATCGAACCGAATTGTTATATTCTCCTTTATTATCATATAATGCACCCATGTTCAGCATAATAGTGGCGATATTTGGATGGTCTTCACCCAATATTTTTTTGCGAATATTAAGCGCCTGTATGTAATGCTCTAATGATTTATTATAAAGGCCTAAATCATCATAAGCGACAGCAATATTATTTAAACTGCCCGCAACTAAATTATGCTCTAATCCGTATATTGTTTTCCTTATATCAAATGCTTTTTTATAATACTCAATTGCCTGTAAATAAAGTCCCTTTCCCCTGAAGCTTGACCCAAGCAGGTTATAATGATTGGCTATTAATTCTTCTTTATTCGCTTCTGCGATTTGCTGAATGCGCTCCAGATTTGCTTCAATGACTGCTGCACAGGCATCGTAATCTTGCTGAAAGAAATATCCTCGGGCGATTTGGTAGTAAATTTCGATTTTTTGAGCCTGTAACGAAGTCTGCTCGATATCCGTCTGTGCTTGTTGCAATAAACTTACACCTTCTTTATAAAATCCCTTTGTATATAAAGTTTGCACAAATTTTAAAATTTCCGAAATATAAGGCTCCCATTCATTTACTTTTGAAAATAAATGCCTTGCAGTATTTATATGAATAGCCACGCTATCGGTATAATCTTCGTTTTCAGCAAAAATGGAAGTTGCCGCTTTTATATGTCGCAAAGCAACCGCTGTATCCGGCAATGCCTGTGCTTGCAGGGTAAATGAAACCCAAAACAAAAAATATAGCGATAGGAATGACTTCATCATAATTTAAATATTTGAATCAAAAGAAAGAACCACCCATAATTTTGGTAATGAGTCAAAGTGCTTGTTTTGCCTTTCAAATTTCGCAAACCTCAAAGATTTACGAAATTGCAATTGCCCATTCGACCCATTACCATATTTGCCTTCAAAAAAATTACTTCTTTAATCTTCCGTTATCGTGACTTTCGCATCCGTTTTCGGATCACCGATCGCAAAGGTAAATTGATTCGTCGTATTCGGATTTTGTTGCCCCTGTATAAACGCCATCATCTGGAAGCCATTACCGAGATTAATATTACAATTATTATTCACAATTGTCCCATCCAAAGTATCCGCTACGCCCAGCAGGTTGCCATTGCCGTCGAAGAGGTGAATCCACACCATTTGCTCGATCATCAATACATTGTGGTCGTCTGCATCTATCTGAAATTGAATGGCTTGGTAATTACTAGGATTATTAAAAGCGGCATCATGAATGTCTATTAAATAACCCTGGGTGTGGAGGTAATCGGTTACCGTGCCTTGTAAGGTAGTAGGCGTGCCGCGATAAGGCACGACATTACTAACCGTAGTCGGAATAAAAGAAACAGTAACGCGTGCACCCATCACGCCATCAAAATCAGTACCCGTACCGTCGCCCAGGCCGAGGTCAATAATGTTGGAATATATATTATTATTAAACTGGCTGGCATACACTTGCGGTTTCAGCATGGCAAATAACCTGATAAAACCGTTGTTCTGAAATTGATAAGTAAAAGAGGTTTGGTCGGTTCTCAAAAAACCCCAACTCCAGGGTGAAGAAGCGCCTGTATTATAACACAGGGCATAAATTTGTACGTTGGGTACAATAGTGGGGACACTGAAAGTAATGCGCTTAGGCGCATCATTAACATAATAAGTTAAGCCGACAAGCTCATTGGCTAATTGCAGTGAATGATCCATTCTGTTTGGTTTTAGTTATTTATAATGATTTTAATAAAATGTTACAGTTTTTGAACTGAGAAAGCGACCCTAAAGCATTTCAGTAAACAGATCACTGTTCGCCATTTTAAAAGTCAGGTGATACGATATTTTCAGAATTATAATAAACAGAAGTAAAAATGATAGATTTACATAATTGGTAAGTTTTTGAAAGTGTAAAGGGTTTTAACCCCTAAGCTTTCTAAGCTATATGTTTTCTATACCAACAAAAATAGAGGCGTTTGCAAGATTAGCAAAATTTTGTCGTCCAACTTGCTTTTTAAGCGATAAAAATTGTGCCGAATTCGACCAAATAAAAAAACAGCATAAAAACGTTTTACAAAACATCATTTTGTATTTTTTGGATATGATAGGCGTTTTTTGGCTTACTTGGTCGTATTTTTCACAATTTTTGACGACCAATGTAGCAGTGCAACACATTTTCAACTAATTTTATGCTCGTACAGAGAAAGGAAATTCAATTGACATTGTATGGCGACAAAACGGAAAAGGAGACCTAAAACCTGGCTACTGAGTTTATTAAATGGCTTATTTATGCTGTGTTTGGCTTTTTATTGGCTCAGCTTGCCTTATACTTTTGGTGATGAAGCCTTTTTGATCAAGTGGTCGTCACTCACTAAAAAAACACTTTTTGGCATTGACCCCAAACCATCGCCGGAAGAGGTACTTTTTGTAAATGTATCGAAAAATAAAACGACGATCAACACCAAAAATGAGTTTGACGAAATTAGTCCCTATCACCGCAAAGTGATTACCGACCGCAAGCAATTGGCAGAGTTTTTTGTGCTATTGAATCATTATCAAGCCGATATCCGATTTGTTTTATGCGATATACTTTTTGAAGATTCGACTCAATATGATACGATATTAAATAAGGAGTTTGCCAAACTAAATAAAAAGCTACTCGGCGTGAGTCATCTTACTAAAAAAGGCGACTATATCCGCCCTGTGATTCAGATTCCTTATGCTTCGGCGACATATAATGCCACACAAGGACTGTTTTTAAAGTTTCCGATGCTGCTAAATGACTCCCTAAAAACCGTGCCTTTGATGATGTACGAACAACTGAATGAGGTGCGATTTCATAAAAGAGGCGCTTTTTATCGTATCAATGGGCGCTTGAGCTTGCCTGCACCGATCGTGGATTTTAAAGTGCGCAACCCGGATTTTAGGATTGGTGATGTAAATCTGACGGATTATGGTGCCAATGAAGATAAAAAAGGAGATACGACAGCCCTTTTCACGGTCTGGGAGATGGGCACGATCTTACAAATGCAGAAGGATTCTATTCTAACTAAAGCAGAATTAGGCGCATTTTTTAAAAATAAAATTATCCTCATCGGCGATTTTAAAGACGATATTCACACCACCCCTTTCGGAAAGATGCCTGGGCTGCTGCTGATTTACAACGCTTATTTGACCTTGGTTGCCAAACAAAATTTAGTTTCCGTGGGCTGGATTTTCTTTATGTTGTTGGCGTTTACGTTTATTAGTCACCGTATTTTTTCTGACATAAAAGTAGAAAAACCGCGCTGGCTGGTAGGAATGTTTCGTTCAAAAGTAGGGCTTTTGGTTTTAAACTCCTTGGACGAATTGGGGCTTTTAATGATATTGACATTACTTTCTTATTTTTTATTTAATATTCATATTAATATTTTGATTTTCCTTTTTTATTTAAAACTAATTGATTTTCTATGGAATAAAGCACGTTTACCAAAACCAAAATCTGCTGCTCCAGTAGAAGAAGCAGCAACTTCATCCAATTAAACTAAACATCATGAGAACGCTATTAATGGTTCTGTTTTTATTATGCTTTTTCGAGGCATTGACCGCCCAGTATGTAGTCATAAACGTAAATGAATCGGTCTATGCCGATGATAAATTGGTAAAAAAGAAAGATAAAATTGATACGAATGCCAAGCTGCGCTTCAGTTCTCCCAATGCCTTTGCCCATGTAATGCAACCAGGCAAAGGATATTATATTTTGGGTGTAAAAGATCATAAAAAAAGTAAAGGTGAATTTGTATTAGCGCTGAAAGATGCGCTGCTACCGCCGGATGAATATTATGCTGCTACCACTCGCGCCAACGAGCCTTACGAAGTTGCGGAATTTCAAGACCAGTACGATCTCAAGGCTTTTTTCCGGGATAAACTCTTTTTTATTGCGCCTGCAAAGTTTAAAGTATCTGCCCAACATTTTCCGTTGGATAGCAACCATTTTTTTATGATTCGGCATCAATTGGCGGATGGATGGATGGGCAAGCCGCTTCCGCAGGCTGATCAGACATTTGAACTGACAAACAAGGTGTTACAATTACATGATAAAGTATTTACAGAACAGCTTATACAACATTCCGAATTATATTTTGTAAATAAAGAAACTGGCGAGGAGCAGTACCTGGGGCGTTTTACATTGCAATTTCCTGCGCCCGATGCGATCAAAGAGGAATTGAAAACCCTACACGAGGCCATAGGCAAAACGACGCCCGAACAATTCTTGCGCGCACACGCGATGCCTTACCTGAACCTGCAATACGGCAAAACGCAAGCAGCGGCAATCGCGCAGTTGGTCGCGAAAATCCAGCAATAATAGCGGTGTACTCTGGTAATGAAGATATTATGGGCACTTCTATTTTCTTAATCTCGATTGGATAGCGATTTTTGTCAAAAAATTCTTCCTTAGCAACTTTGCCCCAAAAGTGTTATATTTGTTATAGCTTGAAAAAATTAAAAATGGAAGCGATACAACTCAAAAAACGGCGCATTTCCATAAGGGATTATCATAAAATGGCAGAGGCAGGCATCTTGCCGGAGCGCGGCGTGGAATTGATTAATGGCGAAATCATAGAAATCAGTCCAATTGGTAGCAAACATGGTAAAATAGTCAAAAAACTGAACTGGTTATTGAGTACTGCTCTTGATGATCGTGCGATAATCAGTATTCAAAACCCCGTCATAGCAAATAATTTTTCCGAACCCGAGCCGGATGTAGCAATTTTAAAATACCGCGAGGATTTTTATGAAAATGAACATCCCCATGGACAGGATGTACTGCTCATCATCGAAGTAGGCGATAGTTCGATCGCTTATGATCGCAAATTCAAGCTTCCACTCTATGCAGAGAGCGGCGTTCCAGAATGCTGGCTCATTGACCTGGAGAAAAAAGAAATTCATACGCATTGGCAGCCAATTGATGAAGCATACAAATTCAGGGAATTAGTACAACTTGGCGAAATCGCCAAAGCCCAATATTTTGATCTTGCCTTGGATACTGCCCAGCTTTTCAAATAGACTACTTTTCTTGGCTTACTTCATAGCCGCCAGCACTCTTTGCACCAATCCATCCTTTTCATTATTCTTAATCCAGCGGGCTACAATGACCAGATCGTGGTCTGGATCGACATAGACCATGTTTGTACCATTGCCGAGGTGGAAAAAAGAAGATTCGGGGGCGCTTGGCATCTCCTTCTTGCCGGTATTGAGAAACCAGTTCATAAAACCATAGCTCGTATTGGCTGGGGTAGGAGTGAGGGCCATTTTCACCCAGTTATCCGATAGGAGTTGCTTGTCCTGCCATCTTCCGCGACGCAGCGTGAGGTAACCAAAACGCGCCATATCCCTTGCATTAATGAACATACCGCCACCCCAGTGTCCGCCGCCGCCTACCGCTTGCATCATCTGCCCATCTATAATCACCCAGGAATTATCATAACCCATCCAGCGCCAGGTCGGTGAAGCTCCAATGGGATCCATAATATTTTCTTTCAAAACCTGCGGCAATGGCTTGCGCCAAACATTCAGCGCCGCCAGAGCCAGCACGTTCACGCGCACATCATTATATTCATATTCCGAACCCGGTTCTTTCAATTCGCGGGGATTCCATTTCGTCACATCCCGATCAGGACGGTCTGCCCAATCCGGTTTGCCCCACAAGGTGCCTTCCCAGTTGCTGGTCTGGCGCAGCAGATGATCCCAGGTTATTTTACGATTGTGATCGGTTCCAAAAAGGTCTAAGGTCTGGGGTTCACCGATGCGGGAGGCTCGGAAATCGCCAGAGGTAGGTTCCGTAGTGACAATGGGCGCCATGTAAGTGTAAACCTTGTCATTCACACTCTGAATCAAGCCTCGATCAAGCGCCAAACCCACGGTACTCGACAAAAAACTCTTGGTCACGCTAAACGTCATGTCCACCCGCTGCACATCGCCCCATTCTGCAACGATATAACCCTTATATACAATGATTCCGGCGGCTGCACCGCGCTCCTTGAAAGGGCCTACACCAGCACCAAAGGGTTCACGGCCAAAACTTTGGTAATGCGCAACCTCCAGATTCTTGGGTGTCGTGCTCTCCTGGGCGATCGCAAAGTCAATCGCTTCCTGAATTTTCGCAGGATTCATACCCATTTGCTCCGGACTGCGGTGTTCCCAGGTATCGCTTGGGCCGGGATAGTAAATGGAGGCAGTTTTTTGAGCAAATAAAGCTATGGAAACAAAAAAAGATAGGCTAAGGAGTAGCAGCTTTTGCATAATGGGTTTTTGGATTGGACAGTGTTTAATAGTATGATTTTCCCCCAAAAAAAAAGTATGTGTTGTTTGTATTTGATTTGCAATTTCAACATAAATTAAGCAGCAACAAGCGGAATAATAGACTTCATATTTGCCATGCGGGCAGCAAATAAAAGGCAGGCTTGTATATCCTCTTGTTCTAAGTAGGGATAATCTGCTAGGATTTCCTTATGTGTCATTCCGGCTGCCAATAACTCCAATAACTGTGCTACGGTGAAGCGCATATTGCGAATACTTGGCTTGCCATGCGACACTTCTGGATTGATAGTAATGCGGTCGATGATATTTTCCATTATATAAATTGTATTTTACAAAAGTACTGAAAATAATGATGGAAAGCAAGAAAACAAGCCCGCCTACCAAACGGCAGACGGGCGCTCCTATTCACTTCTTCCCCTTTGGTACACGCGGCGTGTCGTTTACTTCATAGCCCCACTCGCCAAGTTTTTTGGGCGTCTTTTTGAAAATAGCTTTCAAAAGGTCGCGGCTGCGCTTCACCAAGCCATCCAAATCACCGATGATCTGATCGCGCTCGCGGTAGGCTTGCTCCGCCTTGCGGGTGTGTTCTTCGGCTTCGTTGTGCTTGGCAATCGCTTCCTGAATTTTGGGTCCGAATTCGTCCCAGGGATCATCTGTAATGGCGTGTAAAGGGCTCGTTTTGCCATCGGCCTTGTGCCTGGCGTAAATTAAACTTGCCAACTTGAGTAATTCGCCTACGTTGGTAGGAATCACAATACGAATAGAAATTGATCTCATAACTGTGATAAATTTGTTATTTAAAATAAATGAAATACCGGTTTGTATTTGTATTTATTTGTAGGCTGGATGTCCTGAAAATAGATCAATAGACCTATTGTCGGTATATACGATACGAGTTTTGGCTGTTTGTGTTATTTTGCTGGACTGATAAACCTTTAGATGTGTAATTAAGTTTGCATGAAAGCTAATGTAAAATTAATACAAAGAAATAAAAAATGCAATAGCGACGATCATTTTTAATGATGCGCCTCTATTTTTTATTTTATTGCCTCTAAAAACGTTTTGGAAGGCTCATAGAACGTTACAAAGGGGTACTGTAATATTCAAGGAGGGTCTTTAAGCTTCCTACAAGGGTATTAGAATATTATAAGAGGGGCATAGAATATTATAGAAGGGTATTGTAACATTCAAAGAGGATCATAGAATATAATAATAGGGTGTTATAATATTCAAGGAGGGTAATAGAACGTTCTAAGAGGATCTTCTAATATTCTAAAAAGGTAGTAAAACGTTTTAGACGGCATCTTGAACGATTTATTGCATAGCCAAAATCTTGCGACCACTTCTTGGAGTATCCCTACCTTTCCACAGTCATTTGTATCCGCATTAAAATTGGAGGGGGCTTAATGTGCCAATCCTCCAGCTAAGCCATACAATTCAATAGAATCAGGGCGTTTAGAAAACATATATTCTAATTTAATTTAAAAAGAGACCAAAAACCGCCCTATGATTAATCACGTACTTACCTGCCTGGCAGGAGCACTATCGCTATTGCCTTTGGCAAACAACACTAAACACACTGCTACCATTGCAGCTACTGAAATTTGCGACAACGCTTTGGATGATGATGGTGATGGATTGATTGATTTGAATGACCCGGACTGTGAATGTGATGTACGTAAACCTGCTTCTTTGATTCCCAATCCTTCTTTTGAAGCGCATAGCTGCTGCCCCAATGCGCCCGGCGGCTTAGGCTGTGCAGATACTTGGATACAAGCTTCAGAACCTACAACCGATTATTTGCACCCTTGCGGCTGGTTTGGCTGGGATTATATGTCTGTACCTTTACCCATTCCTGATGGACAAGCCTGTGTAGGCTTTCGGAATGGCAAGTATCGCACAGAGGTTGACCCACAGTGGAAGGAATACGTAGGCGCTTGCCTTCTGGCACCCCTGGAAGCTGGTACCAGCTACCGGATTCGCTTCAATGTAGGCTATTCGGATTCTTTGTATTCACCGCCGACCAATATTGCTTTTTTCGGTACGACTGATTGCAACAACTTGCCCTTTGGTATTGGCAATGAATCTTTTGGTTGCCCCTCCAATGATCCCAAATGGAAGCAATTGGGTCAAATTTCCATCAGCGGTGCGAATGAATGGCAGGTAAAGGAGATCAACATTACGCCGACGGAGAATATTTATGCCATTGCTATCGGGCCCGATTGCACCCCTATTGATTCGGAGTTTGATATGTTTTATTATTTTGACAATCTAGTATTGGCGCAAGAAGATGCTTTTGAATTGAGCATCAATTCTTCTGGAATACCTTGCTCTCCTGATTTTACTTTGCTGATTCCACCTGCGGCGGATATCTTGGGGTATCAATGGTACAAAGATGGGATCGCACTTATTGGAGAAACCAATTCTATTTTAAGTGTAACCACAGGAAATGGAGCTTATCAAGCCAGGGTTATAACAGCAGAAGGTTGTGCCGTCACGCCGCCGCTTGTGGTGGATGCACCCGCTATTTTTACAGAAATGGATGCGCAGATTTGCAAAGGAGGCACTTATAATTTTAATGGCAGAGTATTGACAGAAGCAGGCACCTATTTTGATACACTCAAAACGGCTTTGAATTGTGATAGCATCTTGCGTTTAAATCTGGAATGGACAGATGGTGTATTTGGCGAAAGTACCGCCCAGATTTGCAAGGGAAATACTTATGATTTCAATGGTCAACTTTTGACGGAGGCAGGCACTTATTTTGATACACTCAAGACAGCCGATAATTGCGATAGTATTCATCGTTTGAACCTGATTTTGATAGATGGCGTATTCGGTGAAGCCAACGCTCATATTTGCCGAGGGGATGCTTATCATTTTAATGGTCAAATATTGACTGAAGCCGGTACGTATTGGGACACACTCAAAACGACTGAAAATTGCGATAGTATTATTCGCTTAAACCTGGAAGTAATGGACGGTGGCAGCGATACTATAGTAGTGAGCATCTTTGATGGGGAGTCTTACCAAATGGGGCAGCATCGCTTTGATCGAGAAGGAGCCTACGATATTTCATTTCCAAGCGAGGCTGGTTGTGATAGTATTTTGCATCTTATTTTAGATTTTTACCACGTGTATATTCCGAGCGCTTTTTCTCCAAACGGTGATGGTAATAACGATTCCTTTACACTCTTTGGCGGAGATGACCTGGTCATGATTAAAGACCTCCAAATCTATGATCGCTGGGGAAATTTTGTTTTCCAAAATCAAAACTTTACGCCTAATGATCTTTCCCTTGGTTGGAATGGGCGCGTGGGCGATAAGCTTGCTCCTATTGGGGTCTATGTCTATACCGCGCTTTTGGTAATGAATGATGGCAAAGAGCGGCGCTTTTCAAAAGAAGTGGTGCTGGTGCGATGAAAGACGAAGAGACCTTATCCTAAGTTTTAAAGTTTAAATGCTATACTTAGGAAAAGTATAAAAGATCGGAATATTGGAGTGTTGGAAAATTGGAATGAACTATATTCCAATACTCCAACATTCCATTTCTCCAAAGACAATAGAGTAGCCAAAACATAAAGATGCGTAAAGAAAACCCTGAATGACGCCTATTTTCAGACCCTGATCACCTGTTTAATTGTTCCGAATGGGTGACTGACGATGCAAAGGGGGAGCTACTTTGTAATAATCTACACCTTCCCTCTTGTGGCAGTCATTACAAGTTTTAGTTAGTTCAACAAATTGCTTATCGAATAGGGCTACATCCTTTGCATCCAGTACTTTTTCCATCGCGGGCAAGGCTACGGTAAGATATTCTTGGGCAGGCTCTGTGCGCTTGGGGCGGCGCACGAGCGCATATTCCATTGCACTTTTGAGCTTTTCCACCTGATAATGCGCATAGCGCCAATTGGTATCCTGTACTGCCCAATATAGTTCTTGATAGCGGTATCCAGTTTCCACCATTGCCATATCGAGCCCACGCAGCTGCCGCGAAACAGTTTCCAGCTTTTCATTGGTTGTGCCTTTGAGCCATCCATCGCGCCCGACGGGCTTGGAAGATTGACAGGCGGCAATAATAATAATCAGCACACAAAATGTAATAAGTGTAGTAAGGGTTGATTTTTTCATAAAAAGCAATTTGTTGGTTTTAAAATATTAGACAATAGGAATCCCGCATTTTCCAATATATCGGTGTTAAAACGTTCATTTTCTGCCATTACCCGACAGAACAGTGCAATGCTTTGTGAGTGAGTATTTTGCGAATCAGATAAAAATACTACATTCGGCATAGCCTAAAATGGTCCTATGACTATTCGTCTGCTTATCTGGATTGTTGGAATGCTGTATTGTTTTTACTCTATTCGACTCGATTTCGGGATCGCGCAGGTAGAGGTTTGCGATAATGCTTTGGACGATGACGGTGATGGCTTGATTGATCTTAATGATCCCGATTGTGATTGTAATGTAAGTCAAGTAGTTTCTTTGTTTCCCAACTTTTCTTTTGAAGATACACTTTGTTGCCCCAGTAACCGCGATCAGGTCAATTGCACTAAATCATGGGTCAGGGCCTCCGACGTACCAGTGGATTATTTGCATTCCTGCGGTTGGTTTGGTTGGGATCACCTCCCACCGCCTCAGCCCCTTCCTGATGGAGATGCCGTCATTGGCATTCGGAATGGCAGGTATACCAGTGGGAGCGTCAATCCTAACTTTAAAAGTTACCTTGGTATTTGTTTACCCTCGCCGTTGAGGGCTGGAAATACCTATAAATTTAAATTGAACGTAGGGTTTTTGAATGTAAAGATTTCGCCACCAATGGATATCGTGCTATACGGCACGACTAATTGCCAAAACCTCCCTTTTGGGGCAGGCAACGCCAATTTTGGATGCCCAACCAATCATCCTAATTGGAAAGTATTGAAAAGCAAAAGGATTAATGGTTTGAATGAATGGATTGAAGCCGAATTTACTTTCACGCCAACCGAAAACATTGCCGCGGTTGCCATTGGATCTGATTGTTTGTCGCTTACAGGTTCTATCGCGGATTTGAATGATATTTATTATTTTCTTGATAATTTGATACTGACAGATTCTTTGGCGCTGGAATTTGATATTACAGCCAGCGGACATCCTTGTTCCGGCAACTTTACTTTGCAAATACCCAGCAATAATACTTCGCAGTACCAATGGTACAAGGATGGCATCGCTTTAATCGGTGAAACCAAGCCTGAACTGCAAGTGAAAACCGGCGAAGGAGACTATGTAGCGCGTATTATCGGGCCAAGCTTTTGTAAAACGACAAAGCCTTTAGAGCACCGCATTCCGACCTTTAGCACTGAGATCAACGAAGTTATTTGTAACGGTGGTAGTTATCAATTTAATAACCAAACCCTTACGAAAGAAGGCATTTATCAAGCTACATTCAAGACAGCGCAAGGCTGTGATAGCCTGGTTCTATTGAATCTTAACGTTGCAGGCGAGCAATTATATGATACCATTGTGGCGAAAGTATTTGCAGGCGAGTTTTACAATATCGGAGGCTTCCGGTACAGTAAGTCTGGCAGGTATGACGTAATATTACCCTCCACTAACGGTTGTGATAGCTTGGTGCATCTTATTTTGGAGGTGTTTCAAGTCTATATACCCAATGCATTCTCTCCGAATGGCGATGGCGTGAATGATCGGTTTACCATTTTTGTTGGAGATGATCAAACGCAGGTGAAAAATTTGCAGATTTTCAATCGTTGGGGGGATTTGGTTTTTCAAAAACAGGATTTCTCTTTGGATAAAGCAGCTATTGGCTGGGACGGGCAATTTAAAAACCAACCGGCGGAGAGTGGGGTGTATGTGTATTTGGCAGAATTGACAACAGATAACGGAGTCGTAATTTCATTTTCAGGTTCGGTAACGCTTATCCGATAGACAATTTTATTGTATTAAATTTTAATCAATTACATTCACATTCATAATCTTACACCAATGAACTCTATTCCTTCCATCTGGTTTATTGGGATGTTTTCAGGGCTTATTTGGTTTTGCATCGGCATCAGCGATATGCAGACGCCTATGGTTGAAGTTTGTGAAAACGCCAAAGACGACGACGGCGACGGCTTGATTGATCTGAATGATCCGGACTGCGATTGCCCTGTCATAGAACCTATTTCGCTTATTCCCAATCCATCATTCGAAAAAATGAATTGCTGCCCCAGCGATCGTAGCCAGTTGTACTGCGCCGATACCTGGATACAAGCTTCGGAAGCGACGACGGATTACCTGCATAAGTGCGGTTGGTTTGGTTGGCCGCATCTTCAACCTCCATTGCCTATTCCTGACGGAGAGGCGGTGGTTGGATTTAGAAATGGTCGCTTTGGCAATAATAATAGTGAGCCTGGCTGGAAAGAATACACTGGCGCTTGTTTGCTGTCGCCATTGAAAGCGGGTACGACTTATCGTTTTCGATTTAATATCGGTTTTTTGGATGGTATCATTTCCCCTTCTACAAACGTTGTTTTTTATGGGACGACCGATTGTGTGAATTTGCCTTTTGGCAAAGGGAATTCAGGTTTTGGATGCCCGACCAATGGCTCAGGTTGGCAGGAATTGGGGCGAGCTCCAGTGAGCGGTTTTAATGAGTGGATCATTGTAAATCTTACAGTGACGCCTACCCAAGACATTGTCGCAATTGCTATCGGGCCCGATTGTGTAAATTTATCTGCTTCGGGTGATATTTACTACTTTTTTGATAATTTGATATTAGCGGATCAACGCACTTTTGATTTTGAAATAGCAGCAGTGGCGCACCCTTGCGCGGAGGAGTTTGCTTTGCAAATTCCGGCTTACGATTCTTTACAATACCAATGGTACAAAGATGGCATTGCTTTAGTAGGCGAAAACAAGCCGAAATTGCAAGTAAAAACGGGCGAAGGCAATTATCAAGTGCGCGTACTGAGTGATGACCAATGCAAAGTGACCAAGCCCTATGCGCACCGCATTCCTGTTTCTTATAATGAAATCAATCATGTAATTTGTAAAGATGATATTTATCATTTTCAGGAACGACGCTTGAATAAATCTGGCGTGTATTGGGATACTTTGAAAACCAAATTGAATTGTGATAGTATTATAAAATTGAATCTGCGAGTTGCTGATGATGAATATGATACAGTGAGTGTAAAGATTTTTCCGGGTGAATTTTACCAAATCGGGCGCACGCGCTACCGACAAGCTGGCGGTTATAATGCCGTTTTGCAATCGGTCTTCGGTTGTGATAGCTTGATTTATCTGGACTTAGCTTTGTATCAAGTTTATGTTCCTAATGCCTTCTCCCCCAATGACGACGGCAGCAACGATCATTTCACCATTTTTGGCGGAGACGATTTGGTCTTAATCAAAAACCTTCAAATTTTTAATCGCTGGGGCGATATGATTTTTCAACAAAAAGCCTTTGCGCCCAATGAACCATCCAATGGTTGGAATGGACAATCGAATGGCAAACCGGTTCAGAACGGTGTCTATGTTTATAAAGTTCAACTAATAATGGATGACGGCAAAGAAAGGCAATTGGTAGGATCAATGACTTTATTGAAATGATTGGATATGCTCCATTTCTTATTGATATGCTTGAATCATATTTTGTTGGTGAATGCTTTGCCTGAAATGACGAAACAGCATTCCCATTTCCAGATGGCTGAAATCTGTGATAACGCTAAAGACGACGATGCCGACGGATTGATTGATTTGAACGATAGCGATTGCGATTGTCAAAGGATTGAACCTATCTCGCTTATTCCAAATCCCTCTTTTGAAATACTGAACTGTTGCCCGCAGACCATTGGCGAATTAAATTGCGCACAAGGTTGGGTTCAGGCTTCCGAGGCGACAACTGACTTTTTGCACACTTGCGGCTGGCTAGGTATCGAAGATTTGCCGCCACCCTTGCCTTTTCCTGATGGCGATGCTTGTGTAGGGATACGCAATGGAAGTTCATTTGTCAACTGGAAAGAATACGCTGGGGCTTGCCTACTTGGGCCAATGCGAGCTGGGGTGCAGTATCGGCTGCGATTTTATGTAGGATTCACGCAAGCTAGAAATTCTGCAAAAACCAATTTGGCACTCTTTGGCACGACCGATTGCAATAACTTGCCTTTTGGAATCGGCATTCCTAATTTCGGATGCCCCACGAATGACGCTGGTTGGCAGCAATTGGGCACGGTGAGCGTCGAAGGAGATAAGGAATGGCAGATTAAAGAAATCAACTTTACACCACGCGAGCATTTTCATGCTATTGCTTTGGGGCCAGATTGCACGCCAGGCATTTTAAATCCTGAAGCGTATTACTTTCTTGATAATTTGATTTTAGATGAAAAATCTGATTTTGAATTCGCCATTACATCTAATGGAACACCTTGCACCGAATCATTTACTTTACAAGTTCCTCAATTTGATTCCTTACAATATCAATGGTATAAAGATGGAATCGCTTTGCTCCAGGAAACTCGACCTCAATTGAAGCCCAAACAAGGCGCTGGCGCTTATGTGGTGCGGGTCACCAGCCCAGTAGAATGTAAAATTACTATACCTTATCAACTGAAAACGCCGCTCATTCAAATGCAATTAAATCAAGTCATTTGCGAGGGTGGAACTGTTCGCTTTGGCGATCAAATGCTCTCGGAAAGCGGCATTTATTGGGATACGCTCCGCACGGATTTTAATTGTGATAGCATCATAGAACTGAATCTCCGAGTTACCAAGATAATTGGCGACAGTTTGCAAATAAAAATATTTGATGGAGAATCCTTTCAAGTCGGCCCAAACCATTATAGCCGCCCGGGGTATTACGAAATTCCATTACAATCCGTTGCTGGTTGTGATAGTTTAGTATATCTTGATTTGCAATTATATAAAGTGTTCTTTCCCAATGTTTTTTCACCGAATGGCGACGGGCAAAACGACTATTTTACAATTTTTGGTGGAACCGAATTATTATTAGTTAAAGATTTACGAATCTTTGATCGCTGGGGAAATATTATATTTTATAAAAAAGATTTATTACCTAATGATGCCTCATGGGGCGGGCAATCGAATGGGAAGCCCGCGCCCACTGGGTTATATATTTATGTTGCTCAATTACTAATGACTGACGGGAAAGAGAAACAATTTCGGGGTTCTACATTGCTATTGCGATAAAATTATAATTAAGAATTTGTAGGATAGCAGCTTTGGACAAATCCTATTTAAAACAATGGTATAGATTTGACTTTCAATACTTAATTTATCAAAAAAGTGTAACTAAATTTTTGCACCTCACGTCTTAAAGTAATAATATTATTATCAAAATTAATAGAATATTATGAAAATTGCTTGCAAATATTTATCGATTTGTATTCTTTTTTTCATTTTTCAAACGAATTTACTTGCTCAAATAGACCGTTATTCTTTAGTTCAACGGCTTGATTCGGTTTTTACAAAAGGGATTGAGCAAAAACTTACTCCTGGAGGCTTGCTGGTTGTCGCTCGAGCAGATTCTATTTTATTTAGCAAAGGTTATGGTTATGCGGATGTAGATAATAAAATACCCGTTGATATTGAAAAAACTTTATTTCAATTGGGCTCTGTCGGAAAAATTTTCACGGCTATTGCCGCATTACAAATGGCGGAGCAGGGCAAACTTGATCTCAATCATGATGTAAATCAATATTTGGATACCTGGAAAATTAATAATCCTTATAATACGCCGCTCACTTTGACGCATTTATTAACGCATTCTGGAGGATTTGATGAACGTGTCATAGGATATATGGCGAAAAATAACAATGCAGTTAAACCTTTAAATCAACATCTTATCCAAAGAATGCCGTCTTTATATCAAGCTCCGGGAAAAGAAATTAATTATTCTAATTATGGTTATGGTTTGGCAGGATTATTGGTAGAAAAAGCTTCCGGGCAATCATTTACAACTTATGTAAAGCAGTATATTCTTGAGCCTTTGAGGATGCATCAAAGTACTTATCAATTGCCCGACGACTGGAATCATGCGCCTCAAATCGCAAAAGGTTATCGAACGCGCGAAACTTTTGAATTTATTGCCTCTTATCCACGCCATGTGCCGCCCGCCGGTAGTATTCTTTCTACGGCTTCGGATATGGGAAAATTATTACAGGCATTATTACGAAAAGATTCTTTAATTACACGGACACATTTTGATAAAATATTTCAAAAACAATTTGCATCGCATCCCTTATTGCCAGGCTATAGCCTTGGTTTTGAGTCACAAACAGTTAAAGGAAATTCGATTATTTCAAAAGGAGGCAGCGTACCGGGTTTTCAATCGGAAATAATTATTATACCTGAATTAAATATAGGAATTTTTATTACTATCAATACTCAAACCGATAATATATTAGATTCTTTGGCGCAAGCGATAAAGCTATGGTTACCCACAAGAGATATTAATTTTCCTGCAATTGTAAAAAATGCTGATTTGGAGCGTTTTACAGGAGTTTATCGCAATAACCGCTGCAATCAAAACACGGTAGAAGATGTATTAGAATTATTTCAAAGCCCAATAAGTGTAAACAAAGCAAAGGATGGAAAATTAAGTATTACTTATGATGGTCATTACTTTATTTATCAAGCTATTAATGATTCTGTTTTTCAACAAACGGAAAATCCTGAAAGATTCCTTGTTTTTAGCAATATTAATAATAAAGCCCAATCACTTTATACTTCTTTGGAAATCAACGGCTGGAATTTACCTGTGTCTTATGCGCGCTTGGATTGGTATGAAACACCGCGTTTTATAAATGATGATTTTCCTGCTATTGTAATGCCACTAATTGGGGCTTATTTTATTATTCCTATTTTTTGGTTTTTTGCCTGGATTCTAAGAAAAATAAAATCTAATATCTTGCGAATTCCAAGACTCAAACCCATACCTCATGCTTTTGCATTAATATTTACCGGCTTGTTTATCTGGCATTTAGTAGGGTTTTTCTTTCCTTTTCTGAAGCGTCGCGAAGAACTATTGTTTGGGATGCCACAAGATTTATACATTTACAAATATTTACATTGGGCAATGATTGGCTGTATTTTATTTATTTTATATTATAATGCCCGCATTTGGATGGAAAAGCAAAGCTGGATCGGAATGCGCATTTTTTATAGCTTATTTACATTGGCAGGGATAGCTTATCTTTTGTTTTTATATCGCTGGCATTTTTTGAGTATGGCGAATTAATAAAGTAAGTATTAAATTTCAATATTAAACTCCGTTTTTAAAATATGTAATAACTGCTCTTCGTCAGCAATAAATATTTCACTTTTTTCGCCGTTTTTGGTGATAATAAATTTATCATTAAATATGGTGAGCCTGCCATCAGCTGTGGCTTTCGTGCAGATTTTATTCTTTACAAAATGAGAATTTGGATCGTGTTGTTTGGCGTAGCATTCCGGTTTGAAATTTTCAAGGGATTGTTCTTCCAGGCTAAATGTATATTTCTTTTCAAAATATATATTATCTGAAGACATTAGCAATATGAATTGATCTTCATTTGCTTGTTCTATTTTAAAATAATTCCGGGAATCAAATTGAATTATATCTGGTTGAACTTCAATTGGTTGGAGGAATAAGTCACCAAAACCGACATCTGCCAACCATAACTTGCCTTCGAGGGAAACGACGATACATAGATGGTCGTATGGCGGACCGGGTTGCCCTTCCGGTGTAAAAACGCTGGCACTTATGATTTTGGTTGTAAAACCGATTTGTTGTAATAACTGATTAAATAAGGAATTTAATTCGTAACAAAATCCCCCTCGACGCTGCAGCACAATTTTATAAAAAAGCTTAGAAAGGTCAATTTCAATGGGATTCCCGTAGTGAATATTCAAATCTTCAAAAGGAATATGCAGTAAATGCTGTTTGTGTAATTGGGCAAGTGTTTCCTGACATACAGTAGGAATATCATAGAATTCAATTCTATTAAAATATTGCTCAAGATTCATTACATTCAAATTAAATCTTGATTCATCGATGCTCTGCATTAATGGCATCCAATGCTGTCTTGCCAGGATATAAGTCCTTCTCCCGCAATGTGTTAAGTGGCTTTTCCGTTGTTTTTAAATAATCATGCAAATCTTGCCCTTTTGGGTCAACATAAATCAAACCAGTTAAAATTTCATTTTTTGCCTGAGAATCGTGCAATCTCCTTAAGGAAGAGCGGCGGTCGAGTGGATTCCAATCAGGTGAGAGTTTGTGGAGTTGAATAACGGAGCCATCATGCAACTCTACATTTGCGGTTTTACCGACACCATATTCTACTGTAATCTCTTCTTTTTCAGGCACATAGTCAACAGCGGCAGTCGCTTCGATGTGTTCTCTTACGTAATCATACGACTTCGTCGAGCCAAAATTATTATTAAATGTTACGCAGGGCGACACCACATCAATAAACGCAAAACCCTTGTGCGACAAGGCTGCTTTGATGAGTGGCACGAGTTGCGTTTTATCACCAGAAAAACTGCGTGCCACAAAAGAAGCACCCAATTCTATCGCCATGCCGACCAGATCAATCGGATGAAATTGATTGGCAGCGCCGGATTTACTGATAGAGCCAATATCCGCTGTGGCAGAATCCTGTCCTTTCGTCAAACCATAGCAACCGTTGTTCATCACGATATAGGTCATATTTAAATTTCTTCTAATGGCATGAACGAATTGCCCCATGCCAATGGAAGCCGTATCGCCGTCGCCGGAAACGCCGAGGTAAATGAGGTTTCTATTTGCCAATATTGCACCCGTCGCCACCGAAGGCATGCGCCCGTGTACGGAGTTGAAACCGTGGGAGTTACTCAAAAAATAGGTCGGCGTTTTGGAAGAACAACCAATGCCGGAAAGCTTCGCCAAACGATGTGGCTCAATATTCAACTCAAAACACGCTTGCACGATCGCGCCGCTAATCGAATCATGTCCGCAGCCGCCACAGAGCGTGGAAATCGCGCCTTCGTACTCATGCTTGGCATAGCCTAATTCATTTTTAGAAATAGCTGGGTGGCGGAATTTTGGCTTGATGTAAGTCATTTTATTAGACGTTAGATTTTAGACGATAGATTTTAGAAGGGTTTGGAAGTTCTACGTTTACTAAACTTCAAAAGTTTAGTAAACGTGAAAATCAGTGTACCATTCCATTATTTTTAATAACTGCTACTTCAATTTTACTTAAAATTTGCTTTTGTATAAAATCAGCCGTAATCGGAAAACCGTCATAATTTAAAATGGGTATCAATTGTTTAGGATTGATTTCCAGTTCATTAATTAATAAAGAGCGGAATTGTGCATCCCGATTTTGCTCAATCACAAAAATCTTTTCATGTTGCTCAATAAAATCCCTTACACTTTCCTGGAATGGAAACGCCAGCACGCGCATGGCATCCATTGGCATACCTTCTGCTTCGAGCATGTCCATTGCTTCCAAGGCAGCGTAAGTCGTTGTACCAAAGAAGATTAAACCATACGGACTTTCATTATTTGTTTGGTAAAATTCCGGTTTTGGCACTAATGTTTTGGCGGTTTCCCACTTTTTCTGCAAACGTTGCATGTTGCGTACATAGGGCGCGCCTTCTTCGGTGTATTTCGCATACTCATCGCGCGAAGTACCCCGTGTAAAGTAAGAACCTTTGGTTGGATGCGTTCCCGGCAAAGTTCGATAAGGAATACCGTCGCCGTCCACATCGAGGTAGCGACCGAATTGCGGAATTTGCTCTAAGTCTTCGGCACTCAACACTTTACCCGTATCATATTTTTTATTTTCATCCCATTCCAAAGGCGGCGACAAATGGTCGTTCATCCCCAAATCCAGATCCGTCATAACCAGAATAGGCGTTTGCAAACGGTCCGCTAAATCCAGCGCTTGCGCTGTCAGATCAAAACATTCTTTTGGATTGCTTGGAAAAAGCAAAATATGTTTGGTGTCACCGTGCGAGGCATAAGCGGCAAGGGTAATATCGGACTGTTGTGTACGTGTGGGCATACCCGTGGAAGGACCTCCGCGTTGCACATCCACCAAAACCGTTGGAATTTCTGCAAAATAGGCTAATCCGAGGAATTCATTCATCAAAGAAACACCGGGACCGCTAGTCGCCGTGAATGCTCGCGCGCCATTCCAAGCCGCGCCAATCACCATGCCGATTGCAGCCAGTTCATCTTCGGCTTGCACGACTGCAAAATTCTTTCTGCCCGTCTCCGGGTCAATCCGTAATTTATTCGCGTATTTTTCAAAAGCTTGCACTAAGGAAGTCGAAGGTGTAATCGGATACCAGGCAGCCACCGTCGCTCCACCATAAATCGCACCCAAGCCACACGCCGTATTGCCATCAATCACAATACGATCACCGATCAAATCACAGCGTTTTACCTTTAAATCAAGCGGATACGCATAGTGATCGCGCACATATTGCATTCCTAATTCCAAGGCTTTGAAATTTGGTGGAATGAGTTTTTCTTTCTTTTTAAATTCATCGGCAATAATGCCTTTCAAAACCGACTCTTCGATTTCCAGCAAAGTTGCCAAACCGCCTACATACACAATGTTTTTCAACAATTGCCGCACGCGCGGGTCTTGAAAATGCTGGTTGCAAATTTCGGTCATCGGAATGCCGATGTAATGTAAATCTTCCCGTATGAACTCTTTATGTAATGGTTTGGTGCTGTCGTAAATAAAATAGCCGCCCGTTTTTACAGATAGTACATCTTTTGCCATGCTTTGCGGGTTGACGCACACCATGATATCAATACCTTCGCGCCGACCGAGGTAGCCTTTCTCGCTCACCCGCACCTCAAACCAGGTAGGTAAACCCTGAATGTTCGATGGGAAAATATTTTTTGCCGTTACCGGAATGCCCATTCTAAAGATGGACTTCGCAAAAAGGTCATTGGCGCTGGCAGAGCCGGTGCCGTTTACATTCGCAAAACGTACTACAAAGTCATTGGTTCCTGTAAGATGCTGCATGGATTTCCTGCTTTTGTAACCGAGTATAAAAATTGCTGCATATCCCAAGCCGCCGTAGGGCAGCGTTCCGCGCACAAGCCACAATGCAGGCAGACGTCTTCATCTTTGACCATCACGCGAGTTGTTGGCAGCGTGTCCGAAACGTATAAATCTTGTTCTAAATTCAAGGCGGGTGCACTCAATCGCATTCGTAATTCCGATTCTTCACCGTTATAAGTAAATGTAATACAAGAAGTTGGGCAAATGTCAACGCACGCATCGCACTCAATGCAACGGCTGGTGTTGAACACCGTTTGTACGTCGCAATTCAGGCAACGCTGGGCTTCTTTAAAACCTGTATCAGGATCAAAACCCAATTCTACTTCCATCTTCCTGTCTTTCAGGGAGATATACTTGTCGGCGTGTGGTACTTTGAAGCGCACATCGTTTGTGACATAGCTGTCATATGCCCACTCGTGGATGCCCATTTTTTGGCTCACCAAATTGGTAAAAGGCGCGGGACGATTGTGTACACTATCCTCCTGACAGAATAAATCAATTGAAATGGCAGCCTGATGCCCATGCGCCACCGCCGTAATGACATTTTTTGGACCAAATGCCGAATCACCACCAAAGAAAACTTTAGGATTCGTTGACTGAAAAGATACTTTATCCAAAACCGGCATTTCCCATTTGCCAAATTCAATACCCAAATCCCGCTCGACCCAGGGAAAAGCATTCTCCTGACCAATAGCAATAATCACATCATCTGCCTCAATAAATTCGTCGGGTTCGCCTGTTGAAACTAAAGAACGACGACCATTTTCATCATATACCGCGTGGACTTTTTCAAAGATTACCCCTTTTAACTTGCCATTTTCCACCACAAATTCCTTCGGAGGCATATTATTTAAAATAGGAATATCTTCGCGCATTGCATCTTCGATTTCCCAAGGGGAAGCTTTCATATCTTTGAACGGGCTGCGCACCACCACCGTAACTTGCTCACCACCAAGGCGTCGCGACGTTCTACAACAATCCATTGCGGTATTCCCACCGCCAAGCACGATTACCTTTTTGCCAATTTTATCAATATGCCCAAACGCTACATTTGCCAGCCATTCGATGCCGATATGAACGTGTTCCTTTGCATCCCAACGACCCGGTAAGTTTGGCAAATCGCCACCACGCGGAGCGCCTGTTCCAACAAAAACCGCATCATAATCCTGCTCCAAAACCTCCCGCATGCTGGACACATACGTTTTAAAATGCGTATGAATGCCCATATTCAAAATATAGCCAACTTCCTCATTTAGAACGGATTCTGGTAATCGGAAAGCGGGAATTTGACTGCGCATCATGCCGCCACCCAATTCCTGATCGTCATATAAATGAATTTCATATCCCAAAGGTGCCAAATCTCTTGCCACCGTCAGCGACGCTGGTCCACCACCTATCAATGCTATTTTTTTACCATTTTTAATCAATGGAATATCAGGCATGTATTCGGTAATGTCTCCTTTGTTGTCCGCAGCGACCCGCTTCAAACGACAAATAGCAACCGGCTCTTCCTCCAAGCGCCCGCGCCGACAGGCAGGCTCGCAAGGGCGGTCGCAAGTGCGCCCCAGCACACCCGGAAACACATTCGACTCCCAGTTGACAATATACGCCTCCGTGTAACGCTCCGCAGCAATTAACCGAATGTACTCCGGCACAGGCGTATGCGCAGGGCAGGCATACTGGCAGTCCACTACCTTGTGGAAATATTCAGGATTGGAAATATCGGTTGCTTTCAATTCTTGTTTGTTTTACACTTACTAATCGAAGCGCAATATAAAACCGAAAAAGGGAAAATTCAAATAGAAAGGTTTGGGAAATTGGAGTTATAACAGAAAAAATAGTTGAAAAAGAATAGGGCTGAAGGAAATGTAGGAGGCTTGGCATCGTTTCCTTTATTTCTTAAAGTTTATTATTAAACAAGCATAAAAATTCTATGGTATTTTGCAGAAATTATAGCGACAATATTCGTTTTTTGCGATATGAAGCAAGAAAAAACATCATTGAGTTTTGAACGCGTATTGCCCCATATTTCAATTGATTGCGCGATTTTTGGATTCCATGAGAATCAGTTACGTGTATTGCTTTTGCGTTGGAAAAATTTGGAATTGTGGAGCTTACCGGGTGGCAGGGTACTTCGGAATGAATCGGTAGAAGCCGCAGTATATCGCACCTTAGAAGAACGCACGGGCTTGCAGGAAGTCTTTTTGCAACAATTTCACACTTTTGGTGATACCGATCGCCTCAAAAATACAAACTTTCGGGCAATACTTGAACAATTGGGATTTGATTCGGAAATGAGTAATGTGATGTCTGATCGTACGGTGACGGTAGGTTATTATGCTTTGGTAGAATATTCGAAAGTGACACCCACACCAGATTTTTATACGGATGAATGTCGTTGGTGGGATGTGCGAGAGTTACCGGAATTGATATTCGATCATAAAGAAATTGCAGTAGCTGCGTTGCAAACACTGCGCCGACAATTGAACTATCAACCAATTGGCTTGAATTTACTACCCGATAAATTTACGATGCCGGAGTTGCAAAAATTGTATGAAACCATTTTGGGCAAGGAATTAGATCGGCGAAATTTTCATAAACGCATTTTAAGTTATGACATCCTGGAACGCTTAGAAGAACGCAGAAGCGGCGGGGCGCATAAATCGCCTTATTTATATCGTTTTGATCTACAAAAATACCAAAAAGCATTGGCTGAAGGCTGGAAAGGAGATTGGTAAAGGAACTCACCAATTAAGCATTTGTTCTAAATAAAATATAGGTTTTCATTCGGATCAACTATTAATGCCCTACCAAATGCGCTTCTCGCCTCCTGACTATTAAACTGTTTGACTGCTTAGATTGTGAATTGTATTATTTATTTCTATAAAAATAGTACACAAAATTTCATAATTCCCATTTCTGAAAGCCGTAATGAGTAATTTTTCATCATCTGGTGACCAGGTTGGCAGTGTATCATTACCTCATTATATTCATTATTTGGATTCCGCCTCGAAAATAATAATATCCCTTTTCCACTGCGTGATCAAATTGGATAAAGATGTCTGAAACGCCTTTCGGCGACAATCAAAAGGCTTCCGAAGATTTGAAACCTTCGAAAGCCTTTTGATTAGTAGTACATTTAGTCGTCTATTCCACTTTCGCAGAAACCAGTTTTACTTTTGCAGAAACCAATTCTAAAACCACAGAATCCAATTCTACTTTTGTAATAATCAACTCTAATTTTGCAGAAACCAGTTCTAAACTCACAGTAATCCGTTCTATTTTTGCAGTAATCAACTCTAAAACCACAGTAACCAACTCTAAAATCGCAGTAACTAATTCTATTTTCGCAGTAATCAACTTTACTTTCGCAGTAACCAATTCTACTTTTGTAGTCCTTGATTCTAAAATAGCAGTAAGGATTATAACTTTATCAGCGAATGACCCGAAAACTCAATTTACTCACTTGCTTGTATTGCGGGCTAGTGCTGCCAAATACGGCTTTAATATAGCTTTTTACCTGCTTCGCACGGGCAACCAAGCCATTAGTAGGTTCGTATAATAGATTCCAACGCTGAATGCGGACACGTTCTGATTCCGCCTCAGCGTTCGTTGCAGTAGTGATTAATGTACGTAAATATTGCTCGTGCGCTTGTAAGCCGCTCAACTGCAAATCTGGTTCATTCGGATTATAATTTGTTTCGCGCTGAAGCAATAATACCAATTTGGAAAAGTGTTCCACCAATAAATCGTACGACAAACGAGCAGTAGAAATGCTTCGAGGTGCCGTAGCGACCTCATTTGAAGTAGGGTCGGAGGCAATTCCTTCCGTTTGATCTGTTGTAGCAGGTGCCTCGTCGGTATTATTTTTCTTGCTGGCGCGCGTGCCGTTGATCTTGCGTTGAATAACGCATGCATCTTCGATGGATTTAGCGCTCAAGCCATAGGCTCGCATCGTGTTGATGATACGAGTGACCAGTGGACGGAGCGCTTTAAAAGCCAAAGCGCGATTATTAGCGGCGTCTTGCTCCCATACCTCGCGCTCGGCTAATTGCCGCAATACCATTTGCGCTTCCTGATGTAATTGTTGCAACGCCCCAATCTGTAACTCCATACGGGAGGGGTTGTAGGCTTCTAAATAGCTGATACACCGTGCGATCAGGTCTTCCAAATTTGCCACATTTTTGGCGTGTCCAACTTCT
>JANRME010000293.1:0-4530 GCA_033761835.1 Saprospiraceae bacterium
TCCACTACTTTTTATGCCGTTTTTTACGACATTAGGACTATCGCAATGAGGACATTGGACTTTGATTTTTATTTGACACATTCTTCAAAGTTCGTCCTCATTGTCTTTTTTCACAATCGTCATACATCTTTTTGCACGACCCGAGATAGGGAATATGAAAGTCTATGTAGAAATTTTTCAAATTTCTGATTTCTTATTTCAAATCTCCAATTTACTTGTTGGATTTCCTATTTTTGCGGCTTTCAAAGAACCGACTATCATAAATAATAAAGAACTTAATGACTTCGACGGCATTACATATTACAACGATTATTCAAGAGCATATCATAAAGGCAGTTCAGGAATTATATGGTGAAATCATTCCTGATACCCAAGTACAAATCAGCGCTACGCGCAAGGAATTTGAAGGGGATTATACGATTGTTACATTTCCATTTACCAAAATAGCGAAAAAGAAACCCGAAGAAATAGGGGAGGAGTTGGGCAGTTATTTAGTGGCAAACGTCGCGGAAGTAAAGGCTTTTAATGTGATTAAAGGCTTTTTGAACCTTGTTGTAAGCGATGGCTTCTGGACAAGCTTTCTGGAACAAATTTATGATAATCCCAATCACGGGCAACATTCACCAAGTGGCGAAAAAGTAATGGTGGAGTTTTCTTCACCCAATACCAATAAACCCTTGCATTTGGGACATATTCGGAATAATTTGTTGGGTTGGTCTTGTTCTAAAATTCTGGAAGCGGCTGGTTATGAAGTGGTTCGGGTGCAAGTCGTCAATGATCGAGGGATCGCTATTTGCAAGAGTATGCTGGCTTGGCAAAAATTTGGCAATGATGCAACGCCGGAATCAACGGGCATCAAGAGCGACCATTTTGTGGGCGATTATTATGTGCTATTTGAACAAAAATTTCAAGAAGAATATAAAGTTTGGCAACAAACAGAAGTAGCAAAAACGCTTTTTGAACAAAGGAAAAAGAAAGAATTAGACGAGAAAGAATTTTATAAAGAATTTAAAAATACTTATTTTAACGAATATAGTAAACTTGGCTCATCCGCTCGGGAAATGTTATTGAAATGGGAGGCTGGGGACGAAGCTACGATTGCGCTCTGGCAAAAAATGAATGGCTGGGTATATCATGGTTTTGAAGAGACATATAAAAAATTAGGCGTTTCATTTGATAAATATTATTACGAATCGGATACTTATTTACTTGGTAAAGATATTATACAAAATGGTCTGGATAAGAGCATTTTCTACAAAAAAGACGATGGCTCTGTCTGGGTGGATTTGACCGATGCGAAACTTGATCATAAAATTTTGTTGCGGAGCGATGGAACGTCTGTTTATATTACACAAGACCTCGGCACGGCGCAGTTACGTTACAAGGATTTTGGTGCGAATCGCATGATTTATGTCGTTGCGGATGAGCAAAATTATCATTTCCAGGTTTTGTTTGAAATTTTGAAACGTTTGGAAGAACCTTATGCAGAAGGCTTGTACCACTTGGCTTATGGCATGGTGGACTTGCCCACCGGTAAAATGAAATCGCGCGAAGGCACGGTCGTGGATGCGGATGATTTGATTGCTGAAGTGATTGCCGAAGCTCGTGAAAACTCTAAAGAGCGTGATACTTTAGCTGATATAAGTAAAGAGGAGCAGGAAGATATTCTGCGGAAAATTGGACTGGCGGCGCTCAAGTTCTTTATTATTAAGGTACATCCTAAAAAAAGAATGATCTTTGACCCCAAGGAATCCGTGGATTTGCAAGGACAAACAGGGCCTTATGTGCAAAATGCGTATGTAAGGATTCGGTCGGTGCTTCGGAAAGCGGAATCCTCCTTCGCTGAAGCTACGGCGGGCGAAGGGAATGGGCAATTAAGTATTGGTCGTAAATCCTTAGAATACAATCATTTAGAGACGGACGAGAAAGATTTGATTGCGCAGTTGTACGAATTTCCGAACTTGATTTTGGAAGCGGCGCGTGAATATGATCCTTCGGTGATTGCAAATTATTCTTATAATCTGGCGAAATCGTATCATAAATTCTATCATGATTTTTCGATTTTAAAAGCTGAAAGCGAAGCTGCCATTGCGTTTCGGTTGAAGTTATGCCAGGCGATTGCGAATACGCTTAGATTTGGAATGGATTTATTGGGAATTGAAATGCCGGAAAGAATGTAAAGAAAAGTACGATTTACGAAGTACGATTCACTTTAATAGATTACAATATCACTAAATCACAACATCACCACATAAATCATGAGTGAAATTAAAGAATCCCTGAACTTTATTGAAGAATTTATTGAGGAGGATATTGCAAATGGCAAGCACGCTGGGCGAGTGCATACGCGTTTCCCGCCTGAACCGAATGGTTTTTTGCATATTGGTCATACCAAAGCCATTACATTAAATTTTGATATTGCTAAAAAATATGGCGGCAAGACCAACCTCCGTATGGATGATACAAATCCTACAACAGAAAAAACAGATTATGTAGAAAACATAAAGAAAGATATTCAATGGCTTGGTTATCAGTGGGATGGAGAAGTTTTATATGCATCAGATTATTTCCCGCAATTATATGATTTTGCTATAAAATTAATAAAAAAAGGTTTGGCCTACGTGGATGATTCTACGCCGGAGGAAATTGCCGACCAAAAAGGTACGCCGATTGTACCCGGCAAGGATAGCCCCTATCGAAATCGATTGATTGAAGATAATTTAGATTTGTTTGAGCGTATGAAAAATGGCGAATTCCCTGATGGATCAAGGGTTTTGCGCGCCAAGATTGACATGGCTTCGCCCAATATGCATATGCGCGATCCTGTTATGTACCGTATTAAGCATGAGCACCACCACCGCACAGGCAATGATTGGTGCATTTACCCGATGTACGATTTTGCGCATGGACAAAGCGATTCTATCGAAGGTATTACACATTCTTTATGTTCGTTAGAGTTTGAAAATCACCGCCCTTTATATAATTGGTTTATTGAGCAATTGGAAATTTTCCCTTCCCGTCAGATCGAATTTGCGCGGATGAATGTGGAATATATGATTACCAGCAAGCGCAAATTATTAAAATTAGTAGAAGAAAATTATGTAAAGGGTTGGGATGATCCTCGAATGCCTACCGTTGCAGGGATGCGGCGCAGGGGCTATCCGGCTGCGGGTATCCGCGAGTTTTGCCGCAGAGCGGGCATTGCCAAGCGTGAAAACTTGATTGAGATTGGATTATTAGAATTTTGTATTCGAGAGGAACTAAATAAAATTACGCCTCGTGTAATGGCGGTACTTGATCCGATTAAAGTTATTATAACGAATTATCCGAAGGATCAGGTAGAAGAAATGGAAATTGAAAACAACCCCGAAGATGAAAGCGCGGGTACACGTAAAGTGGCGTTTTCCAGCGAGTTATATATTGAACAAGATGATTTTATGGAAAACCCGCCAAAGGGTTATTTCCGACTTTCGCCAGGCGGAATGGTACGTTTGAAAGCGGCGTATATCATTCAATGTAATGAAATCATCAAGGATAATAGCGGAAATATCACGGAATTACACTGTACGTATATTCCTGAAAGCCGCAGCGGCTCGGATACATCTGGCTTAAAAGTAAAAGGTACAATCCATTGGGTTTCAGCGCAACACGCTTTAGAAGCAGAAGTAAGATTATACGATCGCCTATTTACCGATCCAGAGCCAACCAACCATGAAGACCGCGATTATTTAGAATTTTTTAATCAAGAATCTTTAAAAATACTTGAAAAAGCTTACGTGGAGCCAAGTTTAAAAGAAGCAAAACCGCAAGCGCAATTCCAGTTTATTCGCAAGGGCTATTTTTGTGTAGATTCAGATGCTACGCCCGAAAAGCCTGTGTTTAATTTGACGGTAAATTTGAAAGATAGCTGGAAAGCGCCAAAGTAAATAAAAAAAATAAGAGCGGGATAGTATTTATTATTTTACCTCGCTCTTATTATGCTGTTTTTAAATATTTTATCGAGTATTTAATTTAATATTTAAAGTATAAGCACCTTTCTGCAAGCCTTCTGCGCCGCCGACGCCTATAATAACCTGATAAGGATTATTAATGGCTACAATATCTTTGACGCGCCGCGTGTGATCTTGCGTTTGTCCTCGCTTTTTATAATCCCATTTATGATCTGCTTCGCATCGAATGCAAGTACTTAAATTGGGTACAATATTATTTTTATCAATTTTACCAACTTCATAGGCATATAAACTAAAATTGGCATTTTCATCCGCAGGGACAACCCAAACTTCCATTTCAGAAAAGCTTGGCAAATCGGTTGCATACAATACATGATTTCCGGTAAATTTTTTCATTTGTGTTTGAGGAAAGCAGGCTACAGCACTGTTCCAAGCCCAAGAAAGATCTTTCATTACGAAGCCATTCGCAAGATCGCCTTTGATGGAAATTGTTTTACCTGACTCTGCTTTAAT
Source organism: Saprospiraceae bacterium (assembly GCA_033761835.1). GTDB lineage: Bacteria > Bacteroidota > Bacteroidia > Chitinophagales > Saprospiraceae > JADJNW01. Next base: position 4,464 of record JANRME010000293.1, read on the forward strand.
CCAGAGTAAGGAATCAATAATTTGAGCAAAGGAAAAGCTGTATATAAAGAGTGTTATTACACAAGTC
>JANRME010000294.1:0-9595 GCA_033761835.1 Saprospiraceae bacterium
GATTATGACAATGATGGCGACCTGGATTTGTTCATCGGTGTCAACGTCATGGATACCCGTTATCCTAATCAATACCAACCCAAAGTAATAGATGGCACTTCGCCCAACCGCGACCGATTGTATCGCAATGATTGGAACGAGCAAGCTGGACACCCGATCTTTACAGATGTTTCTGATGAAACGAGTATAAAATTATCAGGCTATAGCCATAGTTCTCTGATCACCGATTTTAATGAGGATGGCTGGCAGGATATTTATATTGCAAATGATTATGTAAGTAATGATTTGATCTATATTAATAATGGCGTAGATTCTTCTGGGAAGCATCGAGGATTTTCTAACCAAGTGGCTTCTATTTTCAAGCACCAGGCGGCTTCCGCAATGGGGAGCGATCTGGCGGATGTGAATAACGATGGCAATATGGACTTGTTTACCACCGAAATGCTGCCTTATCACAACAAACGCAAGAAGCTGTTTTTAAATGCCAATAATTACAATACTTACATCAATAATGAAGCATACGGCTACGAGTATCAATTTGCACGGAATACCTTGCAAGTGAGCCAAGGCCTTGACCCAACGACGGGTTTGCCTGTTTTTAGCGAGGTAGCGTTTTTGGGTAATTTGCAGGAAACCGAGTGGAGTTGGACGCCCCTGATAGCTGATTTTGACAATGATGGCTACCGAGACATCTTTGTGACCAACGGTTTTCCGCGCGATGTGACCGACCACGATTTTGGCGCTTATCGTAGCAATGTGAGTTACCTGATTCCGCCGCTCGATTTGCAAGCGCAAATTCCGCAGATCAAAGTGCCGAAATTTGTATTCAAAAATGAGGGCGATCTTCGGTTTTCCAATTATTCCAAACAATGGGGCGTGGATATCCCCGCCTTTAGTAATGGTGCGGCCACCGGTGATCTCGATAACGATGGCGACCTGGATTTGGTGGTTAATAATATTGACGATCAGGCATTTGTATTTAAGAATACACTCAACAACGGTAAGAAAATTACATCCAACTTCCTGCGATTAAAAATCATTGGCGAGTCCGAAAATCCTGATGCATTTGGCGCGAAAGCAACCGCTTATTTCAACGGAAAATCACAGGCGGCACAATTGATCTCGGGCCGCGGTTATCTTTCATCTTCCGAAAATATTTTTCATTTTGGCTTAGGCGCTGTGCAAAAAGTGGATTCAATTATCATTCGCTACGGCGAAAACGTACTCAAACTGAGTGACCTGCCGATCAATCAAACGATGAAAGTGCAACTTAACGATGCTTCGGCCAAGCCTTTTGCATCGGCATCTGACGAGGTTATATTTGAAAATGTGGATCCTATTTCACTGGGTATCAATTTTATCCATCAGGAAAATGATTTTATAGATTTTGATTATCAAAAAACGCTGCCGCATAAATTTTCGCAGTACGGCCCTGGCATTGCGATTGGCGATGTAAATGGTGATGGATTGGATGATGCTTATCTCGGCGGAAGCGCAAAGATGGATGGTACGTGGCTCTTGCAAACATCGGATGGAAAATTCATTCAAAAACAAGCTGCTTACAAAACCGATTCGCTGAAAAGGGAGGAGGACTTAGGCCTGTTGTTATTCGATGCGGATGGCGATGGTGATAACGATCTTTATATTGTACGAGGCAGCTACCAGTATGAAAAAGGCGCTCGATTTTATCAGGATGTGCTGTGTGTAAATGATGGCAAAGGGAATTTTACAATCGCGCAAGATGCCCTGCCTAAAGAAACTACTTGTGGTCAGGCTGTGAAAGCTGCCGATTTTGATGGGGATGGCGATCTGGACTTATTCGTAGGTGGGCGCGTATTGCCGCGATCATTTCCCAAAACCGATAAAAGTTTTATACTAAGAAACGACACTAAAAATAAAGATAATCCCATTTTCACTGACGTGACGGCACAAGTTTGCCCGGAGCTTTCTGAAATTGGAATGATCAGCGACGCGCTTTGGACCGATTTTAATAATGATGGCAAAATCGATTTAATCCTGGCAGGGGAGTGGATGCCTTTGACTTTTTTGCAAAATAAAGATGAAGCCTTTGAAAATGTGACTACTCAAACCGGCATTGGCGATCAATTTGGTTGGTGGACAAGCCTTGCAGGCGCTGATTTTGATAATGATGGTGACATAGATTATATAGCCGGAAATTTTGGTGAAAATACCTATTTCAAATGCAATGGAGAAGAACCACTCCACTTGTATGCCAAGGATTTTGATAATAATGGCTTGTACGACCCTTTTATTTCTTGCTATTGGGAGGATTCACTCGGGCAAAGAAATGAATATTTCTACCATAGCCGCGACGATATGCTCAAGCAATTGATCTTGATACGCCGCAAATTTCAAACGTATGGCGCTTATGGCGATGCTACTGCGCCGGAAGTATTCACTAAACAAGAATTGGAAGGTGTGCAAATCCTGAAAACTAATTGGATGCAGAGCAGCTTCGTCGAAAACCTGGGGAATGGAAAATTCAAGCTGCGTGCCTTGCCAACACAAGCTCAGATAGCGCCGGTTTATGGTATTCTGCCTTATGATGTAAATCAGGATGGACTGCTGGATATTTTGATGGTCGGCAATGATTATGGCATGGAATTGTTGCAAGGCCGTGCCGATGCTTTCAACGGGCTTACTCTAAAAAACATTGGTAAAAATCAATTTAAATCCATGGGTATTAACGAAAGTCATTTTTTTGTTCCGAAAGATGCCCGAGCTTTGACCCGATTGGCTTTGGCAGACAATCGAGAAATGATAATAGCTACCCAAAATCGGGATGCATTAAAAATATTTGCGCTGAGAAATTCCACCACTAAAACCATTCGATTGAATGCCAGTGAAGTAAAAGCTTTGGTGACCTTTAAAAATAAGCAACAGCGCTTGGAAGAGTTTCCTTGGGGTAGTACATTTCTATCGCAAGTATCACGGACGATCCAATTCAATGAAGATATAGCGGAAATCACTTTTTTCGACAGCAACAATAAGCCAACCCGCAAAATCAATGAAAACAGCCTTTTATGAATTGTTAAACGCCATTTTGTTTTAGACTTAAAAGTCACAAACAGAAAGCACTAGTTATGAAACTGACTATCCGATTATTACTTATCGGCGTGGTATTTATTAATGCCTGCCGAGAGACAGAGCCGTCGCAGTCAATGATGACGGACACCGAGTATTTGCACGCTGCTCAAAAAAAGCTCACCGATATTATTGTCAAAGATATTTTTAGCCCGCCGGTAGCCAGTCGAGTGTATGTATATCCTTTGTTGGCGGCGTATGAGGCTGGAAAATTTGTTCAACCGGATGCCAAATCTATTACTGATCAATTGCATGGTTTTGAAAAAATGATAACACCCGAAAGTGGTGAAGAATATGATTTTGCAGTGGCTGCGATCAAAGCATTTTGTACGACAGCGCCCAAAGTGGTTTTTTCGGTGCAGGAAATTCAAGATTTTGAACAAAAAACGCTGGCGGAACTCAAAGGGCGATCATCACAAGCTATTTTCGAGCGCTCAATAGCATTCGGACAACAAGTTGCAGACGTAATTCTCCGGCGGATGAGTAAGGATAATTATGCCGAGACGCGTGGCATGGAGCGATTTGAGGTGAAAGCAGAGCCAGGGCGCTGGATTCCCACGCCTCCTGATTATGCCGATGGCTTGGAGCCACATTGGGAAAAAATGGCAACTATGGTAACGGATTCGGCAAGTCAAATCCGAGCCGCAATTGCCGAACCTTATAATGAAGACCCAAACAGCCCTTTCTGGAAAGAAGTCAAGGAAGTATATGAAATCAGTAAGACGATTACAGAGGAACAGGAAAATATCGCCATTTTTTGGGATGACAATCCGTTTGTATCGCGCCACAGAGGTCACTTGATGTTTCAAGATAAAAAGATGACACCAGGGGGGCATTGGTTAGCCATCTGTCAATTGTTTTTAAAGGAAAAGAAAGTAGGTTTTTATGACTCTTTAAAAGCGTACGCACTTACTTCCTTGGGGCTTTATGAGGCTTTTATCAGTTGTTGGTATGAAAAATACCACAGTCTTCGTGTTCGACCGGAAACGATCATCAGTGCCAAAATTGATAAAGAATGGCATCCTTATCTGATTTCACCGCCATTTCCGGCTTATACCAGTGGGCATAGCACGATTTCCTCTTCAGCAGCTGAAGTGCTTACAGGTTTATTTGGTGACAATCAAGCATATACAGATACAACCGAAGAAGAATATGGACTTCCTGTGCGATCGTTTACCTCCTTCCGACAAGCAGCCATAGAGGCTTCTATCAGTCGGGTGTATGCAGGTATTCATTACCGTTCGGATTGTGACATGGGGAATGAGCAAGGGGCAAAAATTGGGCAATTGGTGTTGGAAAAAATAAAACTTTGATAATCACCCTATACCAGATATAACCAGGTTATTTAAAATGCTTTATTGTCTATTAAAATTTAAAAAGTTAGATCATGAATCAAATTCGTGAGCAAATAATTAAAGCACGCTACTTACATCCTGTTTCCTCTGATACCCAAGCGTCTGATGAGGCTGGAATGCCTATGGATGCTTATGATACGGATAGGTTGATTTATATCGAAGGCGGCACCGCGTATATCCTTACAGAGGATAAAACCTGGTATTTATTAGCGCGCCATTACATTTGGATTCCATGCGGTATTCGCTATTTTATACATACGGAGACATCTGGAGTTTCATTAAGAACACTGTATTTTCAGGCGAAACTAAGTGATCCTGACTTTTTCAGACAAATAGGGGTTTATCCGGTCAACGATCTGTTGTTGGAAATGATAGATTATACCAAAGAGTGGGAGGGCGTTATTTCACCGGAAAATGAAAATCGGTTCACATTTGGTATGGCGATCAAAGCGATTCTGCCGGAGTTAAGTAAGCACAGACTGCCTTTCTGCTTGCCATTAGCTAAGGATAGCCGCTTGAAAAAAATAACCGCTTACTTGCAAGAAAATATCTCCAGCACCTTGCATTTGAGCGAAATTGCGCAGCAGTTTGGCTTGAGCGAGCGCTCTTTGGCGCGTTTGTTTCAAAATGATTTGCGGATGTCGTATATCAAGTACTTGCGAACCTTGCGAATTATTCACGCGCTGGCGCTGCTTTCCACGACCAAAATGAGCGTATATGAAATCGCTTACCAAGTAGGATATAATAGTTTTCCTACTTTTAGTAATATGTTTTATCAGATTGTGGGTGTACGACCTAAGAGTTATTTACAACAGAAGTTATGATATTGAGGTATTACAATATCCTAATATCTCAATATCATAACTTCCTAATCTTTACATTCTTAAAATAAACTGTATTTCCATGATCTTGCAATAAAATAGGTCCGGTTTCCGACATGCCAAAGCCATCACCCCAAACGGCATACTTACTTCTCGCCACCAAGGCTCTATAAATATTGCTACCACGTTCATATTCAATCACTTTGAAGCCATTCAACCAGTGCTGCACGGTGTTATTAGGCAACACAACGATGCGCCCATAATTCCAATCGCCGATTTTACGCTGAAAACGAGGCTCTACTTTCGTTGATGGAATCAAATCATATAAACTTGCCAGCGTCCGATTGCCCACCACGCCCTCTTTCGCGTCCGGGTGTCGGGCATCATCGAGCAATTGATACTCTAAACCAATGGCAGAGCCGCCTTTAGAATCATATTGTTCATTTACAAAATATTTAATGCCGGAATTAGCGCCTTCGGTCAGTTTAAATTCAAAGGTCATTTCAAATGCGCCAAACTTTTCATCGCTTAAAATATCCCCATAACTCCTTGATTCAGAGCCATCTGAGCCTTGTATTTTCAAAATACCATCTGCCACCGACCAACCTTCCATAGGGGGCGTCGTTTTGAACGCTGTATGCCAGCCACTCAAATCTTTACCATTGAACAATAATTTCCAACCCTGCTTTTTCTCTTGTTCGGTTAAGTTATTCAACGCCATATTCTGCACAGGGCAATCATCTAAAGGACTGGCTTTCAGATTCTTACCCGTTTGAATACGAATATTGCGCCAACGCACCTTTCTACCCACATCTTCTGGCTTTCCAATGGAATGCACTTGCAATGCAATGATACCTTTCTCGATTAAGGTGTCCACCAAGTACGCTACAGGCACTCCATTTATCCAGGTGCGGCAGGTATTGCCAATGGCTTCAATGCGATATTTGTTCCATTGTTCCTTGGTTTTGAATGCTTTCTGCCCAGCAGGATTGATGCTTGGAATATAGAGCCATCCACGCCGACCTTCGTCATAAATACCGCCCGACCAGGCTCTTGGAGAAGGATCAATCTCGATTTGCCAGCCAAAAACATTGCCATTATTGACGCCTTCCTGTGTACGACTGCGAATTTGAATCCCTGAATTCAATCCATCATCTACGGATAACTCCAATTCTAAGATAAAATCGTCGTATTCCTTTTCTGTACAAAGGAAAGAATTAGGTGTGTTTGCCACGGAAGACCCTACAATTGCGCCATTTTCTATTTTATAAGCTGCTTTGCCGCCTTTTTGCACCCAGCCTTTCAAGGTTTTTCCATCGAAAAGAGAAGTCCATTGACCATTTTGTGAAAAAACAGTTGTTACAATCAAAGTGATTGCAAGAAGTAAGAGTAGTTGTTTCATGATTCGTGCTTGTATCGGCGAGCTTCAGTCACCGCCATTGAATAACATTTGTGCGAGGGCGACTGAAGCTCGCCCGTACATTAAACCGTAGGCAATTTCCACCCATTTTGATAATTGGCAGCCAATATTTTATTTGCTTTTTTGTCATTGGTCAACTGCTTGGCGGCATCCCACTGCAAAGGCTTCCCTACACGCAAAGAGGCATTGCCCAGATTGCACAAAATGGCGATTTTAGCGCCCTCTTCTACCGAACATTTTAAATCAGCCAGCTTCCGCGACTTGATCACTTCTACAAAATTGACCATGTGCTTTTCCAGACCATTATCGCTTTGCTTTGTCCAGGGCATCGCTTCCAATTGTTTTTCATCATGCGGAATTACTTCCCAACCACTTCGGTTTACAGTCAGCACGCCTTTTTCTCCTTGAAAACTAATGCCGTGCCCTTTGCCAGAATAATGACTCCGCGAGCCCATCGCGTGTTCCCAGGTCAGCTGAAATTTGTCAAATTCATATACCGTCATTTGTACATCCGGCGTTTCGCGGGCATCACCCGGATATACGCGCTTTCCACCCGAGGAAAAGATGGATTTTGGTGCGGCATTGCCCAATGCAAACACAGGAATGTCCAATAAATGTACGCCCCAGTCGGTCATCAAGCCGCCCGCATAATCCCAATACCAGCGAAAGGTGTAATGAAAGCGATTTTGATTGAATGGACGTTTGGGCGCTGGTCCTAACCATAGGTCATAATGCGCTCCTGTAGGCACAGGTCCGTCTGCTACTACCGGCAGTTTAGGTTGTGTACTGGCAATCCAGGTGCGTGCGCCAAAGATCTCGCCCAATTTACCCGAACGTACATAAGCTACGGCATCTTGAAAGTGTTGTTGACTACGCTGCCACTGCCCTACCTGCACGGCGCGTTGGTACTTTTGGGCAGCCGCCACCATTGCATTGCATTCTTCCACTGTAATTGCCAAAGGCTTTTCTACATATACATCTTTGCCCGCCATACAAGCCTCCATGGTAATGAGTGCGTGCCAATGATCGGGTGTAGCAACAATAACCGCGTCTATATCTTTGCGCTCCAGTACTTTGCGATAATCGGTATAAGTAGTTGCTTTGCCACCGAGCTTTTCCAAATCGGCAGTACGCTGTGATAATATATTCTCATCTACATCACAAAGTGCCACACATTCCGCTTCACCAGTTTTGAGCAGTGCTGTAAGATTCGACCAGCCCATTCCTTTACAACCAATAAGGGCAAATTGAATTTTATCCGCCGGAAAAAAAGGATTGCCAAAAACAACCGTGGAAGGTAAAATATGCGCAATCGCAGCGCTACCGACTATTTTGGAGGATTGGTTTAGAAAGTCTCGTCGTTTCATTCCATTTTAGTTTAAGAAAGTCTATAAAAATACCAATAGGAAGAATGCTTAAAGTTATTTATTTTTAAGATGAAAATACACATTTTTACACAGCGTAAATTCTCTTTTCAATATGTATCTTTTAATAAGTGCCCTGATCTTTGGGAGCCTTACGTTACTTACTTTTTTGATTGTTACCCGCGACAAAGACGGTAATCTGGCTGCCAATCGCTGGTTTGGTGTGTTTTTGATGGGGTGTACAGGAATGGCGCTTGATAATGCCTTTTTTGCTTTTGGAATTTACAGGCAAATGCCCCATTTGATTGGTATTTCAGATATTTTGTTTTTTATCATCGCTCCAAGTTTTTTTTTAAGTGTGCGTTGTTTTACTTTCCCTGCCGTGCGGATGACCTGGCAACAAGGGCTGCATTTCATTCCTGCTTTGCTATTTGCATTGTCACAGCTATCCTTTTTTTTAACAGATGCGACTACTAAACGTGATCTTGTAGCTGAAGCGCTGGACACTTGGAATTGGCGTATTTTCTTTTACATTTTGCTATTACAGTTTATTATTTACATGGAGTTATCCTTGCGATTGTTGCACCAACACCAACATCATATTCGACTTTTTGCGGCTACTTTAGAGCCCATCCACTTGCACTGGTTGCAGCGCACCGCTTATGGCACTGTTTTCCTGGCACTGCTCTGGTTTGGCGATCAGCTCCTTCCTTTTTTTGAACCCATAGCAAGGGTCGGGTATGTTTTTGGCATTTTTTATGTGGCGCATTATTCACTAAATCAACGAGTTATCTTTCCATTTTCAAAAGAAGTAAAAGCAGAAATCGCTGCGCTCATTGAAACAGCAGACGCGCCGAAATCGGAAAAACGGAAATTATTTTCTGCTGAGGAGTTGGATTTACGCAAAGCGCAGCTTCTGCAATGGATGGAACTTGAAAAACCGTATCTGGAAAACGATCTTAGCTTACCGAGTCTCGCCCAGCAGTTGCAGTTGAGTACCAATGAACTTTCCTATCTGTTGAATGAAGGTTTTAATGAAAATTTTTTCCAATTCATCAATCGCTATCGCGTTGAAGAAAGCAAACGGCTCCTTTCCAGCCCCGCGCACGCGCACCTGAACATGGTAGGCATTGCGTATGAAGCAGGATTTAATTCAAAAACGGTGTTTAACACTCATTTTAAAAAAGTGACGGGCATTTCGCCGAGTGAATTTCGTCAAACAGCAATTCATAACAATTAAGTAGCTAAATACTTTGATTTACAAAGAAATAGCTGAAACCGCGTCGGTTCTCCAGCATATTCCAGCCTTTGATGCCTGGTTTCTGTCTTTTTATTTTTCTAAAAAATGCTGTTCGGATGTATAACACAGAACACTCGACTCACCCTGAGCGCTCAATTTTGCAGCATTCAATCACTTTTTAAACAATTTACAACTACAAATGAAACATTTAAAAATCATCCTGCTGACTGTTATTGGAATCTTTGGCTTACTAACTGCTTGTAATCAAGACGACAAGGAAGAGAACACGA
>JANRME010000295.1:0-7210 GCA_033761835.1 Saprospiraceae bacterium
TCGCAAGCAATAAAGCTTGATTGCCGTTAAAGCAGTAATACATGAAATCAAAATTCAATAATCCTAAAACATGAACCCTAAAATGTATAACCTTAAAAAACCGTAATCCCAAAACACTTTCGAACCAAAACACCCTCACACCAAAATCACCCCGTCACCGTCACACGCACCACATCGCTCCACTGCCCCACACGCTTGTCTTTTAGCAGATAAATAATGCGGTAAGTCCACACAGTGCTCTTACCCGGCGGCGGCAACTCCGATAGATCAACAAAATGCGGCTGCATATCAATCGCCAAAAACTGCATATCACCGCCATCTACCTGTTTATGAATTTCGATACCATCAAAATTATGCTTCACCCAGAGGAGTTCAGGATGGCCGCCATCGCTGAGGCGAAGATTGGCGGTTGGTTTAGTAGAAGAAGTTTCCACCGTCTTTTCAGCGCCCTCGATACCCAGATCAAGACCATCAGCTATACTATAATTGATATGCGATTTAATTCGATTGACCAATGCTTTCACCCGCTTGAAGATACCCGGCGCTACAGGTGGAGGTAGCATCATCATCGGAGGAGTCGGTGGCTGAAGCGTACCGCCATTTTCCACGCCATCCCGCACCCCATTTTTGTAGTCGGTAAGAGACCTTATAAAAGCGTTTTGTTGGTGATGATACTTGATAACCCCATCAAAATACACCGCATCGCTTTGAGTGCCCATCGTTTCTTCCGGCATGATGCCGTACTTGGTAGCATAATTAGGGAGCTTGGCCGCAATATTGCTCAGCCAGATCGCCCGGTCTTCGTCGCCCTTTGGCAAATAATAAGCTTTCGCCATAACTATGAAATTATTAATAGTGAATAAATAATTACAATAGATCATTTAAAATTGGCATCTTCTTACACCAAGCTTACAAGTTCCTGCAAACCCCTTGCTCGATCCTTCGGCAAGCTTGCCGAAGTCCTGGGCAAGCCTGACCAACCATCGGGTAAGCTTGACCAGTCATTGGGCAACGTTGTCCAGACATTGGGCAAGCCTGACCAACCCTCGGGCAAGCCTGACCAGTCATTGGGCAACGTTGCCCAGCCGTTGGACAAGCCTGACCAGCCGTCGGGCAAGACTCTTTTCAACTATCAAAATGCCATAAAAGCCAATAAAATCAGTGCTACTGCTGTTAGCAGCCGGAATGCCTTAAAAGATGTGTTTGTTTGTTGGGAAGAAAAATTGCTTATGTATTGATATAAGCTTGTTTGGGTAAGTCGCTGTTTGTGTAATAATGCTATACAAAAATAATGGTTTTTGTGAAATATGCAAATATTTTTTATTGTCTCACCTTGATTTTTCTGATGGATGTGATGCTTTTGATATGATGGCAAAACGTAAGGTGCATCATGAAAATCACACGTATCAAATTCATAACAGTTTAAATAATGTCCGAATCATAATTTTATTTGATAGCCGTGATGCTTGTGATGCATTTGCGAGAAGGGCATCACATTCATCATAAACATCAAACCCATCACAGTTATAGACTATCTACCAGTCTATCCCATATTCCTTTTTCTGCTCGGGGGTGAGGGGGGCTATAGTACCGGAATTAAGTAAATAGAAAATATTTTTTCTGAGGATAGCTGTATTATCCTCACTACCAGTAAGTATCGACTTGCCATCAGGCGAAAAGGCAATAGAGGTAACAGAAGAGGTATGTCCTTCAAAAGCCTGCAAAAAATTACCCTTCAAATCCCATAAAATACATAATCTATCAAAACCACCAGAGAGAATATACTTGCTATCCGGAGAGAAGGCAACCGAAGTGGCATAGTAATTATGTCCTTTAAATTGCTGCAAGATATTTCCTTTCAAATCCCAGAGGACTATTGTGTTATCTCTGCTAGCGGTGAGTATAAATCTGCCATCAGGTGAAAAAGCAACAGCAGTAATATATGCGATATGTACTTTGAAACTTTGTAAAGGATTGCCTTGCAAATCCCACAATGTTGCATTGTTATCCTGATTACCAGTCAGGATTGACTTGCCATCGGGTGAAAATGCAACTGACAAGACAGCCCCATTATTTTTCTTGAATTTTTGTAAAGAATTGCCTTGCAAATCCCAGAGGATTACCGTACCGTCTCCACTTCCGGTAAAGATGAGCTTGCCATCAGGTGAAAAGGCAACTGACAAGACAGACCAGTTGTGTCCCTTGAAGACCTGTAAAAGATTGCCTCGTATATCCCATAGGATGGCAGTATTATCATAACTACCTGTGAGAATGAATTTGCTATCAGGCGAAAAAACTACTGACCTGACATCATCAGAATGCCCTTTAAAGGCCTGCAAAAAATTACCTCGTATATCCCATAGAATGGCAGTGTTGTCACGACTACCAGTTAGTACATATTGCCCATTTGGGGAAAATGCAACCGAGGTGATATGTTGGGTATGGCTTGTGAGTTTTAGAAAAGGCTTGTCATTTAAATCCCACAAGAGTACTGTACTATCGTAACTACCAGTTAGGATGGACTTGCCATCTGGCGAAAAGACAACAGAGGAAACAGAGGAGGTATGTCCCTTAAAGACCAGTAAAGGATTGCCTTGTAAATCCCACATAATGGCGGTACAGTCTTCACTACCAGTCAGGACGGATTTGCCATCGGGTGAAAAGACAACCGACAAAACGCAGGAAGTATGACCTTTAAAATATTGTAAAGGTTTACCTTCCAAATCCCATAAAATAGCCAAATTGTCTAAATCACCTGTGAGAATATACTTGCTATTTGGAGAAAATGCAATAGATAATACTTGCGAAGTATACTTGAATCGTTGTAAGAACTTGCCATTTAAATCCCACAGGATTGCCGTAGAATCGCCGCCACTCTGAGTGAGGATGGTTTTGCCGTCCGGGGAAAATACAACCGAACTCAATCTGTCATCTCCTTTGAATTCCCGAATACGATTGCCATTTAAATCCCATAGGATTGCCGTAGAATCGCCACTATTAGTAAGGATAGTTTTGCCATCCGGGGAAAACGCAACGTCACCGCCACTCCAGTGATTTCTCTTGAATTCTTGCAAGCGATTGCCATTCAAATCCCACAAAATTTCTTCAGAATCAAGATTACCAGAGAGAATGTATTTGCCGTCGGGTGAAAAAATAGCCGAGGTCACAGGTTTAGAAGACTCCTTGAAAATCCGTAGAAGCTTCCCATTCAAATCCCACAAGATTACTGTACCATCGTAACTGCCGGAGAGGATATAATTGCCATCTGGGGAAAATGCAACTGACCTGATAGCGGAGTTATGTCGAAATAATTTCTTATAAAAAAAAGATTTGGAGTTTGCTATATCATTAAATCCATCAAAATTTTCTTGACTATTGTACAATTTATATCCTGCTTCTGCCAATCTTAATGCGAAAAGAGGATATTGATTTTTTAAAACTAATGCCTTGGATACCAATGCTTGTGATTTTGCGATACGGGTTTGTTTTAAGGCGGTGTTTCTTTGTATCATTGCAAATAACCCAATCACTAAAGCGATACCTAATAATATAAATGCCAGTCGGCGCTGTCGCTGCGCGCGATTTTTTTGTTGTTGGGTTTCCTGGAGGGAGACTTCAAGTTCCGTTTCCCTTTGCTTTATCAAGTCCAGTGCTACATTGAGCTCGGTTATCTTTTTCTGCTGGGCAGCGAGGCTTACTTCAAAATTCTTCGGGTAGAAATAATACTGCCCGCGGTATTTGGCATTGGTATTGATGACCCCGAAATCGGGGAGTTGGTCTTCATCCGTCCCTCTTGTGCGAAAGAAATCCAGTACACCTTGTGCAAGGGCGACTGCACCAAGTCGGTCGTCATTGTCGCGCAGCTTGGTGAGCAGGGCTTCGGCAAAAGGACTATTTTCACCGACAAAGCCATCGCTCACCGGGCTATTCCTTCCCGAAGTAAGTGCGAAGCGCGAAGGGAAATTCTCGGGGATATTGGCATTGCGGTAAGCATTCCGCTGCGTCAGTATCAGCCCGGCAAAGCAAGCGTCAAATACGACAAAGATGTGCTTGGCGCGGAAAGAGTCGAGGCGGTTTTTGATGACGCTTAAATCCAGGAATTCGTATTCATCCTTCGCATCCACTGGAATCATAAAGCCGATATTCCGACCCGCCAGGTGCTCGCCGTGCCCGGAGTACAGCAGGGTAAAGCTATCGTGTTCGCCTATTTTGGTATAAAATTCATCCAAAGCGCGGAGGATGGTGCGCTGGTTGGCTTCTTCATTGGAAATGATACGGACATTTTCTTCCTCAAAATCGTAGCGTTCCACCAGTTCATGCTTTATATCGGTGACATCTTTGACACAGTTATGCAGCTTGCGGTAATGCTGATAGTCATCAATGGCGATCGCCAGGAGGTAATTCGTACCTCGCACAAAAGTGGGAATCTCTTCTGCTGTTTGGGTGCGTCCAGCTTTGTCGTTGGCTTCGCTCATGAGGGGTTATGTTGTAACCATGATATGAGTGCCAAGATAATATATTTATATCAAATATGGAGCGAGTTGATTCCTCTTGCCATACTAAAAATCCACGTCCACGAAGTTTTTCATTCGAAGTAAATACACTGGCGGCGACTATGGCATAGCCATCCTTTTGGGAAGTTCGCTGGTATATTTTTGTATAATGAGCAAAACTAAAGATTATAAGAACAAGCCGTGTTATTTGGAACTTTTTGCTTCAATAAATGCTTACTTTTGTACAAGTGATGTGATTATGGATTATAGATTTGCTAATTTCCCTCGTATCAGCGTCAACCCAGAGGTTTGCACAGGGCGACCGTATATCGTCGGTACGCGTATTACCATTTCTTCTATTCTGGCGCACCTGGCTGGCGGCATAAGCATCGAAACCATGCTACAGGAATTCCCTCGCCTCCGTAAGGAAGATATTTATGAGGCTTTAGCATTTGCCGCGAGTAATATGCAAGAGATTTATATCCCTTTACAAAAAGCATCCTGAGTCATGTCCTTCCTATTAGATGAAAATCTTGCGCTTTCTGGCGATCAATTGCCAAGCGTTATTACCTTTCGTTTTACTCAAATTTCCAAAGAAATTTTTGTTCAATTTTTTAAAGATCATTATAGCACTTTAAAATCCTCTGTTGAAAAGGCGCTTTAATTACCATTGATGATAATGGGATTAGAATAAGAGAATTACCTGTTAAATAAACTTGCGTGATTTCTTTTTAAGATAATGAGGGTAAAAACTTTTGCTTACATCTTGGATAAAAGATTCCTCCAATGAAAATCACTATCCGCATTTTGATTGCCTTTCTCGCGCTGGGCGTGGGGCTTGTGTCTTTGCGTTATCTGAACCTGGAGGTACAGGGCGTTCTTTTTGACAAAGCCAAAACTTTGCTGGACAATAATGCTTACCGTACGGTTTTCTATTTTCATGTGGTATTTGGTGCGCTGGCGCTGCTCGTCGGGCCGATTCAGTTTTTTCCGAGGCTTCGCAATCGTTATTTGAAATTCCATCGCAATTTAGGTAAGATTTACATCATTGCTTGTCTGACGGGCGGTCTGGCGGGTTTGGCTATTGCGATGTTTGCTACTGGTGGCATCATTTCTACGCTGGGATTTTCAGGGCTGGCGCTGGCTTGGCTGTACACGACGAGCATGGCGTACCTGCGCATTCGACAGAAAAATGTGGATGAGCATTATCGATGGATGGTGCGGAGTTTTGCTTTGACTTTTGCGGCGGTGACGCTGCGGATTTGGCTACCATTATTCACTTTCGGATTTGGCTGGGAATTTATTCCTACGTATCGATTTATCAGTTGGTTTTGCTGGGTGCCGAATTTATTATTTGCAGAGTTGGTGATTCTAAGAAACACGTTTAGCGCTCGGAGACAGGGAATGTCAGCATAAAGGTACTGCCTTTGCCCTCGGTGGAGCGCACCTGGATATTGCCTTTGTGCAAGAGCATAATCTGGCGCGAAAGGCTCAAGCCAATGCCGCTGCCGGATTGTTTGGTGCTGAAAAACGGAATAAAAATGCGTTCCATCATTTCTTCGGGGATTCCAGCGCCATTATCAGCAACTTCCAGCACGACGCGGCTGTCGGTGCGGTAGCCAGTAAGCGTGACCATAGGATCGGTGCGTTCTTTCACGGCGTCAATCGCATTAATAATCAGGTTGATGAGTACCTGCTCGATGAGGTTTCTATCGGCTTCGAATTGCAATTTGGTATCTTTTAGCACCACTTCCATGTCCACGCCTTTGCGCTCCAGACTGGGTTCCATGAGTTGATAGATATTTTCAAATAACTCCAAAGCAGAGAAGGTGGAAAGCTGCGGCTGGGCGATTTTATTGAAATTGCGATAGATCTCTGCGAAGCGCAGCAGCCCCTGCCCGCGCTTGCGGATGGTATCCAAACCCAATTCCACATCCGATAATTGATCAGCGATAACCTCCGGCAGGCCATTTCGTTGCGGCAAGCGCCCCTTGATCGTATCGGCAAGGGAAGTGATCGGGCCGACCGAGTTCATGATTTCGTGGGTCATCACACGCAGAATTTTTTGCCAGGCCTGGGCTTCGGTTTCGTCTAATGCTTCGTTGATATTTTGAAAAGCAACCAGCGTAAAAATTTGATTATCAGTTTGAAAAGCAGTCGCAGAGACTAATATTTTGGTAGGAATTTTCTCGGAATTGATGCGAATAATTTTTTTATCACCAGGTTTGATCCGCTGGATTTCTTCGTACAACAGAGGGTCGCGTTTTTCTAAAGCTGACAGGTTTTTCAAGTACACAATGCCCGTCATCCGCTTAAGCGATTCATTCATCCAGACCACATTGCCCTCGCTATCATAAGAAAGAATCCCGGTATCCACCAACTCGAGCAGTTTTTGCAAATATTGATATTGCGCTTCCCGTTCGCGGCTGAGTTGTCGAAAAACGCTATTAATTTCGTTGAAATGCCGATGCAATTGCCGCGCCTGTGAAGGAACGCTGCGCTCGGTATAATTTCTTGAAAAATCGCGATACCGCGCCGATAAAGCAAATTCGCCTACTTCGCGTACCGCATACGTTACAAAGCGCGTGAATGCCGAGACTTGCGAAAGCCCAATCAAAAGGAAAATAAATACCCAAAACCATTCTTGTTGAAGACTAAAATAAATGATCACGCCTAGCAGCGCTAATAAAAACATCGTGCGAATCAAAATCGCTGCA
>JANRME010000296.1:0-18715 GCA_033761835.1 Saprospiraceae bacterium
TGGCTTATTTTTAGGCACAAGCGCATTTTTATTATTAGGACATTACATTTATTATAATTTTAGTTTTGATCGCTTTCACCATGAATCCAACCGAATTGCAAGGGTGAATTGTCTGGTCAGTATGCCAGATAAAACGCTGAAATACGCTGCTTCCTCGCGGCCTTTGGGCGATGGGTTTCAACGCTTTTTCCCTCAAATCGAATCCTATACCCGAATGCGTTATTTCCCTGCTACGGTGATGCATGAAACCAATCGATTTGATGAAAATATTATATTATTCGCAGACTCTACTTTTTTAGATGTTTTTTCATTTACTTTAATAAAAGGTGATCCCAATACTGCATTGCATCATCCTGATGGAATGATTATTACAGAAGAGTTGGCAGAGCGTTATTTTGAAAAAGAAAATCCGATTGGAAAATTATTAAACCTGCAATTACCAAATGGAAATCTGAGTGTAAAGATCACGGGTGTTGCTAAAAATCCACCGCCCAATTCCAGTATCGAATTCTCCATGCTTGCTTCTTTTCGTATGGTTGAGGAGTTTTCAAATAATAATTATGCCTCTTTACTACCAGGGCTTTCCACTTTTGTAAAAGTAAATGATCCTACCTCAATTAATAATATAAATGATAATATCCAGCAGTTTGTAAAAGCCGAATTTGATGAATCATTACATGAAGCTTTAAAGCCGGAATTACAGCCATTGCATAATATTTATTTTGCTTCGGATTATCAGTTTGATTTCGGGCGTAAAGGAAATCGCGGCACTTTGCTTGGATTACTTGCGCTTGGGGTTCTCATTTTAATGATTGCTATTATTAATTACATCAATATTACAGTTGCATTAGGTACAAAGCGCGCTAAAGAAATTGCGGTGCGCAAAGTACTGGGTTCCGGTAAATTACAAATCGCGGGTCAACATTTAGTAGAAATGATAGTCCTTGTTTTCGGCGTTTTAATATTAAGTAGTATCACGGTAAAATTATTATTACCACCGATTGAAGCTTGGTTGGAAACCGATTTGCAAGTAGGCGTACTAAATAATTATCAGTACTGGTTATTACTTTTTACATTGGGATTATTATTAGCATTCGTAGCAGGCTCATATCCAGCGTTTTATTTATCAAAATTTAGTCCGCTTGAAAGTTTACGACAAAACAAGCAATTAACTTCCGGGCGATTTAATCTGCGACAAGTACTGGTAAGTTTTCAATTCGCAATCGCTATTTTCTTTATTCTAAGCGCCTGGATCGTGTTGGATCAGTTGTTTTTCTTACAAAATAAAGATTTAGGATTTGATAAAGAACAAATAATAATGATTGATATCGGCGCGCCGGATGTGGCTTCACAGATTAATAATATAAAAACGAGTTTCTCACAAATTACAGGCGTAGAAGCTACGTCTTCAGCTTTGTCGGGGATGTTTGCGCCGCATATTCAGGCTAATTTTCAAGTAACAGAAGATACTTCTAATCAAGTTTATTTAATGAATACCAATTATGTTGATCCTGGCTTTTTAAATACTTATGATATAAAACTCCTGCAAGGCCGCAATTTTACTGATACACCCGCGGATCGACATTATAAATTTATACTAAATGAAGCAGCAGTGACGCACCTGGGCTTAGGAAATATAGAAAATGTACCAGGAAAAGGATTAGAATACGTTGGTCAAGATTCCACATTTACTGGCGAAATTATAGGTGTAGTAAATAATTATCATTTTCAATCATTACGTCAGTCCATTGAGCCCATCATTTGGACGATGACAGAAGATGCACGTCAAAACGCGCTGGCTTTGCGTATGAATGGGGATGTAAAAAACATTATTCCTCAATTAGAATCCGTCTGGAAATCATTTAATTTTGAGCAGGCATTTGAATATAATTTCCTGGATGAAGTGGTCGCGGAAGCTTATCAAAATGAGCAACAATTAAGTGTTTTTATTCAAGTGACCACTGCGATCTTATTACTTATTTCCTGCATCGGCGTGTATGGCATCATGTTATTCACCGTAGAACAACGCAATAAAGAAATTGGCGTACGTAAAGTTTTCGGCGCCAGCATACAAAATTTATTATTACAACTAAATAAACAAAATATCTGGTTGACTTTAATCGGATTGATTGTGGGTGCACCTTTAGCCTATTGGGCCGGACAGCAATGGTTGGATAATTTTGCTTATCGTATTTCTTTTCAATGGTATTATATACCGGGAGCAGTTATGATATTGATTATAATAACTTTATTATCCGTGAGTGTGCTTACCTGGCGCACCGCAAGAAAAAACCCCGTGGAAGTGCTGCGATATGAGTAGAATGTTACGTGACTAAATTTTAAATAATATTTGCGAACCATTGTAGTCATTTGTATCTTTGAAGTAAAAGGTAATGGATGGCAAGAGATAAATTTCACGACGAGGTGCGGTTGGCCTTGGAAAGTGACGGTTGGCAAATTACGGATGATCCGCTTTCGTTCAAAATAGGAAAACTACAAGTACAGATTGATTTAGGAGCAGAGCGCGTGATTGCCGCAGAACGAGGCGCAGACAAAATTGCCGTTGAGATAAAAACTTTTGGTAGCCCATCGTTTATTACCGCATTATACGAGGCAGTAGGAAAATATGTCATCTATCGAAGTGTTTTAAAAGAAATGCAGCCGGAGCGAATGTTGTTTCTGGCAATACCGAAAAGCATTTTCAATCGTTTTTTTGAAGAATCCGTCATTCAGCAATTGATACAAGACGAGGATTTCAAAATTATTATTTATGATCAGCATTCACAAATCATTACAAAATGGATAAAATAAAAAAATATGAAGCGGCTATTTTAAATATACTTAATGAATACGCACAAATTACTTATGCCAATGTAAAAGGCGGTAATGAATTAATAGCCGATAAAGAAAATCATCGCTACCAGGTAGTGACTATTGGCTGGGAAGGGGATCGCTTTGTGCATGACTGCCCTTTACATTTCGATATTATTGATGGCAAAGTATGGATACAACAAAATATGACCGAATGGGAAGTCGGCGAAATGCTGGAAGCGCAAGACGTACCTAAAAGCGATATTGTGATTGGTTTCTTACCACCGGAACTTAGGGCGTATTCGGAATATGCAGTGGCATGATCTTTAGATAAAAAAAATTGCTTTTGCAATATACTATACTGATCATTATACTCGACATAACCCTGTAATGATAAGTCCACTGCATTTTTGACAATCAGCCTTTGCTTCTTTTGAATTCCTTAGTTCATTAGTAGAGTCTCAGAAAAATTGCTAGCAATTTTTCTGAGGCTCTGACGAGATAAATATGCTAATTTATTCTTATGATACTTTCATTTTGCCTTTAAGTTCCAAAACTTTCTCCCAGTATCCATGATTAGGGGTTTGCTTATTGGGCGGCGTATTTATCCATTCAATATTTATGAAATGGCGAAATGCTATGATGTAATTTAGAAAGTTTAAATGATCTTGATTTAAAAGAAAAAAGCAGTACACTTCATTTTCTTCTTTCTTAATTGAGACAGGTATTTCAGCCCAGTTGATGAATTGCTCCAAATAAACAAGCTCATCAGGAGTCATTAAAATTCTAAGATACATTCTTAAAGTTTGTTGCATTGAATTAAAATTTAAATTATCGTTTGCAAGATAAACTTAATAAGACTGAAGCAAAGAATTCTGCTGCTATGGTTGGTTTACCATAAAAAGTATTTAATTCCCCGTACCTTTACCAAAAATCACTTTCATCTGTGAAAATCATCGTCAAAACCATGCAGGGGCTGGAAGGGGTGCTTGCGGAAGAAATCAGGCAGTTGGGCGGCACGCAGGTCAAGGAACTCAAGCGGGCCGTGGAGTTTGAAGGGGATAAGCGCCTGCTGTATCGCGCCAATCTGGAGTTGCGCACTGCGCTGCGGGTGTTGGTGCATTTGCAGGATTTTGTTGCCAAAAGCCCCGAAGACTTGTACAAAAAAATTCTACGCATCCCCTGGGAACAGTACTTGGACGTAGATAAAACTTTTGCAATTGACGCGACCGCCAGTTCCGAAATATTTCGGCATTCAAAATTCGCTGCGCTCAAAGTCAAAGACGCTATTGCCGATTATTTTCGCAATCTCAAAGGCCGCCGCCCTGATGTGAATACAGAGTTTCCGCACCTGCGTGTCAATCTACACATCAATCAGGATCAATGCTCGCTTTCGCTCGATAGCACGGCTGACTCTTTGCACAAACGCGGCTACCGCGCCAATACCCTCGAAGCGCCTATCAATGAAGTGTTAGCGGCTGGGATGATTCTGCTTTCCGGCTGGGATGGAAAAACGACTTTTGTAGATCCGATGTGCGGCTCCGGCACTTTGATAATCGAAGCCGCTTTATTTGCAACGCATACGTCGCCACAATTGCACCGTCAAGCCTTTGGTTTTATGAAATGGCGCGATTTTGATAAAAAGCTTTGGGAAGATATTCTAGATAAAGCTAAAGCGCAAATTACTCCTTTACAATGTAATATCCTCGGTTTCGACAAAGATATGCGCGCGGTTCGCGTGAGTGCACAGAATATTTTCTCCGCGCATCTGGAAGGGCAAGGTATCAAAGTAGAAAAACAATCCATCGAAAAACTCGTGCCACCGGCGGCTCCCGGCCTGCTCATCACCAATCCGCCTTACGATGAGCGCCTCAAGGAGGAAGAAATCGAAGCATTTTATAAAATGATCGGAGATCGCCTCAAGCAAGTGTTTGCAGGTTACGAAGCCTGGATTATTTCTTCCAATCAGGAAGCTTTGAAGCATATCGGCTTGCGTCCTTCGCAAAAAATGACGTTATTTAATGGTGCATTGGAATGTAAATTTCAGAAATACGAATTATATGAAGGTTCTCGGAAGTCGGAAGTGGGGAATGGGAAGTCGGAAGTCGGAAATGGGAAGTCGGAAGCAATATAGAATTGGCTTATTAACGCTTGGTTTTGCTTTGGTTTTAATGACGGCTACTGCCCAAATCGCTGGCAAATCGATCCCCGAATTGCGCCAGGAAATGAGCGCCTCTGTTTCCATCCTTCCAATATTCTATCCTTCCACCATTCCATCCTTCCATTATTCCAAAACTCCATTATTCCAACATTCCAATATTCCATTTAGTATTTACTATTTACCTCTAAACCCTAACGCCTTTAAGCCTCTAAACCTATCCCCCGATAAGCCCACAAACCCTTACCCCAATCTCCACCGCTACGAACACCTCCCCATCTTTTGCAAGATCGAAGTAAAAATGGAGCAAGCCGCCAAATTCCCGATCAAAGTGCGCCTCGGCGATGTGGAATATGTGGATAGATTGGAAGGGAAGAGGCAATAAAATGATTTATTAAATTCTTTTCCTATCTTTCATCTGGCAAAATAAAATGACCCCATGTTGCTGGATATTGCTTCTCTAATCGTCGAGTTATTAAAAAATCTTGGCTTACCCGACAAACGGGCGACCCAGTTGATTGTTCTTTTCATTCTCATCGTTATAGGCATTACTGCGCTCAATTACTTCTGGAAGTTCTTAAAATGGATGATTCGCAGAAGAAACCGGCGACTTTTAAATCGAGATTTATTTCCTTATTACACCCCACAGGAAGTGTATGATGCTACACGCTATTACATTCCTACTCATTATCAAAACGTAGCGCCCTCGGAAGATGAAGAACCTGGCAGACGATATATTGCCTCCGCGCGTAATCGCCTGATTCCCTTATTTTTGAAAAAAGCATTTCCGCAAAGCGGCGACGATAATAGATTTTACTTGCTCCTCGCAGATTCGGGTATGGGTAAGACCACTTTTATGATTAATCTCTACCTCGCTTATAAAAAGCAGTGGACTTGGGGCAAGCCCAAATACAATATCATGCTCCTCCCTTTAGGCAGGAAAGACTCGCTGGAGCGTATAGAAAAAATGGATTTTGACCAAAAGAAAGATACAATTATTCTCCTCGATGCTTTTGATGAAGACAATGCGGCGGTGCAAGATTATCAAAAACGAATGAAGGAATTATTGGAATTGGTCGGAGATTTTCGAGAGATAGTGATTACCTGCCGCACCCAGTTTTTCCCTTCTCAACACGAAGAACCGCACGAAACGGGCTATGTCACTTTTGGCGGGCATCCCAAAGCCATACAATTTCAAAAGCTTTATATTTCGGTCTTTTCGGATAAAGATATCAAACGCTATCTTGCCAAACGCTACAATATTTTGAATTTTTTCACCTGGGAAAAGCTGCGCCGCGCCCATGAAATCGTGCAAAGAAGCCCCAACCTGATGGTGCGCCCGATGCTGCTGAGTCATATCGAGGATTTGGTGAAAAGTGATAAAAAATTTGAATACAGCTATGAGCTTTATGAAGTAATGATTGATAAATGGTTGGACCGAGAAGCGAATAAACCGGGCATCATAGAAAAATACGGCTCGCAGGAAAGCTTCAAGCAAAAACTCTATGAATTTTCTCAAAAGCTGGCGGTGGACTTATATGAAAACCGCGAAAAACGAGGCGGTTTATTTATTCCAAAAGATGAAAAATTTGGTAAAAAAGAAGGCTTACAATTGGAGGATATAGAAAGCCAGGAAACCGCCGAACTGAGTGAAGGCGAAAAAAGAAGCCGCTCCTTGCTCAATCGCAACGCTGCTGGTTATTATAAATTCTCGCATAAATCCATCCTGGAGTATTTCTTAGCGCTTGAGTTCATTGACAATCCTACTTTTTTTAAAAGCTTCAATTTCAATGGGATGGAGGCCGCAAAAAGGTTTCTAGATGAATTTGCAGTACAATTTCTTAAAAACTCCAACGGCGAGTTTGCAATAAATGAATTAAGCAAGCCTAAACAACTTGCCCAAATAACCATTGAAGATTTTGATAATATTGTTTCCATTACATTAAAGCAATTTGAATACAAAAAAATACAACTCTTAACCAATTTATCCACTCTAAAAGAAATTACTGCTTTTGATAAAATTCAATTTCCTACGCTTTACCATTTATACGAGTATTATCTTTATGGTTGGCGAGAACGGCGAGAACGGCTAGAACGGCTAGAACGGCTAGAACCGCTAGAACGGCTAGAACGGCTAGAACTGGTAGAACGGCTAGAACTGCTAGAACTGCTAGAACTGCGAGAACTGCGAGAACTGCGAGAACGGCTAGAACTGCGAGAACTGCTAGAACTGCGAGAACGGCTAGAACTGCTAAAGAAAAAAGACCCTGCTTTAATAAAAGGGCTACAAGCCGCCAATGAATTTCTCCGGCAAATGAAATGGCTCGAAGAAAAAATGCCCAATACCAAGTTTTATTATTGATGGTTTGGGCTTCTATTTTAACGTAAGTGATGATAAAAATAGCCCGTCAGGGCTTATAGATCGGTAGAAGCGATAAGAAATCTCCGTGCTTGCTCCGTTAGGAGCTTAACTACGAGTGGTTCAGTTCCTAACGGAACACAAGCATACTTGCATAATGGCTACCAATGTTAAACGCCTAACGGCGTAGTGCTGCATTTCAATCCCCAGCTATTTGTAACTATTTATATTTCAACTATTGATCATAGTTCTTATTCGTAATTCACATTATTTTACAAAAATGCCCCTCCCCCACTCATCGTTGGGTCTTTGCATAGCAACATTCCTATCTGAGGAGGGAAATTTCCTACCTGGCTTGTCAAATTTGCTATCGCAAAGAGCAAAAATGACTCCCAGGGAGTCATTTTTGCTATGCGAGGAGTCATTATTCCTATCCGGAGTGTCATTATTGCCTCCCAGAAGGGCAATGTTGCTATATGACAGGGGAACATTGATATGTCAGATAGGAACGTTCCTGTATGTTGCTTCGACGTCGAGTACCAGAAGTGCAATTTCCAATAAAAAAGCCCTCCCGCTTGCGCAGAAAGGCTTTCTGTTCCTCTATTTCACTACAAGTAAATTACTTGTCTTTATTATTCACTTCTTCGTATTCTACGTCGGTGACATCCTCGGCATCGGTCGCGCTGCTGCCTTGTGCGCCATTGCCATCAGCAGCATTTGGCTGTTCTTGCGTAGCCTGATACATTTCCTGGCTGGCTGCCTGCCATGCGCTGTTAAGCGCTTCGGTGGCACTGTCAATGCGGCTAAAGTCCTGTGATTTATGCGCTTCTTTCAGATCGTTCAACGCGGTTTCAATCGCTTCTTTCTTGTGCGCCGGAATCTTGTCGCCGTATTCTTTCAATTGCTTCTCGGTCTGGAATGCCAGTGTATCCGCCATGTTCAGTTTTTCAGCGCGTTCGCGTGCTTCGCGGTCGCTGTCGGCATTGGCAGCGGCTTCCGCCTTCATTTTTTCGATTTCGTCTTTTGACAAACCGGTCGAGGCTTCGATACGAATCTTTTGCTCCTTGCCAGTGCCTTTGTCTTTCGCAGAAACATTCAGAATACCGTTGGCATCTATGTCAAACACCACTTCGATTTGCGGCATACCGCGTGGCGCAGGTGGAATACCATCAAGGATAAAGCGGCCAATCGTGCGGTTGTCTTTTGCCATTGGGCGCTCGCCTTGCAAGATGTGAATTTCCACAGAAGGCTGATTGTCAGAAGCGGTGGAATATACCTTCGACTTTTTGGTTGGAATGGTTGTATTCGATTCGATCACTACGTCGTACATATTCCCCATCGTTTCAATCCCCATCGAAAGCGGGGTCACGTCGAGCAAGAGTACATCCTGAACGTCACCACTCAATACACCACCCTGAATAGCAGCACCTACGGCTACTACCTCGTCTGGGTTCACACCTTTATTTGGTTTTTTGCCAAAGAACTCTTCTACCGCTTGTTGGATTTTCGGGATGCGGGTAGAGCCACCTACCAAAATTACTTCGTGGATATCGTCTTTGGATAAGCCTGCGTCTTTCACAGCCAAGCGACAAGGCTCTAATGTTCTTTCTACTAATTTATCGATCAACTGCTCGAATTTCGCACGAGTCAGCTTCTGTACCAAGTGCTTCGGCACACCATCTTTGGCAGTGATATACGGTAGGTTAATTTCTGTCTCGCTGGACGCGGACAACTCGATTTTAGCCTTTTCAGCAGCGTCTTTCAAGCGTTGCAAAGCCATCGGGTCTTTACGCAAGTCCATATTTTCCTGCGATTTGAACGCATCTGCCAGCCAGTCAATAATCACTTGGTCGAAGTCGTCACCACCGAGGTGCGTGTCACCATTGGTTGATTTCACTTCAAATACACCATCACCCAATTCGAGGATAGAAATATCGAACGTACCGCCCCCCAAGTCATACACCGCGATGGTAATATCCTTGTTGCGTTTGTCCAAACCATAGGCCAAAGCTGCGGCCGTTGGCTCATTGATGATACGGCGAATATTCAAGCCCGCGATTTCACCGGCTTCTTTGGTGGCCTGGCGTTGCGAATCATTAAAATATGCTGGAACGGTTACTACTGCTTCCGTTACTTCCTGCCCCAGAAAATCTTCAGCAGTTTTCTTCATTTTTTGAAGAACCATCGCCGAAATTTCCTGAGCGGTATATTGACGCCCATCAATATCCACGCGCACGGTGTCATTTTCACCTTTCACTACTTTATAAGGCACGCGGCCTGCCTCGGTTGTCACTTCGCCAAAGCGCCGCCCCATAAAACGTTTTATAGAAAAAACCGTCCGCTGCGGATTGGTGATCGCCTGACGCTTGGCGGGGTCGCCGATTTTGCGCTCGCCATTATCCATGAAACCCACTACCGACGGCGTCGTTCTCCGACCTTCGTCGTTGGGAATCACCACCGGCTCATTCCCTTCCATCACCGCTACGCAGGAGTTGGTTGTTCCTAAATCTATACCTATAATTTTACCCATGTTATGCTTTTGTTTTGTTGGTCTTTTAAAATTTGCGTTCAACGGTCTTATATCATCAAGGCTTATGCCAAGGCAGGTTTTTCTATGAAAATGAAGGTCAAATTGTCATTTTTGAACTAAAAAAGTAGGATTTGCAAGAATACCTGACAGGAAAAATTGAGAAAAGTGACAAAACGGCAGTATTGATTTGATGATATGTCTATTTGCCGATGTCTTAATGACAATTGGTCTACATTTCATTAGCAGATATACTCATTGGCAAATGAGCTTATTAAGTCACTGAAAATTCAGATTTCGAGTATAAACGCCATTTTTTAAAGAATCTTGGGATGTAGAATTGAGTGTGAGTCCGATGCGAGTAGCGTAAGCACGGGAAGAAAAAATGCCACGCCCCTCGGAAAGATTGGTATAAATGGGAATGGATTGCGAACTGGTAATGCCCGAATTGGCTCGGGAAACTTGCAACAATTCTACCAACTCCTCCCCCGCCCCGGTGATTTGAACGTCAAAAGAATCGAAGATGCGAATGCGGTCGCTGACCGGTTCTAAGCTGGATTGTAAAAACTTGTACAATTCCTCGCCTTTAATGGTGTAAGAAACACGGTTGGAAGCATTGTCTTCACGAAGAATTTCGTCGTTTACTGTCCAAGTCAGCGTTTTCTGTATCAAATTATTGGGATTGCCAGGCGTAGATTCTAAATAGTGGAATACTAAACGGAGTTCAAAAATCTGCGCCGAAACATCGGTATCCCAGGCAAAACTTACATTTCGGTCATAGCCAAAATTCACTGGACTGAAAGGATTGCTTTCGCGCGGTTCGATATCGCTCAAAATAGTTGTTTCCGCTGTTACGGGCACTGTATTTTCACCTCGATTGATGATGAGTCGAATCGTTTCTCCTGCTTTGAGTTGGATTTCAGATGCACGGATTTTATATAAAATATTAGGAACTGTTGCAAAAATACCATCCTTGCGCGGGTAGCCATCTACCGCACCATCTATGCGTTGAAGTGTAAAAGTTTGTCCATTGCTCACGCGTTGAAGTTGCACTTGCACTTTGTTATCGTAATACAGCGAATCAGCGATTTGCGCTATTTTCTCTGCATCGCCGCCAGCTTGTAGAAAGGCTTTTTCTATCCGGATATAATGCGCGGTATCTTGTTTTGATAAAAATCCGTAGGCAACCGGAATATCCTTCCACGCTGCTTCCAATTCAAAATCGGTGGAGCAAGAAATGGCCAAGAGGCCAAGAGAAAGGGTGATAAGGTAAAAGGATAACGGGGTAATAAAATGGTTGAATGCCTTCATTTAATAAGCTTTTAGCATCGGCAAATGTAAAAAAAATCCTAAAAAATAGCAGGAATGCTATGGCAATCAGCCGACTAAAGCGTTTATAGTATAATTTCTCAGAGATTTAATATATTTCGCCATTAAAGAAATGAGAAACCAATTTTTCAAATTTCTCATTTCAAATTTCAAATTTGAAGAAAATGTCTGTAAATAAAGAAGTTAAGCGCATTACAACTCATGTGCTGCATTCGATGAAAGCCAGCGGCGAGAAGATCGCGGTGCTCACAGGTTATGATTTTTCGATGGCACGTATCCTTGATGCTGGAGGTATTGATGTTATTTTGGTTGGAGATTCTGCGTCGAATGTAATGGCCGGGCATGAAACAACCTTGCCTATTACGTTGGATCAAATGATTTATCATGCGGCTTCGGTGGTGAGAGCAGTACAGCGGGCTTTGGTGGTAGTGGATTTACCCTTTGGTTCTTATCAAGGGAATTCTAAAATTGCATTGGAATCGACGATTCGCATTATGAAAGAGTCGGGCGCTCATGCTGTGAAATTGGAAGGTGGCGAAGAAGTGGCAGAATCTGTTAAACGGATTTTATCTGCTGGGGTGCCAGTAATGGGGCATTTGGGACTAACACCGCAATCTATTTATAAATTTGGGACTTACACGGTTCGCGCTAAAGAAGATGCAGAAGCTCAAAAACTCCTGGATGATGCGCAACTATTGCAAGAATTAGGTTGTTTTGGCATTGTTTTGGAAAAAATTCCCGCGCAATTGGCAAAGAAAGTGTCTGAAAGCTTGTGGATTCCGACGATTGGCATTGGCGCAGGGCCACACACGGATGGGCAAGTACTCGTAACGCACGATATGCTGGGCATCACGAAGGATTTTCAACCGCGTTTTTTGCGTCGTTATCTTGATTTATTTGATTTGGTAAAAGAGGCGGTGGAACAATATATTAAAGACGTAAAATCGCAGGATTTTCCCAATGAAAGAGAACAATATTGAAGTGCGATTTCTGAAGTAAGCATTACGATGCTGTGATGGGTTATCATAGAAAAAGTATTTTTAAATAACTTTAAACACAAAACTCAGTAGGTATTAATGAAAGCATCTTCAAGAACAAAACTATTGGTATTGCTGGCGATTATCATTGCAGCTGGCATTT
Organism: Saprospiraceae bacterium; assembly: GCA_033761835.1. GTDB lineage: Bacteria > Bacteroidota > Bacteroidia > Chitinophagales > Saprospiraceae > JADJNW01. Next base: position 12,325 of record JANRME010000296.1, read on the forward strand.
TTGTGTACAGCAAGATATTTGGTGGCGGCGTTCCATTCACTCTGGACGACTATTATGTCAAAATCCCTACAGGTGCTACTTTTGAACAGGTACTGGATTCGCTTACCGCAAAGGGATTTGTGAAAAATGATCAAGTATTTATCATGTTGTCGGAAAGAATGAAGTACAAGCGCGACCCCATGCGCAGTGGGCGTTTCGAATTGAAGCCAGGCTGGTCAATGATTCAGGTAATCCGGCATTTACGTGGCGGAACGCAAGCACCTGTTGATGTCGTATTTACCAATGAACGTTTGGTGGAGAATGTCGCAGCAAAAGCGGCTCGCTTTATAGAGCCGGATTCACTTATGATATTAACATTATTACAAGATGATAATTATTTACAAAGCATCGGCTATAATCGTGATAATTTGATGAGTCTTTTTATTCCAAATACTTATGAAATGTACTGGAATAGTACGCCCCAGGAGTTTGTAGATCGGATGATAAAAGAACACGATGCTTTTTGGTCGAAAGAAAATCGACGAGAAAAAGCAGAAGCATTGGGCTTTACGCCGGCGCAGGTTTATACCTTAGCTTCCATTGTAGAAAAGGAAACTAACCAGAATTCTGAGAAAAAACGCATGGCAGGTGTGTATATTAATCGCATCAAATTGGATATGCCCTTACAAGCCGACCCTACCGCTGTATTCGCCCGCCGCGATTTTGATACAAAGCGCGTCACAGATTATCATACAAAATTTGATTCACCTTATAATACTTATATGTACAAAGGCTTGCCTCCGGGGCCTATTTGTATGGCAAGTATTAGCAGTATTGATGGGGTGCTAAATGCAGAAGAACATGATTATATTTTCTTTTGCGCTATTGGCGACGACTCTGGTCTGCACGCCTTCGCTAAAACCAATGCCCAGCATGAGCAAAACGTAGCACAATATGTAAGGAATCTTCGCGCCCGCGGTTTGCGTTGAAAGTATATGCTATTACAGATAAAAGAAAAACCCCGGCGAAATAATTCGTCGGGGTTTTTCATAAACAAAACAGTTTATTTTAATCGTAATATAAAGATTCCATTTTATTTACAATGATCTCGCTGGCATCTCCTTGCCCGTAAGGTCGCTCATGAAATCGGGGTGCTGTTTGTCGCGAAGCCGCTTCTAATATTGCACTTTCAGACCTTTCAGTTACCAAAATATTAGCCCCTGTTTCTACGGTTTCCACCCATTCTGTTTCTGAACGAAGCGTTACGCAAGGTGTTTGCAAAAAGAATGCTTCTTTCTGAACCCCCCCGGAGTCAGTAATAATTTTTTTGGCATTTTTTTGCAACATGATAAAATCAAGATAGCCAAAAGGTTCGGTGATTTGAATATTATGTCCAGGCTCTATTCCAAATTGCGTTAAATTCTTCCTGAGTCTTGGATGAGCAGATAACAAGACTTTATGTTGAAGTTGTGATAAACCATTAATAATAGCGCTCAATTGCTCCGGTTCGTCCACGTTGTAAGGACGATGCAAAGTAGCGAGAAAGTAATCATCAGGATTTAAGTTCAATTTTTTAAGCACATCAGATTTTTCTTGCGCTAATTCCAAGCCTTTCAAAATCATATCATACATGACATCCCCGCTGAAATAAGTGCGATTGGACAAGCCTTCATTTTTCAAGTTCTCCATAGCCAATTGCGTAGGCGCAAAAAGCAAATCAGAAACATGATCGGTAGCCACTCTGTTAATTTCCTCCGGCATCGCACGATTAAAGCTTCTTAGGCCAGATTCTACGTGTACTACTGGAATTCTCAGTTTTGCGCCCACCAACGCCCCTGCGAGGGTCGAGTTGACATCTCCGATCACAATAATAGCAGAAAAAGCATGATCAGTGCATAGCTCTTCTAATTTTCCCATCATCTCACCGGTCTGCTTTCCATGATTACCAGAACCAATACTCAAATGAAAATCGGGATTGGGAATGTTTAATTCATCAAAAAATACATCCGACATTGCATAATCATAATGTTGCCCGGTATGCACAATTTTAAAAGGAATGTTTCCCTTTTTCTGAAGTACCATACATATTGGTGCAATCTTTATAAAATTCGGTCGCGCACCCACGACAAATAAAAGGCTGCCTTGATTCATCAGTATTTTGAAATTGATTTTACTTTGTAATTATAGAAATTTGTGAACTGCCGTCTTTAAATAAAAATTTGACATTTATAAATTCTTTATAGAAATAGACAAGCCATATTATAATAAATGGAATTGCTAATATAAAATATCTGGGTTCTGAAGTTAGCAAAATGTGACATCCCAAGTAACAAAGCATAAATAATGTCAATCCAGTTATTTCAAATGGCAATTTGAGTCGGTGTACCCATGCAGGATAAAGCGTAAATACAAGTGGAATAAGGAAAATCGAATTAAAAAATAAATAAATATACACATCCACACTATGATAAGCATACGAGTATGGAACCCCAAAGAGCAACCGCAAGGTATTACATACAACATTAATCACATAATCTTTAGGGCTATTTTTGATATTCTGTACTGCCCTTTCTGAAAGCAAATCTTTTCTTTCTACCCAGGGTTTTGAATTAACTGCGCTCAAAAACTTTATATGTTCTGGATGTACCCCAGGTACTTTTCCCGCCAATACAGAATCAACTTCAAACCAAGAACCAAATTCATTTTTGTAATTGGTACTCATCCAGTATAAAGCTTCTCCCCCATTTGTTCCAAAATAAAATTTTCTTCCCGTAAGCGAATAGGTATAGATAAAATAAGGAACTAAACAAGCAAAGCCAATTGCCATAATAAACGTGAATTTCAGGCTCTTTTTCGTTCTAAAAATCACATAATAAGCAAGTGAAAAAAGAAGCATTGCGATAATAGAATAGCCGATAACCAATTTGTTTTGAGCTAAAAAACCAAGTAATAATCCAGGTATTAAAGTAGATAATAGATTTAATTTTTCCGATTGAAGTAGCTTGATTGTAAAGTAAATAAAAGCACAAGTTAATAATAAACTCAAACAATCCGTTTGGTTTAATGCCAGTAAATAAAACATTGGGTAATATAATCCTAACAAATAGGAGAAAACCAATGCTATTTTTTCTTTATCGGTAAATAACAATATAGTTTTATATAAATAAATTATTGCCAGATATGTAAGCAATCCGTTCAATAATTTAGGCACGATAAGGGGTAATTCTAAGCCAACAAAAATAGATAGATATGCAGGGTATCCAAACCCGTTCATAAGATAAGGATTATCCGAGGTTGTAAAGAAGCCATTTGCAATATTATGAGCGTACTGGAAATACCTCGCCTCATCTTTTAGAAAATAGTCTTTGGATAAAAACAATATAATAATTGTGTATAACACTAATAATGGAAAGAATTTAAATGCTATTTTCATCGTTTTCATCAAGATTATTTATTATCTGTTAATATCAAATTCTGTTAATGGCTGTATTATGAGTCAAGCGTGATTAGCTTGGGTCGCTAAGCTTATTTTGAAATGTTATTTGCACAAAATATGTACTAACAAAAGCTATCCATAGTAGAATAAAAGGAAGTGCCATAAAAAAATACCTCGGAACAGCGGACAACATGGCACAACCGGCGAAATAAATCATTACGAATAATACCATCCCGATTATCTCCGTTGGTATGGCGCGCCGATGTAAATAGGCAGGAAAAAAGCATAAAGCAAAAGCTAACATCAAGGGCATATTAATCATCAAGTAATAATACATAGACATATTTTGATGCATATACGAATAAGGGTATCCAAACATAAGCCTTAAAGTATTAGGCAATATGTTTTTTATATAATCCTTAGGGTTATTTTTTATATTTTCTAATGCCGCTTTTGTAATAAAATCATTTTGCTCTACGAAGGATTTACTTGCAACCAAATCAGAAATCTCAGCGTGATTGGGATGCAAATTAGATACTAAATACTTCAATTCAGGGCTAATGGCATACCACATACCATATTCATTTTCATGGGCAGTCGTCATCCAATATAACTGCTCCCCTCCATTTGTACCCAAGTACATACTCCTACCTGTCAATTTATATGTATAAATAAGATAAGGAGTAAGACATAAGAGCCCCACAGTCATTATAGTGCTTAGTCTTCCGATTGTTTTAGTTTTAAATATTACATAATAAAAAATGCCTATTATTAAACTCAGGAGAACAACATATACAAAAAATAACTTGGTCAATAAAAGATATCCCATCAATAAACCAGGAAGTATTATATTCCAAAGCTTAGGTTTTTCCATGCGGCATATCTTCATGCTATAAAATAAAAACCCACACAGTAAGAAAAAAGATAATGATTCGGTGATATTTAGTATCATCCATCTAAACATTGGATAGTACAGTCCCATAATATAAGCAAAAAGCAATGCTTTTTTTTGAGGAATATAGCAGAGTAATGTATTATAAAAAAATAATACGCTTAAGAAAATAAGTACTCCATTTACTAGTTTAGGGACGATCAAAGGAAGATTTAATCCCATAAAAAATGATAAGAAAATCGGATAACCAGGACCGTTCATTAAATAAGGGTTCTCCGTAGTGGTATAAAATCCATTAGCTATGTTCTGTGCATACATTAAGTATCTTGCTTCGTCTCTAAATGGTTCATTATCAGAGAATAGAGCAATATTAATAATATAAAGAATAAGTAAAGGTAAAAATTGTAATACTTTTTTCATGAGTCAAAATATATTCAGGTTTTAGGGAAATAATCATATTGAGATAAAATATATTATCTATCATATAAACCGGCCTCCTTTTTGTCTAAATTCTGCCCAATCTTTTTTATTTGGGAAAGCATAGTAAGATGGGCTTGCATCGTTAGCAATAACCGCTTCCATTTGATTATTACGAATTTTTTCCAACGCTTCAAAACACAAATCAGCACTTATATCAAAACATTTTTGATAGAGTTGATCAACGGTGTCGTTTTGTTCAATTTGAATACTTTTTTGCGCGAGTATAATCCCTTTATCAATTTTGGACTCCATTGTATGAATCGTTACGCCTACAAAGTTTTCACCTTTACGATAAGCGTGAAATACAGGCAATAGCCCCGCATAAGAGGGTAAAAGAGAAGAATGGCGGTTAATAGAGCAAATTTTTGGAATGCTTAACAACTTTTTTTTGAATATCAATGGGTTAGAGCTAATAATAATGTCAGGCTTTTTTGAAGCAATAAAATCCAGATATTCATCTTTATTTATATCGTATTCAATATGGATGTAATCTACACCAAATTGTTTTAATACTCCGCTAACGCTATAGAACGTATCATTAGCAGAAAAAAATTTTTGTTTAATATCTAATTCCAGTTTTTTGATTACCAGTTTAGAAATTTCAATGGGCTTTAGATAGTACCAATATTTCTGAAAATACTTATCAAGACTATTTTTTGCCGGAACTTTTGTAACAAGCGCAGCGCCCACATATTGATATGCCTTGTTTTTAAGTAATGCGGCGATAAAGGACGGCTGATAAAAACTGGTTTCTTCCAGTATCAAAAAAATTCGCATATTAATTTAATTTTGAAGGGGATTACATTATGTCAATTGCGCTTAAGTAGTCGAACAGTTTAATAGTCAACAGTCGAGAGTCGCATTTGGTTGAAAATTAATAGTTTACGTCAATGAAAACCTATATTTTATTTAGAACAAATGCTTAAATATATATTAACTGGTAATTATTTTTTTTGCAATTCAAAAGCATCATAGAGGCAAATTATTTTTGAGCCGTAAGTTGGAAAAGTTATATGCTTTCTTATTTCAAAAAACTCTAGAAGCGTAGGTACGATCCGCTGTCTTCTATCTTCAAAATCCTCTTTGACACTTTTGCCTGTCAATAATGTAAAACCCATATCTACGATTGGAGATTTACCGGGCGTAATTATATAAAACCTCCCCTGTGCAGTAATGACGCGGGAAATTTCCTTACACGCTTTCATCAAATCAGGTATAAATTCTAAAGCACTGATGGCAACTATAGCGTCAAAGTAATGAGAATCAAATGGCAATTCCTCTGCAGAGCCTGAGAATAAATGTGAGTGAATACCATTATTACTTAGCGTTTCTTTAACCGCATAATGATGTTCGTGTATATCAATTCCATAAATTTCATTTGCATATTTAGAAAGTTCTGGGAAAAAAACGCCACTTCCATAGCCAACTTCCAGCATTTTTTCATGTTTTGAGCCTGCCATCATAGAAAGGCATAATTTGAAGCGCTGGCGTTGTATCATTCCAAGCAATCCTTTTTTATAATTCCAATCCGCATGATCTACGGGTCCTGTTTTAATTAATAAATCTTGAGGCAATAAACTTAGTTTGTTTGATGAAAACAGCAT
>JANRME010000297.1:0-7976 GCA_033761835.1 Saprospiraceae bacterium
CTCTCGCGAAGCTATTTCCCGCCTGCTCAAGCAATTAGAAAAAGAAGGATTTGTAAAACTTGGTCGAAACAAAATAGAAATAGTTGCGTAATAAGAATTAAATTGTTTACATTTGTATAAATGTTGCAAGGGGTATCTACAATAAAGTTGATACCATAGTCATGTATTAAACAAATTTATAATATACAAATTACACACATGATTTACACAACCTCTACCCGCAACGCAGATAGCGTCCTCCGCTATCTGGAAAAAGCTACCTCCGACGAATTGTCCTATATGGAATCCGTAGGTACGAAATACTTCACAACAGCAGACCTCATCCGCCTCAAGGGCCAGTGGGAAATTAAAAATCAATTATTTACTCGATTACAAGGATTGCTGGTGCGTATTGCACTCTTCTCGCCAATCTGGTTGCTGAGTTGGTTTTTATTTTCTCGCTTGGGTATTGATTTTCTGGCACTTTTGTCGCTCGTGTTTTTCCCATTTTCCCTGGTTGTATGCTTTTGGGGGCTACACATGGTCAATCGCATCTTTAAAAACAAAGGTCACCTGGCTTTTGTCGGCGATATGATTGACTTGGAATTGCATCGGCGCAGCTTAGTGAAATGTTAATTTTTTTATCCTTATACATTTTTGCATCTGAAACGGAATTTCAAACTTGCAGGCTCGAATTCTGTAAATGAAATTTCATTCCAATGCTCGATCAAATAAAGAAACTCGAGATAGAATCTCGAAAACTGGAACCGTCCCCCTTACAAAGAAATGCCTGGAACGCTCGTGTCCAGCATTATGCCGATGATTTTTTGGATGGTATTTATGATAAAAAAACGTATGATACGTCCGATGATTACGGCGCCCCCTTACTTCATTTACAAATAACAGACGAGCCAAAAGCTTTGGAAGTCTTACTTCCGCTTTTGCAAGCAAACGTGGATGGCGTTGGGCTGAATCCTGCATCTGGCGGGCATTTTGGTTATGTGCCAGGCGGCGGCGTGTTTCCGGCGGCCTTGGGCGATTATTTGGCGGCGGTGAGTAATCGTTATGCCGGAATTTTTTTTGGCAGCCCTGGCGCAGTGCGCTTGGAAAATCAACTCATCCGCTGGATGTGCGATTTGATTGGTTATCCCGAAGGTTCACTTGGAAATTTGGCTTCTGGTGGTTCGATTGCAAATCTGATAGCCATTACAACTGCCCGCGATTTCAAAAAAATCCAGTCCAAAGATGTTGAAAACGCTGTGATTTATCTCACGCATCAGGTGCACCACTGTGTACAAAAAGCCTTGCGTATCGCGGGTTTGCGCGAAGCTCAAATCCATTACGTACCAATGGACGCGCATTTCCGTATGGATGCAAATGCTTTGGAAAAGATGGTGGAAACCGATTTGCAAAACGGGCTAAAACCCTTTCTGGTAGTGGCTTCGGCAGGCACAACTGATACGGGCGCAATCGATCCTTTAAACGAAATAGCAGATATTGCAGAAAAATACCAACTTTGGTTTCATGTGGATGCGGCTTACGGTGGCTTTTTCCTTTTGGTGGATGATTTGAAACACAAATTCAAAGGCATAGAACGCTCGGATTCATTGGCGATTGACCCACATAAGGGTTTGTTCCTTCCTTATGGCATTGGAGCTATTTTGGTGAAAAATGTAGAGGCGACTTTCCAATCGCATCACTATGTCGCCAATTATATGCAAGACGCCTTGAAACTCGCTGATGAGCTCTCCCCTGCTGACCTTTCGCCGGAGCTGACCAAGCATTTTCGGGGTTTGCGAATGTGGATTCCCCTGCATTTATTGGGCTTGAAGCCGTTCAAAGCTGCGTTGGAAGAGAAAATCTGGCTCTGCCGTTATTTTTATGAAAAAGTACAGGAACTCGGTTTTGAAGTTGGGCCTTATCCTGATTTATCCATTATGATTTATCGCTATGTAATAGAAGACAATGATGCCAATAATTTCAATGAAAAATTGGTAGAATATGTGCAGCTCGATGGGCGGGTGTTTTTGTCCTCTACGATGATTGAGGGTGTTTTTTGGATAAGATTGGCGGTGTTGTGCTTTCGTTCGCATTTGCGGGAGGTGGATTTATGCCTGGAGATTTTAAAAGATGGGATTACACATTTGCAAAAACAAATTCATATGAATAAAACCCCTGCAACCTAAGCGCTGCAAGGGCCTCCCATCATTTACACTCACTAATGAAACTATAAAACCCTACTGATTTGTATATCATTAATGTCAGGCTTTAAGCAGCTGCCCTTTGCCCTATGTTTGTTGACGTTTTAACCGAATTACGCGCTACATCAAAAATGATCGGAAGGTTCACTTGTACAGGCACGATGACGCCTGCATTGCGCGCGGGTGTCCAATCTGGCATAAGGGATATAATTTGCAGCATTTCCCGATCACATTTAGCATTTAATGATTCGGTGATTTTTGGAGCTTCCACCTCGCCATTTTTATTTACTAAAAAACTGACAATTATGATGCCCCGCTCTTTCGCAATATAAGTAGAGCGAGCATGGATAAACTGATTGAGTGCGCCTAATCCGCCAGGAAAATGGGCAGGTACTTCGGGCATACCATCAGTCAAGGGGTTAATTTGATAATATATTTTGGGTGATTTCATGATAATGTTTTTAGTTTGTTTATAAAAGCCCCGTCAGCCAAAGCCAACGAGACTTTCAGATTTCATTTGGCTTGAAACACTCGCTTACTGTTTCTTGAACGTACCTGTAATGGTGTATGTAATACCTTCGTTGACTTCTTTATATTCTACGATCATTTTGTCATTGGTCAACTCTACTACTTCCCAACTCTCGGTGTCGCCATCTTGGGTGATCGAAATAACCGTTTTGTCGGTGTTGAAAGCCCAAAGTCCTGAAATTGTCTGCGGATCGTTCGGGAAACACTTTGTTAGTCCTTCATCAAATTTTACAGTTCCGTTTTTGCTAAAAATTACGAGGTCGTCTTTGGAACAAGGATCCCACTGTGCGTAGAGGTTGGTCACCAAGGTACCATTGCCAAACCAGTCAATCGCAGGGTCAATTGTTGCCGCCGAGATTTTCCAGTTCTTTTCGGTGAGTAAGCCAGCATTATCAGGCTTGTTATCTTTGTCTTTTTCGCAGCTTACAAATGCAATGCTCAATACAGCCAGCGCCACAAGGGCAGTTTTTACACGAATGAATGTTTTCATAATGGTTTTTAAATTAAATTTGTTAAACAATCGGATGAAAAATTATTAATAAAAAGTAAATAAATATTCAATAAAAAGTGCCGAGAATGTAGCCGCTTCCCGGCAAGCAGTTGTTTTCATGTGGGTCGGGTGAATAAAAAATTATATTTTTCGTTTTGTTCTGATAATTTACTTTACAATCATGATAGTAATAAAGTGTGCTCGCCTGCTGGTAACTCGTCGTTTTAGAGCACAGCTGCCTGCCTGCCGAGCACATCCATAATAGCTGCAGTGACGTGACATTAATTGTAATTTCCTGAAACCTTCAATCGCCGCGATATGATACGCAGGGAGCTTGATTACTGTTTTTCATAATGTCGGGTGATTTTTATCCTTCATAATAATTTTTGCGAGTCCCGTGATCAGAAATGGAAGTCAGATTAAAATCTCTCTTCTGACTTCTCTATTCTGACTTCATTTTTGTTTTCATTTGATACAGCAAAGTTGCAACAGAAAACGAAGCCGCGAAATCGCATCAATGTGCGAAGCCTTAATTTTACTGGTGAAATCGCATGAATTTCAGGTGAAATATGCTTTTTTTTCGATGAAGTATGGAAATCGGCGACTAACTTTTTTGCAGAATGTCGCATTTATTCAATAAATATTGCAAGAAGTAGCATTTTCATGTGAGTATATTTTTTAGCTCTTTTTCCAACCTTTCTGAAAAAATAGCCGTCCCTGAAACCTCCAAAAACAACAAAAGCCATTCGGCGACACCGAAAGGCTTTGTTTTCAATATTTTTGAAAGAAAACTATATTATTCTAATCCAGTAGTTTTTCCCTGATCGCTTTCAGGATGGCCTCCGTTTTGGAATTCACCTGCAATTTATCGTAGATGCTGCGAATGTGCGAGCGCACCGTATCAATGCTAATATCGAGTTCGTCGGCAATCAATTTATAACTATATCCTTTCATCAAGCCACGCAGAATATCGAGTTCGCGCAGAGAAAGATGGTAGTCTTGATTTTGGGATTTGGGTTGATGCTGAAAAAATTGCAACACCTTGCGTGCCACGTTTGCTGTCATCGGCGAACCACCCTTGTACACGTCAAAAATAGCCTGAATGATTTCCGAAGGCGGCGTATGCTTAAGCAGGTAGCCATTTGCGCCATTCCGAATCGCCTGGAAGATTTTATCTTCATCGTCAAAAACAGTAAGCATCATCACTTGGGTTTGGGGAGCAAGAGATTTCACTAAAGCCGTCGCCTCGATGCCGCTGATGCCGGGCAAGTCAATGTCCATCAACACTACATCAGGATGAAGCGTATTGATTTGCTCTTTGATACGCAAACAATCTCCAAAAGAACCGAGCAATTGCAATTCGGCCGTTGCTTGAATGAGGAAGGTCATCCCTTCGCGCAGATCGCGGTTATCCTCGTAAATAATTACTTTGATTGATTTTTCCATATTGCCTGCAAAGGTACGCCGCATATTATCCATCCGAAATCGCATTTTGATGTGAAAGTGGCTTCTATCATCTGGTTTCTGGATTCTGGTGCCTTGCTGCTTTCGCTTATATCCTCACCTTCAATTCTATCATAGTCCCTTTGGCGTTCTGGCTTTTTACATCCAGCGTACCGCCAATTTCTGCAGCGCGTTTGCGCATATTGTTCAAGCCATTTCCACGCTCTACTTCTTGTTCGTTAAAACCCTTGCCATTGTCTTCAATTATGACTCGCAACTGGTTCGCAGTCAAGTCAATGTGAAGCTCTACATGATTACAATCAGCATATTTTGCTGCATTATTGATCGCTTCTTTAAAAATTAAATAAATATTACGTCGTTGCCCGATATTCAATCGCGTTGGACGAAAACCTTCCGATACGTGTACCTTGAAGTCGATACCACGTGCCTCCAAGATTTTCAAACCGAATTGCCGCATCCTTGTGACGAGATCGTCCAATTGATCGTTTTTGGTATTAATGGCCCATATAATATCTTGCATGGATTCTGATAATGTCGCCGCGCTTTCGCTAATGCGCTGTAAAATAGGCGATACCTCAGGATTGGCAACTTTGGAACGCGCAAATTCACTAAAAAAACGAATGCTGCTAAGGGCGGAACCCATATCGTCGTGCAAATCGCGGGCGATGCGCTCGCGGATGATGGCAACTCTCCGCTCCTGCTGCTGCTGGTAAACTAAAATGCTTACCACTATTCCTGCGGCAATAAATGCTAAAAGCGCTGCAAAGTACCAGGTTTTTCTGAAGGGTGGTATTACTTTCAGCGCTGTCAATTTTATGGGTTTGCTCCACACGCGATCGTTGTTCGCCGCTTTGACCCAAAGGGTATATTCACCCCCATTCAAATTGGTGTAAGTGACAATCGGTTGATCGGCGGCTTGCCAAGTTTGATCAAATCCTTCGAGGAAATATTCATAGCGGTTTTTCTCCGATTGGCTAAAATTCAAGGCAGCAAATTCAATCGAAAGCACGTTTTCACGAGGTTGTAACACAATCGGTTCTCCAGGTTTAAATTCATGTTCTCGATTGAGTACTTTTACAGCCGTAATTTTCACCGAAGGCGGATCGGTATTGAATACTAATTTTTCCGGTTGGAAATAGTTAAATGCGTTTTGAAAGCCAATAAAAATTTCGCCTTCATCGGTCATATTAAAACCATCGGTCATACTATTGCCAAATAAACCATCTCTTTTATCAAAATGATCAATTCTCTTGGTTATAGGATTCAATCGATAAAGCATATTGGTCGTTTGCATCCATACCATCCCTTGGGCATCCTCGATAACGCCAAAAATATGTTCGCTTTGCAGTTCGTCTTTTTTCGTGTAGCGATACAAGACCTTGCCGGAAGTATCCATTTGAACCAAACCCTGGGTGGTGGCGATCCAAACATTGCCGTTACGCCCCAAATAAAGTCCATCGCTGCGATAGCGATTGGGTAATCCGTTGCTATTAAAATAACGCCATTCGCCAGTTGTGGGATTTAGACGAAACACGCCACTGTGCGTAGCGATCCAAAGTCGGTGTTGGTTATCTTCTTGTATGGCTCTTATATAGCCCACTGTTTTGAATTGAGTGGTATCGTAAAAAAGTACTTTCTTCAAACTGTGCTTGGCGGGATCGTAACAAAAAATACCGTCGTAATTCGCGCCAATCCAAAGCTTCCCTGCATGATCCATCATCACACTCAACACTTTTTGAGAAACGTGTGGATAGTTCATAAAGCCCTTCAAATACTGAAACTTTCCTGTATTTGGGTTATAAATATTCACCCCTCCGGCAGTAGCGATGTATAGCGTGCCTTGTACATCCTGCACCATATCAAATATTTCATTACTAATCAATCCATTATGCTCATCAATATTGTAAAAAGTGTTGTCGCGACGATTCCATTCATACAATCCAGTGCCCCATACGCCTACCCAATAGCGCTCTCCTTCAGGATCAAGTCGATCGCGCAGCACTTTGGAAACCATACTAAACTGGCTGAAATTAGTTTTAAGCGGAATGAGTCCACGTTGAAATTTGATCGCTTTCGGATCGTATTTTTCAATGCCACCTCCTCTTGTCGCTATCCAAACGATACCAGAGGCTTTATCTTTGTAAAGGTCTGCCACAGCAGAACCATTGTGGCTGTATGACTCTCGCGGATTAGGCGACATTCGATATATTTGCGCTTCTTCAGGATAATACAAAAACAAACCATCCAAGCCACCGGCTACCCAATAAAATTTTTTACCTTCTTGATCCCAATCGGCCAAAAAGTCAATCGCAATTCCTAACTGATCGGGATAATCCTCAAATATGCCTTTTTGTTCGTTGTAGCGATACCAACCACTACCCCAGCTACCACACCAAAGCGTGCCGTCATCTTCCTGATATATCATTCCGATATCCACATCTAATTTTTGCCCTCGAATATGCCCAAACATATATAGAAAAGCACCGGTAGCTTCGTCAAAGCGATACAATGCTACGTCCACATTTATCCAAATACGTCCTTTTTTGTCTATTAAAACATGACCACGATCCGGCTGCTTGTGGGGAAGTGAAAAGCGCTGAATATCAAGGGTTTTTAGGTTGATTTTCACCAAATGATTAATGCTGCTAAACCAGCCGTTTCCTTTTCTATCAATCGCCATACGCGATACCCGTTCGTTGCCTTCAATATTATCATGATATTCAGGTAAATCAATCAACTGAAATCTTTGCTGAGTTTTATCAAAACGGCACAATCCAGCGGCCGTGGCCAGCCAAAGCGTACCATCGGCGTCTTCGGTGATACCCAAAATTTCATTATTTGGAAGCGAATTGGGCTTGCCAGGTTCATAGATGTAGATTTTGAAATGTCGCCCATCGAAGCGATTCAAACCACCATTTGTGCCAAACCACATAAAGCCATCCTTGTCTTTGATGATAGCATTCACTTCATCGTGCGAAAGCCCATGATCGGTGGTGTAGTGTACAAGCGAAATCGAGCTGGTTTGAGCATTTGAAACCAGCGCAAAAAGAAGTATCACTAGAAAAAAAACAAGCCGCAATCTATTACTCATATTACAAGAATGAATTCAATCTGTTTACATTGTTTTGTAGTATGGGGATAGAAAATTTTATAGGGCAAACCTTTATATCCAAAATTACGCTACCGAGCAATATCAAAAGAGTTTGGCCTCAGCAAAACATAGACCACTTCGTCATCCAATTTACCATTTTTAATAATGCTACTTTTTAAAATAGCTTCTTTTACAAATCCTGCTTTTTCCAGCACCCGTTGCG
>JANRME010000298.1:0-2496 GCA_033761835.1 Saprospiraceae bacterium
GAGCGATATGGTATTTGGCCGTTTACCTCGTTATTATTGGCGTTTTGATCCTGCTGACTTAATGATAAATATCATTTTTTATGATGTTGTAAATCATTTAAAAATTGAAATAGATACATCAAATTGGGGCTTGTTCATCAAACATTTCCCGACTATGTACTTGCAAGAATATTTTATCCCGTATCTTATTTCAAATGCAATTGCCATTCTGATTTTAATAGCTGCCTGGAAAGCGCCGCGTTGGGCGCGCTGGTCGATCGTGTTGATTTTTATTTGGGCGAGTGGTGTAAATGCTTATACCGCTAGCACCACACCAGAAGCCTACCTCGAATATGCACCGATGGCAATTCCTATTTACCGAACATTTATTAATGGTTGGTTTGCCGCGCACGTTCAGATAATGGTGACCTTGATTGCCATTGGTCAACTGACTATCGCATTATTACTGTCTTTAAAAGGATTTTGGTTCAATCTTGGCATATTGGGTGCGAGCATTTTCCTATTAGCAATTGCGCCACTGGGCATAGGTTCTGGATTCCCATTTTCTTTGTTTATGATAGGTGCTTTATTTTTATTATACAAATATTATAATCGAAAAACGAATATTGCAACAACGGAAAGCCTGCCAATATGAAAACGGTCGCTTTAATATTTGTTTTCTTTTTAATATCTACTATGCTTTTTGCACAAGTAGATAGCCTGATTTTACTGGATTTGAACCAAACGCGCATAGAAACGACGCGCATCCACGCGTATGTACTGGGCGGCTGGGCTTTAGCAAATATTACGATTGGAGGTTATTTGACTTATAAATTAGAAGATGGTGAGCCGGAATCTTTTCACCACATGAACGCCGCTTGGAATCTGGTTAATCTTGGCGTCGCTTGGGCAATATTGCATAATGCTAACCATGCTGATATTACTACTTATGATATAGCAACTTCCATTCATAAAAATTATCAGGCTCAGAAATTGATGATGCTGAATCTTGGTTTGGATGTGAGTTATACTTTGGGCGGCTTATTATTATATGAACATCATAGAGTAAATAAAAAATTTGATTACGTTTTGCGCGGTTTTGGCAAATCGCTGATGTTTCAGGGCATTTTTTTATTAGCACTCGACACTACATTTTATACTGTTTATTCTTCTCAAAACGATGAATGGCGCGAGTTATTTAAAAGTATTATGATTTCACCCAACGAAGTTGGAATGGTGATTCGTTTCTGATATAATTTTTTACATTTTTATAAATAAAATATCATTAGGGCTTTGGCAATTCTTTTAAAAAATAAAGATATACCGGGAAGTGATCGCTGTACCCGCCCATATAATTAGAACCGACGAACGTACGCAAAGGATAGCCTTTGTATTGCCCTGTGGACTGCGTCAAATAAGACTTGTTATATACTTGTGCCTGATAAAACTGGTAACCGCCAGCATCTTCATTCAGCCAGCCAGAAGATAAAATAACTTGATCGAACAAACTCCAGGCGTCCTGATATGCCAGCGTTCCTTGACCTTTTTTATAAAAATCATACATCGGGTTGAACATAGCGCCGCGCTTTACTTCCTCTTTTTTTTGCTTGGCATTCAACACCTCTTTCACGCTAGGGCTGGAGGGGTCATCATTTAAATCGCCCATGATGAGAATTTTAGCATTGGGATCAAGATTGGTAAGTGAATCGGCAACCGATTTGCATAAGCTCGCTGCAAAATTGCGGAATGGCTGGGTCGCCGCTTCGCCTCCGCTACGAGAAGGCCAGTGATTGACAAAAATATGCAAAGGCTCACCATCAAATATCCCCGAAACGAGCAAAATATCGCGGGTATAAATTCTTTCGCCTTTATCGTTGTAAAGCGGCACAGGAATTGGGCGACTGGAAGTCACTTTGAAATATTTAGGATTATAAAGTAGCGCTACATCGATACCGCGTAAGTCGGGCGATTCGTAATGAACGATTTGATAATTCCGACTTTTAATGGCTGGTTGCTGCACAAAATCTTCGAGTACCTTGCGATTTTCAATTTCGGCCGTGCCAAGGATAGCGATTCCATCAGGAGAGATTTCCATGCCCAATTCAGAAACGACCTGCGATAAATGATTCATTTTATCCAAATAAATTCGGGTGTCGTAGCGATTTGCGCCTTGCGGAGTGAATTCCTCGTCTCGTTTATCGGGCGTATCCAACGTGTCGAACAAGTTTTCAAAATTGTAGAATCCAATACAAGCAACTTTGTATTGTTTTTGCTGCGCAGAACAGATAATTGGAAGAATGGCAAGCGTCAAGACATAATAAAAGTTTCTCATAGGTGGTTTGCATTTAGCATTTGAGTTGTGCAAAATTAGCAACTAAAAAATCTTTGGCGCAAATTTAACAGAAATATTGGGCTGGAAATTGTTAGAAAACCTAAAAGAAAAGATAGATGATAAAAGTTTTTATGTATCTTTGCTTCTGAATGTATGAGTGTCCCAAGGCGTCGTAACGCCTTCAT
>JANRME010000299.1:0-26115 GCA_033761835.1 Saprospiraceae bacterium
TTAAATCCTTACCAATTTTACCCAAATGGCGGCGGTGGTTACTTCGCTTCTGCGGAGGATTTGATTCGGTATGGTTTGTTTCATGCCAAACATCTTTCGCCAAAGCAAAAAGTACTGAGTCCAGCTAATATTGACCGAATGCATCGTTTTGAAAAAAGCGCCTCCAAAATTTTTCAGTTGGGCTGGCACAATGTGGGACACGCTTTGGTGAGTAATGGCAGTATCACGGGTGCTAATTCACATTTGGCGATTGTACCATCGGAGGATTTGGTGGTGGTTTGCCTTACAAATTCGAGTAATCAATACGCCGACCAATTGGCGGATAAGATTATTAACGTCATGGCGCCCGATTTAAAGCCGCAGATGACTTATGAAAAATATATGGAAGAATATGAGACACCCTATCAAGCTACGCCCAAGTTGGCTGGGAAATGGAGTGGTACTATATATGCTCATCATATCAATTTACCCATTCAATTAGATTTCAAACCAGATGGACAAATCACGGTGCAAATAGGCAAAGAAACAGCAAAAGTCTTAGAAAATGTCACATTCAATCGCTATAACAAGCTGGAAGCTTATTTTAATGGTAAAGTGCCTGTACCAGAATATGATGGCAAGGAAGAAGTTTTTCATAATTTGCATTTAGTTCTTATTAATAATGAATTAGTTGGACATATTTCGGTAAGATTCAGCAGGGAGAATAACGCTTTTCAATACGGCGTTTATAGCGAGTTAAAGCACGAATAATATTTTTTTCGAAAAATAATTTTATCAAAACAAGGCCATCTGATTTAATAAAATCGGATGGCTTTTTAATATTCTATTTTCATCTTAAAATGCGGAAGATTAATTAGATTGCCGTTATCTTGTGCTGCATTTAATGACGATTTTATCTTAAATTCTATGAAACCATCCAAAGAAAAACTCTACGATGCGCTGGGCGAACTGATTTACGCTGTTGCCAAAGCCGATGGCTTGGTACAGGAATCGGAAACTTCAAAATTGCAGGAAATTTTGCAAAACCACCCTTGGTCGCGTGAAGTGCACTGGTCGTTTGAATATGAAAAAAACCGCGAAACTTCATTGGATGAGGCTTATGCCAAAGCCTTAGATACCTGCAAGGAGTATGGACCTACCGAAGAATATCAATATTTATTTGACATTTTATATGAAATCGCTAAAGCCAGCGATGGACTCGATCGGCTAGAAGCCAAGGTAATCGTGCGTTTCAAGCTGGCGCTCAGGGAACATTTTATGAATTTAAATTTGGAAGAGTAATAAATATAATATTAATTATTTTTATAATATTATATCTATTTTAATTAATTTTTCTTACCCAATGATAGAATTACAACTCAAAACATTAGGCATAGAATTGCCACCACCTCCGCCGCCCGGCGGCATTTATCATCCAGTTGTCATCACTGGAAATTTATTATTTGTGTCAGGCCAGCCTCCACAAAGGTTGGACAGTACGCTCATCACAGGCGTAGTCGGCAAAGACCTCAGCATAGAAGAAGCAAAACAAGCGGCCCGACAAACAGGATTGACAATGCTTTCCACAATCAAAGCGCATATCGGCGATTTGGACAAAATTAAACGCCTGATCAAAACCCTGGGCATGGTTAACTGTAAACCCGGATTTACCAATCAACCGCAAGTTATTAATGGCTTTAGTGAACTTTTAGTTGAATTATTAGGAGATCAAAACGGCAAAGGCGCCCGCAGCGCGGTCGGTATGATATTACCTGGTAATATTGCAGTAGAAATTGAAGCAATTTTTGAGTTGCACTAAATAAGAACTAAATAATGTCGGCTGATTATTATATTATTTTCGATGGGCATCTTGATCTTGCCATGAACGCCATCGAATGGAATCGCGATCTTACCTGGTCGGTTGCAGAAATCCGCGAAAGCGAACAAGGCATGAGCGATAAGCCCGACCGAGGCAAGGGCACGGTTTCCCTGCCTGCGATGCGCAAAGGAAATGTTTTTATGTGCATGGCTACTCAAATTGCGCGTTATGTAAAGAAAAGCAGCAAATTACCTGGCTGGAATTCTCCGCAGCAAGCATGGGCAATGACCCAAGCGCAGTTGGCCTGGTATAAAACGATGGAAGACCTTGGGCAGATGACGCCTATTATAGACAAGGATTCTTTGGAAAAACATTTGGAAAAATGGGAAAACCCTAAAGGCGATGAACCGATTGGCTATGTATTGAGTTTGGAAGGAGCGGATTCTATAATAAATTTAGATTATGTAGAAAAAGCTTATAATCAAGGACTTCGAGCGATTGGGCCGGCACATTATGGCCCGGGTACGTATGCGCAAGGCACGGATGCTACCGGCGGCTTGGGTGAAAAAGGTCGGGCATTATTAAAAAAAATGGAAGAACTAAATATTATTCTTGATGCGACGCATTTATGCGATGACAGTTTTTGGGAAGCGATGGACGTGTATCAAGGGCCGGTATGGGCGAGTCATAATAATTGCAGGAGTTTGGTGCCGCATCACCGTCAATTTAGTGATGAGCAGTTGCGGGAATTGATTAGTCGAGAAGCTGTTATTGGCGCGGCTTTTGACGCCTGGATGCTCGTACCCAACTGGCAGCGCGGCATTTCTACGCCACTAAATACGAATGTAACATTACAACTCGTGGCTAATCATATTGATCATATTTGTCAATTGTCCGGAAATTCTTTACACGCCGCTATTGGCTCTGATTTGGATGGCGCGTTCGGAAAAGAGCAATGCCCAAGCGATTTGGACACTATCGCCGATTTGCAGAAACTGCCTGCTATCTTTGAAAAACGTGGCTATTCAGAAGATGATATTAAGAATATTCTGTATTTGAATTGGATTAATTTTTTAAAAAGAGTGTGGTAAAATTAGTTTACATATTAAGCAGGTCAATAAAAACCTATTTTTTTGTCTAAAATAAAATCTTTTACTTTCATTTTTGTAAAAAAAAGCCTTGCTTTGTAATGCAATAAAAAAGTGCTGCTTTAAAAAGCATTATCAAGTTTTTATTAACCTCAAAATAACCAAAATCATGACTAAGCTCAAACGCTTCGCTGCATTTATTGCGGCATTTTTATCCTTATTTTCCACTCTTATAGCTCAAGAAAGAATTATGATTGTATCGGGCGGTGGGGCTCGAGGCGCTTGGGGTGGTGGTCTTGCCAAAACCCTTGTTACCGAATTTGATTATGATTACAAAGTAGTCGTGGGCGCGAGCACAGGTAGTTTGATCGCTCCATTTATCGCCTTGAAAGAATTTGATGCACTCAAGGAAGGTTATACAACAATTAATGATAAGGATATTTTTAATGTAAAACCTTACAAAACGAAAGGAAAAAAGCGAGGAAAAATAAAAGGTTTTCAATCTTTTATGCGCTTGATGATCGGCAAAAAAACACTTGGCGAAAGTAAAAGACTAAAAAAGACGATCCGGCGATTTTATACAGAAGAAATGTTTAATAAATTTAAAAACGAACATAATAACCGAGCGCATATTGCTACCGTCGTTAATTTAACAAAGGATAGTATAGAATATAAATCTTCCAAAGATTTTGAATACGAAGAAATGGTCGATTGGATTTGGGCTTCTGCTAATGCCCCTATTTTCATGTCTTTACATAGAACAAAAAGTGATAGTATAAAGAAAGTCACTTATGTAGATGGCGGCGTAAAAGAGGGTGTGCCGCTCCAAAAAGGTATTGAAATAATGTGTCAGGATCCCTCGATCAAATACATAGATGTAATTGTGCATAGTACTTTGACGCCCAAGGAAGATGATGTAAAAGTGGGCGGGGTCGTTAAACTTTTAGGGCGGACAATCGAATTATTTTTATCAGAAAACAGGCATAATGATCTCGCAGCCGCCCGCAGATATGAAGAACTACAATCTGATTGTGCTTTGGAAGATATAGATGATTTAATTACAATTACTTATTATTTTATGCCCGAATCTGCGTATCAAATTTTACCAAATGAACTCTTATTCAGGGAGGATGAGATGAGGAAGTTGTGGGCTGCTGGAGAAGATCATATCAAAGAAAAGCAAACCAATTCAGAGCTTCGCAAATTAAGGATTGAGTTAAAAGTTCCCCGGAGTCAATTGTGCAATTCGGGCGGTATATGGAGACCTTCAATCGTAAGCCAATAATTTTTTATGCTAAAAATTTGATATAAGTAATACTGGCTTAAAATATTATATAATAAACTGGGATTCATTTTATCTAAAATGAATCCCTATCTATTTTTATTACATTTTACTTTAAAGAAATCGCCGGTTTTACTTGGCCTCGGTGGCAAGTTGTGCAATTAGCAGTCGGTTGCTTGCTTTGTAAATTCGGAATATTTTTAAGTAAATCATTATTAATCTTACCCATCATTACCCACATATCGCGTGCGATTTGTTTAGTGGGTTTATCTTCTTTTTCCCAGGCGTTAGGCGTGTGACAATGCTCGCAAGTGACACCCAATGAATTGCTGAAAGCGATTTCCATGATACCCAGGAGTCGCCCCGCAGGCATTTTCTTTAATAATTTGATATTTTGAAAAACGCTATCGGCAGGAAGATTTTCGTTTCCTTTGATTTGTTCGCGTAAAGTAGCCAGGGCTTTTTGCATATCAAAAGTATCCGAAACCATTATTGATTCCGTATTCTTGGCACTTAGCACAGCGCTATTTTGCCAGGAACTTAAAATACAAATAGATGTAAAAATGCAAATGGAAATTATTACAAGGCGCATCATATCAGGATTTTGGTTAATTAATATTTTAATTACAAAAATGCCTGATTACACTATATTTATAAAAAAAAAGCAATAGAAAAAGGTTACTTCTGATAAATTTACACCTTTTTTTCTTGGGATTGACGGAATTCAGTAGGCGTTACCCCCGTCATTTTCTTGAAAGCAAGATTAAAAGCTTTTTTAGTATTAAAGCCAACTTCATAAGCAATTTCAATCACATTTTTCTCTTTTTTAGAACTCGAAGCTAATAGCTCTTGCGCCGCTTGAATACGATAACTATTTATAAAATCAGCAAAATTACGATTCGATTGTTCATTAATTACTTGTGAAATATGATGCCGGGTTTTATTTAGTTTTTGTGATAAAGTATCTAAATCTAATTCGCTATTCATATAAAGTTTTTCATTTTCCATTAAGTATGTAATTTGTTGAAAAAGCGCTCTTGATTCACTTTCTGAAAGCGAAGATTTCCTGTATTTCTGAGGCTGTAGCGCTTTTGCGAGAGGCATACCCTGTAATACTTGATGCTGGGCATACCCCAGCCATGCAATCAAATAAATAAATATCGTAAGGGCTAATGCTATGATATATTTCCAAATTGGCGTTTGTAACTCCAGATTCGGCATTAATCGGTAAATAATATAAGTTAATACTACACCAATATAAGCTCCGAGAATCAAGCGATGCCAGCGATGCAATTCATTATTTCCAATTAAAAAAGGTCGAAAACGCAATGCGATAAAAATGCAATAAAAAATCATTAAACTAAACATAATAACCGGAAATAGAGGATGCCGTAATATCATAAAAGTCCCTTGAATCAATGCGGGCAAGCGATACACAAAACGAATATAAATTGGTATTAATATTATAATCATTAAAGCCATTGGCATAAAATGTAACCACCAGCGTTTGGGGAATTGTTTCGTTTGGAAAGTCGTTTGATAAAATAAAAATAAAAGCGGCCCATAAGCCAGCGGCAACGATACACTCAGGGCCATGAAGCCCGGTATTTCTTGAATCAATTCCGTCCAATGCAGCAGCCATTCGGTCAATGTCAACGACATACACATCAAAAATAAAGCTAATAATCGATTTGGAATGCGATTCTCTTTCTTGGAAAACAGCACCACCGCTAAAAAATAACCTTGGGCTGCGGCAATCGTAAATAAAATGATCCAGGCATTGATTGGCATAAATGGTTGGCGTTTTTTTACAAAGATAAGGTTTAAGGATGCTTATTTTAAGCTTTCCCTTTGTTTTAAGGCATTTGTAAGTAAAAGAACAAATCGAATGGAACTTGCTTGTAGTACAAGGTGTTTTGAAATAAATTTGCCGGAACAAGCAGGATAAGTTATTTTTAAATAATTATTTTACAATAACTTATCGATATGATATTACATTCATCTTCACACAAATACAATCTACCAAAAGGTTCTATATTTTTGTTATTTAATAATTTGAGTTTATCGTTAATATATTGTTGAAAAATTTTATTTAAATCTAATGACTATCAACAGTTTATCCGTAAGAGAATTGCAAGAACATGATATTGATCGGATCACCGATTATTGGTTGAATGCTACGCCTGCTTTTTTGGAAGGTATGGGCGTGGATTTAAGTAAAATGCCGAGCCGCGAGCAATGGCGGGCCGCACTGACCAAACAATTGGAAACACCCATCGCTGCAAAGCAATCCTATGCCATCATTTGGGAAATCGACGAACAAGCAATTGGGCATTGCAATATTAATGATATAAAATTTGGTGAACAAGCTTTTATGCACCTGCATATGTGGCGCTCGGATTTGCGACAGCAAGGCGCTGGTGTAAATTTAGTGAAGATGACTTTGCCTTATTTTTTTGAAAATTTTCAATTAAAACGCTTGTTCTGCGAACCGAATGCTTTGAATCCCGCACCAAATAAGACCTTGCCGAAAGTTGGATTTACTTTTGTAAAGGCGCACCTGACGACGCCGAGTTGGCTGACTTCTGAGCAAATGGTGAACCGTTGGGAAATGAGTTATGAACAATTTAAAATAATCAACAATATTATATCATGATGCCCGAAACAGTAAATAAAGTAAATATTAAACAAGCAGTGCCTTTCTTCAATGTCAGAAATATGGAAACCTCCCTCCGCTTCTACACAGATGGACTTGGTTTTGAAATGAAAAATCACTGGATTGACGAGGGAAAGCTGCGCTGGTGCTGGCTGCAATTGGGCGAAGCATCTATTATGCTGCAAGAATATAAAGATTCTTGGATACCGAAAGAAAAAGTAGGAATAGGCGTTTCTATTTGTTTTATTTGCGAAGATGCACTTATCATCTATCATGAAGCCATTGCTCGCGGGCTGCCAGCATCCAAACCGTTTGTAGGCAATGGGATGTGGGTTACTACGATACCAGATCCAGATGGTTATCGGCTTGAATTTGAGAGTTATACAGATGTGCCAGAAGGAACGGAATTATCATAAATAGTTAAATAAATGGTTTTTTATTTATTAATAACCAAAATTTATGATTAAAAAATTAATAGCCAATGTAAATTATGATGGATTGCGGAATTTACTATCTCAATATCCAGCGCTTGCGAATGAAGGAATTGCATTTGATGAGAATAACACTACCAAAGCGCATCCGCTGCACAGAATTTGTGACGGTGTTTTTAATAATGTTTATACCGATGCAGAAGCTGTGGAAATGGCAGAAATATTCCTGGAATTTGGCGCCAATATAGAGGGTTTTGGTTTGGTAGAGAAGAAAGATACACCGCTTGTTGCCGCAGCGAGTTTGCACGCAGATGAGGTGGCGCTTTTATATATAGAAAATGGTGCTAATATTCATCATATTGGCTGTCATGGCGGTACGCCTTTGCATTGGGCGGCCTGGTGTGGCAGGGATAAAGTTGTAGAAAGACTGCTAAAAGAAAAACTTGATATTAATAAACATTGCATTGATTTTAAATCGACGCCGCTCTTTTGGGCGATGCACGGTCTTAAAAACGGTGGCGAAAAAAACAGGCATCATCAGGAAAAATGTATTCAAATGCTCATCGAAGCAGGCGCAGACAAGAATATTCCCAATGCAGAGGGGGCGACCATTTTTGATTTGCTGGAAGAAAATGATATAGCGTTAAAAAAAATATTATTTGACACTTAATAATATTTACTCATAAATCTTTACAATCAGCCCATTTTTCATTCTTGGTTCAAACCAGGTGGACTTGGGCGGCATCGTACCTCCTGCTTCGACCAGATTTTTCAGGTCATCAAATTGCACAGGATATAAGCAAAAGCCTATCAAATTAGGATTTTCAGTAATTTTTTGTTGAATCGCATCCAAGCCTTTAGCAGCATCTATATATTCAATTCGATGATCGTGACGTACATTATTGATATACATAAGTTTATCCAATATTTGCTCATTAAGTAACATTGTATCCAATATAGCGGGCATATCTGCATATTCCAATAAAATCGAGTGCTTCCAGCATAAGCGATACCAACCTTGTGAAGTGCAAAATGTCATTTCGTGTAGCTGAGAAGGTTTTGTCGGCGCTGTCAAAGGTTCTATGATAAACAAGGATTCAAACGATTCTAATAACTCTTTAACATTCAGGTTTTCAGGTAGTTGCACTACCCTATTGAATTCCAGAATATCCAGTTGCCCGGAAGGAAAAAACGCAGAGTACACCTGGCTGTATGCTTGGCGCAATGCTTCATTTTCATTCGTTTCACAAATCAATTCCATCGCCGACATTCGGTGGTGCCCATCGGCAATATAGGCATGGGCGACCTGATCTGTAAATAATTCTTGAATTTGTGAGATTTCTCTTTGATCTTGCACCGCCCAAATTCGATGTACCTGTTGCTCCTCAGCAAAATCAATTTCCAGAAAAATCGGATGCGCCAAAATATATTGCTCAATCCATTGGTCAATCAAATCATTTTCAGCGTAGGTCAATAGAACAGGCTTAACTGCTGCTTTACGCTCCAAAACAAGTCGCATCTGCTTTTCTTCCTCGCTCCGAATGGTGTTTTCGTGCTTTTTAATATTTCCTTGTACATAATCTTTGAGGTCGGTACTCGCCAACACGCCAGTATATATGCGCCTCGGGGACTGGATTTGATACAAAAAAATAGCAGGCGAGTTCATTTTACAGAAAAAACCGTGTTGCAAAAAGTGGCTATAATTTTCCCTTGTTGTATCGAAAAAAGCAATTTCCGAAACCACCAATTGTGGATCAGGGTACAGCGCCTGAAAAGGTTGAATATGCATAGCGAAAAAGATATCCGGCAAAGATAAGGGGATGTTGGGAATTAGGAAATCGAGAAATTGAACGAACCGCGCCTTCGTTATAGCTTTGGCGGGTAAATAAAAAAGGGCGGCAGCAAAAACTGCTTCGCCCTCAAAAAAACTAAACCCCAGTTATAATCTTTCACTGGAAACACGCCATTGTGCAACACTCAAGGGGGGAACGGTCACAGCAAGGCTGCTCCTGCGTAATTCATCTTTGTGATTCGTTGTTAGCGTAAGCGTGTTTAAATGAGCCTTAAGAAGGCTTCATTCTGTTTAATTTGTCAATTGACAAATTTAGGAACGACTTTTCAAATAATTCACATAATTAACACAAAAATTACGTAGTCAGTATCCTTTCTCTCTTTTTTAACACTTATAAAGTGCAATATCTTTTAGAATGTTCACTAAGCAAGTACTAAAAAGTGTTATTGTACAAAGAACGTAAAGGGTTCTGCAAAATTGTGTATCTTCCATTCGGGTACAATATTTCAGGCACAAAAAGGATAATTCCCGACATTTCTATGCAAAAAACTTGGGCCGCTTGCTTCTGAAAATGGGTTTCTCGTCGCATCTAAATTGATTTGGAGCAGCTATCTTTAGAATGATTTGAAACCAATTTTTTTCGCTTGGCGTTGTCATTCGCGTATATTCGCATCTTTGAAGCTTAGGAGTTTATGAGTTGAGTAGTTGAATTTATTAAAGTTTACTCAGCTCATAAGCTTCTAAACTCCTAAACTAAAAAAAATACATGAACAAAAAATACTTAATCACCTCCGCGCTTCCTTACGCCAATGGCGCTTTGCACCTGGGGCACCTCGCGGGCGCGTACCTTCCGGCTGATATTTATGTGCGCTACCTGCGACTCTTGGGCAAGGATGTGGTATGGGTTTGCGGTTCTGATGAACACGGCGCGGCGATCACCATTCGGGCGAAGAAAGAAGGCGTCTCTCCCTGCGAAATCATTGATAAGTATCATTTTTTGAATAAAGATACGTTTGAAAAACTGGGCATTTCTTTTGACTATTACCACCGCACCAGTGAAGCCCTGCACCATCAAACTTCCCAGGATTTCTTTCTGAAATTATACAAAAAAGATGGTGAATTTGAAGAACATTCCATCGAGCAATACTACGACGAAGATTACGACCAATTTCTCGCAGATCGCTATATCACAGGCACTTGCCCGAACTGTAGTCATCCCAATGCCTACGGCGATCAATGCGAAAATTGCGGAATTGACTTGTCGCCTTTGCAATTAATCAATCCGAAGTCCACTTTAAGCGGCAAAGCGCCTGTTTTAAAAGAAACCAAGCATTGGTATTTCAAATTGGACAAACACGAGGCCTGGCTCCGCGAATGGATCGAAAATGGGAATTTGGATCATAAAAAACATCATGATGCAAAAGCCTGGAAAAAGCACGTCGTAGGCCAATGCTTATCATGGTTGGATGGAGGCTTGCAGCCGCGCTCAATTACACGCGATTTGGATTGGGGAATTCCGGTGCCGTTGCCAGAAGCAAAGGGTAAAGTGCTGTACGTTTGGTTCGATGCCCCAATCGGTTATATTTCTTCTACCAAACAGTGGGCGATTGAAAATGGTAAAAATTGGGAGGAATACTGGAAAGGTGAAAATGTCGAACTCATTCATTTTATTGGCAAGGATAATATTGTGTTTCACTGCATTGTGTTTCCAGCGATGCTCAAGGCGCACGGCGAGTTTGCTTTGCCGAAGAATGTTCCAGCCAATCAATTCCTGAATTTTGAAGGGGAGAAATTTTCAAAATCGCGGGGCTGGGGCATCGAGCAAGATCAATACCTGGAAGAATTCAAGGATTTTCCGAATAAAGAAGACGCTTTGCGCTGGGCGCTCACGCGCAATATGCCTGAAAATAAAGACGCTGACTTCAAATGGGATGAATTTATTGATTTTCACGATAAAGAACTCGCTGATAATCTTGGCAATTTTGTGAATCGTGTGATCGTATTGACCAATAAATATTACGAAGGCAAAGTCCCAGCAGTAGAAATTAGCTTGACGGACAAATTGGAAGAAGCGCTCCGACTCGCGCACGAACTCACGCGTGAGCTCGATGCCTTCAGCTTCAAACAAGCGGCGCAGTTGTTTTTGGAAATTTCGAGTTGGGGCAATACTTATTTGCAAGATGTGTCGCCCTGGCAAATCTGGAGAGACGAGCCCGATAGCCCAATTGTAAAGGAATGCCTATTTGTTTGTTTGCAAATTGTAGGATTATTAAGCGTTTTGAGCCAACCTTTTATTCCATTCACCACGCCGCGTATTCGCAAGGTGTTGAATTTGAATCCTTTGCAAAATGGGGATTTGGAAAAAGCCTTTGATGATTTGAATGCCGGCAAAGCGCTTGTGCCTGCTGGACATAGCATTGGGGAAGCCGAAATTTTATTTGCCAAAATTAATGATCGCAAGGATACCAGTCGTCTGGAAATTGTGAATCGTCAAAAAGAAAAACTCGCCGCCATCATGGAAGCCGAAAAAGCAAATGAGCTAAAATATTTACCTGTAAAACAAGAAATTACGTATGATGATTTCTCCAAACTCGACCTGCGCACCGGTGTCATCCTCAGCGCCGAAAAAGTAGAAAAAGCAGATAAATTGCTGAAACTATCCGTGGATTTGGGTTTTGAAAAACGCACCATTGTATCGGGTATTGCCGAGCATTTTCAACCGGAAAATCTGGTTGGAAAGCGCGTCGTTGTTGTCGCCAACCTCGCGCCGCGCAAGCTCAAAGGCATCGAAAGCCAGGGCATGATTCTCTCCGCCGAAGACTCAGAAGGCAAGCTGGGCTTGGTCGCGCCGCCGGATGGCTGGAGTGGCGGGTGGATTGTGAAGTAGGTTTCAGGTTTGAAGTTGAAAGCTTCAGGTTTGGAAATTTGGGAATTAAAAAGTTTGCATGATGCACCAATATAAAATTTTGTTTTTATTATTAAGTTTTGCTATTTACTCGCCGCTTTCGGCGCAGGAAGTCATTTGCCATGCGGTTTCTACCAAAGGCGACACGATCAAAGGCTATTTTGATAAAATAACTAAAAAGGAATTACAACTACGAGACTTAAAAACAAAAAACGAGCAATCGATTGATCTTGAAATGATTACGATGTACACGCTTTTCAAAAAGAATAATGTAAATGAAACTTTTGTAAAATTGACCTTGCCAAATAATAAAATTGAATTCCTGGAACGCTTAGCCGCTGGCAAACTCAATTTATATATAGAAAAACACAGCGAAACCTTTCAAAAACCGATGCGTGGCAAAGTCATCAAAACCGTTAGAACCGTTACTACTTATTACCTTTCTCCTGGAACAGATCGCTTGACAGAAATACAGGAAACAGGCTGGCGGGCAATGGTCAGCGCCAAAATGTATGATTGCCCGAAGCTGGTTGCCAAATTAGATGAAAAAGGTTATCAATTTAAAGATATGATGAATATTATACAGGAATATAATAATTGTAGATAGCAAGTTCAACTAAGCAATCGCCATTTCTATTACTTTACCAATCCTAATTACACCTTCCACTAATGCCTCAAAATCAACCTTTTGGCTGCGATGATTTACATTAGCAACGCGAATTGCATAATTTCCATATAATTATAAGATGGCGCGGCGATGCCTTATTTGTGCAAACAGATTATTATTTCTCTGTAAAAAAGTATTTCTAAAACAAAATAAATAAATTTGCTGTTCAAGAGTTTTAAACCTTTAATTTTTAAAATAGTATGAATAACTACTTTACTAAATTTTTTTTACCTCCAATCATTTTGATTGTTTCAACCTATATTAGTGAAATTATATTTAATGCTTCCTTATCCGAGGCTGTAATTGCAGGCTTATCAGTTGTTGTTATAACTTATGGTTATCAAATACTACAAGAAGTCAAAGATCATAAAGGTGAGTCATTGACGATCAGCTCACATATTAAAGAAATTGTAGGAGTTTTAAAAATACATAATGCTTTTTTTGATGAAAAGTGGCTTAAATCTATTTTTTCGGAAATTGTTGAAATTATTCAAACCACAAAAAATAATCCTCATGATTTGCAGAGAGTGAGGGGTATTGTCTCGAAGTCCATTCAAGAATCAAAAGAAGCTATAGGGTCTCCTTTTTTTATTGAAGAAAAAAATGAATTAGAAAGAATGGTACATATAAACCGAGCTATGAATAATGCCCAAAAATATGTATCCGCTGTTACAGTTGATGTTAATGATTATTTTGAGAATTTTTGGCAAGGTGCAAATGAAAGCTACATAAATGAAAACATTGCTGCGTCCAAACGTGGGGTATTTATCGAAAGAATTTTTGTAATGGAAGAAAAATTTTTAAAATCTAATTCTAAAGAGAACAAAGCAAAAAAACTGAGAGTAATCATTAATTCTTTAAAAAGATCAGGAAAAAATATAAAAATTTATATCACTTCTTTAGAGAAAATTCGGCAGCAATCAAATTTAAACAATGTAAGTTTTTTTATTTGCGACGATGTTGTTGCAAGTGAAGCAGGCGATGATATTGAATATTTTGGATATTTTTCTCATAATAAACCTGAAGTTGTCGAAAATCTTAGAGATAGGTTTGAAGCTATTAAGCTTTTATCGAGGGAAATTTAAATCAAATTGAGCATTTAATAAAGGTAAATATAAAAATACAAAACAGATACAGAATCCTTCTTTTAGAGCAGAACAGACTTTTTTTTTGATATTTTGGATGCTATTGATACTGTTGTTACTATTGATAAATCCATTATATGAATAGCATCAGCAAACCGAGCCTCCATAGTATCTATAGCATCTTTCAAAACGCTTTCACCATCGTTTCAAATGTAAAATCCTGCTCCGCCACCGAAGTAACCTGCTGAACGGTCTTTACAAATCCGTGTTTTTCATAAAACCGAATTGCACGTTCATTCGTGTACAACACCGATAGCCAAAGGTGCGTATTTGCTGTCTTTTGGGCTTCTTCTATTACAGATTCCAATAATGCAAGTCCAATTTGCTGGTGCAAAAAATCTTTCAGGACATAAATCTTTTGTAATTGGGAAGCCGCTCCCGATATTACAATCTTATTTAGTGAATGAAATTTTAATTTAGCATAACCCACCGGCAGGTCATCCGCAAAAGCAAGCCAGAAAACATTATATTCTTTTTGTAAACTGGATTGAATTTTCTTTACACCGAAGGTATAATAGAGTTAATGTATTTTGAAAATCAATTGATTAAATATTAATATTTTATACAATATAAATAAATTATAAAAGTATTTCAACCGAGCTAAATGTTTTTTCCACAAATTTGCGCAAATCCCTGCGCTAACCAGTGCAGAATGATCCACTAGTAAGAGTAGGTGAAAAAGGTCTGCGAAAATTATTTGCGGAAATCTGCGTGAAATTTGCAAAAAATTGATAATCAATGTACAGTAACTCTAATAATAATAGCGTTGTAAAGCTTGCTGGTCGGGAAATAAATGCCCAAAGGTTTCGCCGAATGTAATGCGCCCAAGCAAAGAAATAATTGGTGCGTCCATCAATATTGCTTTTCTGACTTCGATCTTCATCTGCCTGATTTATCTGACGGTAAAAATGAGAATTAGGTTTTATATATGTCTAAAATTTTATAACAACATTATGAATAAATACCAACAAATACAACCCGATTCTTGCGGAAGCGGGAATTGGAATGTAATTTTATGCTAAAAAAACATATGCTCGTAGCCATTCTTATGGAATGAACAGATAAACTTAAAAAAATAATAAACATGAATTTAACAGGTCAGATAGCCAAACACTTTAGAGATGCTTATTTTGGTGGAAACTGGGCCTCCGTCAACCTCAAAGAAACTTTAGCAGATGTAACTTGGCAACAAGCTACCGCACAAGTTTATTCATTTAATACGATTGCGACTCTCGTTTATCATATAACTTATTATGTAAGTGCCGTCACGAAAGTGCTGCAGGGCGGACCACTCGACGCCAAGGATAAATATAGTTTTGAGCATCCACCCATTAAATCTCAGGAAGATTGGTCAATATTCCTGGATAAGATTTGGGTGGATGCCGAGCACTTTGCAACCTTGATTGAACAATTGCCAGAGCACAAACTTTGGGAAGATTTTACCGATAAAAAATACGGCAATTACTATCGAAATCTTCATGGAATTATTGAGCATCTTCATTATCATTTGGGGCAAATTATTTTGATCAAAAAAATACTTTTACAGACCGTATAAAATGGATAAAATTGTTGAAGCCAGGCGCTATCCTTCATTCCGTGCCATTTCCCAGCCCACAATCGCCTTTTTTCTTGTGCTACCCCAATGGTACTCGCCGAGTTTACCTTCTTTGCGAATGACGCGGTGACAAGGGATGAGGTAAGCAATCGGATTGTCACCAACCGCCGAACCCACCGCCCGCGATGCGCCCGGCTGACCGATGCTTCCTGCAATTTGTCCGTAGGTGGTTACCGCGCCGAAAGGCACGCGCAGCAAGGCTTCCCAGACTTTTACCTGGAATTTGGTGCCATTGACCAATAAATGAAAACGCTTTTGTTCTTGAACAGAATTTGAAAATAAATGTCGGGTGAAATCGATCGTCGCATCAGGATTATATAAGATTTCGGCATTGCGCCATTTTTGTTGAAAAGCTTGCAAATACTGGGCTTTGGTGTCATCGTTTACAAATTCCAAACCACAGATGCCCCGCTCGGTCGCCGCCACAAAGCATTCGCCGAAGGGCGTATCGTGGTAACCATAATCAATGCGCAGGCGCTCGCCGCCACTTTTGAATTCCTGGGGTGTCACCGCCTCCAAAGTCACGAATAAATCGTACACCCGCGATTGACTCGACAAGCCCGCGAGGTTCGCCGCCTCAATAATATTAGGCGTTTCGGCGATTTTATTTTTCAGAAAATCGGTAGTCAAATATTGCAAAAATTTCTTCGGGCTGATGCCTGCCCATTCGGTAAACATTCTTTGAAAATGGTAAGGACTCAAATGCACTTGCGTTGCCACATCGTCGAGGTTAGGTTGCTCTGTAAAATGTTCTGATAAGTAAGAAATTGCCTGCTCAATACGCTGATAATTAATCGTTTCGGTAGCCATCATTGCTTTTTTTTATTACAAAAGTACAAGCAAGTTCTACCAGATACAACCCGATTGTTGCGGAAGTAGGGATTGTGGCGTAAATTGAAAGCTAAAATTATACGCATAGAATGACCGAAGAATTTAAAGACATGATTGGGCTGATTTTATGGTATGCAATATTTATGACACCATTAATCACCATACCTTTTGCTTGGAAAGTTTTTAAAATAAGAAACATTTATCGCATAATGATCGGACTCTTTCTTGCATTCGTACTTTCCTATTTTCTTTACTTCATTAGCTTAGCCATCATTTTTAGAGATGGAATGGGGCCAGGATAATTCATGATCAAAATAACCTCCTATACGGGAGGGTAATTTAATGCTCTAACAGGGTCATAGAACGTTTTAGGAGGGTCATTTATCATTCCAGCAGGGTCATAGAGCGTTCAAGGAGGGTGATTTATCATTCTAGCAGGGTCGTAGAACGCTTTAGGAGGGTCATTTAACGTTCCAGCAGGGTCGTAGAACGTTCAAGGAGGGTCATTTATCATTCTAGCAGGGTCGTAAAACGTTTTAGGAGGGTCATTTAATGTTCAAGTAGGGTCGTAGAACATTCCAGCAGACATATTTAATATTATAGAAAATTGTTGTAGCGCTATAAGAGGCTGCCATAGCATTTCAGCAGGCTATTTTGAGTATGAATCTATTTCGTTATTTATCCAACCTCACCTAAATATGGATCATCCGCTGGGCTTCGCGTTTCACCTTTAACTCTTTAGGCAAGGATTGCACAATTTCTTTTTGCAAAACGTCAACAATTTTCCGCCGTGGGAAAGAGTCTAAACGCACCAAGCTTACTTGTCGCACGGGCACGGGAGCGGAGAAAGATTTCAAGCATTGTCGATTGTTTTTTGGCATTTTTAGCGCGACCAATTCGGGTACAATCGTCAAGCCGCCGTAATGATCCACCAAATTCATCACGGTCTCAAAGCTGCCGGCTGCGATTTTAAAACGGCCTTCCACTTCAAAATCCCGACGAATTTCGCATAAATTCAATACCTGCGTGCGAAAACAATGCCCTTCCTCCAATATCCACAGGCGATTCACGTCCAAATCTTCCGGCAGTATGTACTCCTTATTATATATGCCTTCGCTATCGGCTACATAAGCATAAAATTTTTCTGTAAATAAAGGCACTTCCTGAATGCCCTTTTCTTGCAAAGGCGTTACTAGAATTCCCAAGTCAATTTGTTCATTTTTAAGACTTTCGGTGATGGTTTGGGTGTTCATTTCCTCGATATTCAGCTCCAAATCTGCATATTTTTCCAGCAAAGGCTTTACAAAATAAGGCAACAGGTAAGGCGCTAAAGTCGGGATGATGCCGATATTCAACCGCCCGCTGATTTGCTCGTTCAATTCAGCTACAATTTCGTGCATCCGCCGCGATTCATTCAGGATTTTTCGGGCTTGTTGCAACATCAAAACACCCGCTTTCGTAGGCTCTACGGGTTGTCGGCTGCGATCGAAGATTTTCACTTGCAATTCTTCTTCGAGTTTTTGGATCATCATACTCAAAGTCGGCTGCGTCACAAAACAAGCCTCCGCTGCCCGCGCGAAATGCCGATGGTTGTCAACGGCGATGATGTATTCGAGTTGTTGTAAGTTCATAATGTTGGTTGCAAGCTACGAGCCACAAGCAGTGAGACAAATCG
Organism: Saprospiraceae bacterium; assembly: GCA_033761835.1. Classification (GTDB taxonomy): domain Bacteria; phylum Bacteroidota; class Bacteroidia; order Chitinophagales; family Saprospiraceae; genus JADJNW01. The sequence continues at coordinate 17,886 of JANRME010000299.1, forward strand.
TGCAAAATCTTGCGGCTTGCGGCTTGTTTCTTGTAGCTACTTCATAAATAAAATCTATCGCAAGATAAAAATAATCATTTTGATTTATTAGGTAATTTTTGTCATCTTTGTACAAGGAATTCGATGTTAAATTTAGACTTGTATCGCGAACGCAAGTAAATGCTATTCTCTAAAACTCGGCGATGACTGCCAATGGCAGGATAATAAAATACTGCATTACATCCCTTATCTAACAAATATAAAGCGATCAAATATGGAAAATAATGGACATTCAAGCACAACAAATGGTGCCAATGTTTACGATGTGAACAGCGAAAGCGCAGCAAGCAAATGCCCGTTCACAGGTGGCATGCTCAAGCGCGGCGCAGGCGGCGGTACTTCCAACCGGGACTGGTGGCCAAATCAGTTGAAATTGAACATCTTGCGTCAAAATTCTGCTCTATCCAATCCGATGGGTGAAGCGTTCAATTACGCGGAAGCGTTCAAAACGCTTGATCTGGATGCTGTAAAAAAAGACCTTTTCGAGCTGATGACGACCTCCCAGGATTGGTGGCCGGCAGATTATGGACATTATGGCCCGCTCTTTATTCGCATGGCTTGGCATAGCGCAGGTACCTATCGCATCGGCGATGGTCGTGGTGGCGCGGGTTCTGGCACGCAGCGTTTTGCACCGCTCAACAGTTGGCCCGATAATGCGAATCTCGACAAAGCACGTTTGCTGCTTTGGCCCATTAAACAAAAATACGGTAAGAAAATCTCCTGGGCAGATTTGATGATCCTTGCTGGCAATTGCGCTTTGGAATCTATGGGTTTCAAGACCTTTGGTTTTGCTGGCGGACGTGAAGATGTGTGGGAGCCAGAGGAGGACATCTACTGGGGCGCTGAAACAGAATGGTTGGGAGATAAGCGTTACTCTGGCGATCGTGATTTGGAGAATCCGCTTGCTGCTGTTCAGATGGGTTTGATCTACGTGAATCCGGAAGGCCCTAATGGTAATCCTGATCCCATTGCCGCCGCAAAGGATATTCGGGAGACGTTTGGTCGTATGGCAATGAATGATGAAGAAACTGTTGCGTTAATTGCTGGTGGACATACATTCGGAAAAACACATGGCGCTGCCGATCCAAGCAAGTACGTAGGTAGAGAACCGGCAGGTGCGAGCATTGAAGAACAAGGATTGGGTTGGAAGAATACTTATGGCAAAGGAAACGCAGGCGACACCATCACCAGCGGTCTGGAAGTGACCTGGACGACTACGCCGACGAGATGGAGCAATAATTTCTTCGAAAATTTATTTGGTTTTGAATGGGAATTGACCAAAAGCCCCGCCGGTGCGCACCAGTGGAAACCCAAAGGTGACGCAGGCGCTGGCTTAGTGCCGGATGCGCACAACCCCGCAAAGCGCCACCAGCCGATGATGCTGACCACCGACCTTTCTCTGAGATTCGATCCTGCTTATGAGAAAATTTCAAGGCACTTTTTTGAAAATCCAGATGAATTCGCTGACGCTTTTGCGCGGGCGTGGTTCAAACTGACCCACCGCGATATGGGACCGAAGGCGCGCTACCTCGGACCCGAAGTACCGGCAGAAGAATTGATCTGGCAAGACCCAATTCCAGCCGCTACACACGAATTGATTGACAATCAGGATATTGCTACATTAAAAGCGAATATTTTAGCTTCGGAATTAACAGTTTCTCAACTGGTATCTACCGCTTGGGCTTCTGCCTCCACCTTCCGTGGTTCTGATAAGCGTGGTGGCGCGAACGGTGCTCGCATTCGCCTGGCGCCGCAGAAATTTTGGAAAGTCAATAATCCGACTCAATTGGCAACTGTATTGGGTATTTTGGAAAGTATCCAACAAGAATTTAATAGCACACAGGCTGGCAACAAGCGTGTTTCGCTTGCGGACTTGATCGTGTTGGGTGGATGTGCAGGCATTGAGCAGGCAGCAAAAAATGCAGGTCAGAATATTACCGTGCCGTTCGCGCCGGGACGTGCCGATGCTTCGCAAGAACAAACCGACGTGGAAGCATTCGCCGTGCTGGAGCCACGCGCCGATGGGTTCCGCAACTACAAGAATACGCAATATCCTTTACCATCCGAAGAAATGCTGGTGGACAAAGCTCAATTGATGACGTTGACTGCACCTGAAATGACAGTATTGTTGGGTGGAATGCGTGTGCTGAATACAAACTTTGATCAATCCCAACATGGCGTCTTCACGAAACGTCCGGAAACATTAACCAACGATTTCTTTGTTAATCTACTCGATTTGGGTACAACCTGGAAAGCAACTACCGCGGATCAAACCGTGTTTGAAGGGCGCGACCGCAAGACGGGCGAAGTGAAGTGGACGGGCACACGGGTGGATTTGATTTTCGGTTCTAATTCGGAACTCCGCGCCATCGCGGAGGTGTACAGCAGTGCCGATTCACAAGAAAAATTCTTACAGGATTTTGTAGCGGCGTGGACGAAGGTGATGAATTTGGATCGCTTTGACTTGGCCTGATTTCAGCGTCATTTGGCAATATAAATGAATTTATACTGGCACATTCTTAATAATCACAAACACTGGTATGCTGTAACTTCATAATGTAGCAACCAAAATGAACACACAACTGGTCGAGCCAGGGCTCGATGCTCTGGCTTTTTTATTTTTTTTTAATTCAAAACAAAATTAATTCTAACTTTCGCCAAAAACATAAAGCCTATGAAACGAAACACTTTAATCTTGCTAATAGCATCCATTCTTGTATGGACGCAGTGCCAAAATCAACCAAAATCAACCGAACAAGCTGCCGTAGAACCCGAAACCATTGCCTACGATTCGCTTACCGCCCAAAAATGGGGCGCTGATGAATATGGAATGAAACCTTATGTGATGGCGTTTCTGAAAGCCGGGCCTAACCGCGATCAAGATTCCTTGGCGGCTGCCCAACTCCAGGAAGCACACATGGCCAATATCAACCGCATGGCTGAGGAAGGGAAACTCATTTTAGCGGGCCCTTTCCTCGATGATGGCGATATTCGTGGGATTTACATTTTTGATGTGCGCACGGTGGAGGAGGCAAAAGCTTTGACAGAAACTGATCCGGCCATTCAGGCAGGTAGATTGGTGATGGAATTGCATCCTTGGTATGGCTCAGCCGCGATGATGGAATTAAATCAATTGCATAAGAAAGGAGCAAAGAAAGAGATATAGAAAGAGTAGAACTGTGCCACATCTGCGAGATGTGGCACAATTCAATTGCTTAGGATTATTTCATTTTTACATCGCCTTTTTCTGCGGCTTTTTTCAATTCTTCGTTCGCATATAGAGCGACTTCTACACGGCGGTTTTGTTGGCGACCGGCATCGCTTTCATTATCAGCGACCGGGCGACTTTCGCCATAGCCATTTACTTTAAATCGACTCTTTGCTACGCCTTTCTGCGTCAAATAATTCGATACAGCATTGGCGCGGTTTTTCGACAATTTCATATTGTACTCATCCGTCCCTTTAGCGTCCGTATGTCCATCCACCATGATTTCTGTATCCTCGTACTTTTTCAAAATCTCTGCGAGGTCATTGAGATTCGCACGGGTAGTAGAAGTCAGTTCGTAAGAATCAAATCCAAACAACAAACCGGAATCAAAAGTCAGCAAAATACCCTCGCCCACACGCTCTACTTCCACACCTTCCACTTCCTGTTCGATTTCCTTCGCTTGCTTATCCATGTAACGGCCAATCAACGCGCCCGCAGCACCGCCAATAGCTGCGCCGATGATCACACCGGCCGCGGTATTCCCTTTTTTGCTACCGATCACACCACCAATTGCGCCGCCAGCCGCAGCCCCAATGGCACCACCTTTCACGGTTTTGCTAGTATTGCAAGCCTGTGCCAACAATAAAGCTAATGCCAACAGAATATAAAATGATTTTAAATGAAATCTGGTTTTCATAATATCATTAGGTTTTAGTAATTAAAAATGACCTATCAACTATTTGTAAAAAAAGATGATATGATAAAAATGTTCACGTGTTTACTTTTGTTATGACGCAGGGACTATCGGCAAGTCACTCCATTTTAACAACCTTTAACTATATTTTAATCCATTTTGGGTGTACAAAAGTGATTTTTTTTGAAGCATTCTTATTTTTAAAATCAGAATAAAGTTCCATCAAGCACTTATGCTTAAAATCTTGTTTTAAGATAATAAACTTTAACCCCATCAAATTTGCTGAAAAAAAATCATATCGCAAAACAGAATACGGACTCCATTAATCCCTGTCAAACAATCCACCGAAAATACTTGGAAGCTCCAATTTTTCTTTTGTAAATTTCCTACCGATATGAGCACCAATCCTTTGTTACAGCATTACAACTTGCCGCCCAGGCTATGGGACGAAATGTTCCACCAGGAACAAGTGCGAGGGCATTACCAGCATTTCGTGTCGGCTATTCAAAATCTATCGCCCGAAGAGATGAATCGCAAGGACGAACTGGCGAAGAAACTCTTTATGACCCAAGGTATTACGTTCACTGTGTATAGCAGCGGCGAGGGTATCGAAAAGATTTTCCCTTTTGATGTGATTCCCCGCATTATCCAAGCGAAAGAATGGGAATTGATAGAAGCAGGTATTAAGCAACGTTTGAAAGCGTTGAATATCTTTCTGAAAGATATTTACCACCAGCAATTTATTATTAAAGATGGCGTGATCCCGGCTTCTCTTATTTACACCTGCCCTAATTTCCTGCGCGAAATGGTGAATGTGGATGTGCCTTTTGATATTTACACCCATATTTCTGGTATTGATTTGATCCGCGATTATGATGGCACTTTTTATGTACTGGAAGATAATTTGCGTACGCCTTCGGGCGTAAGCTACATGCTTGAAAATCGGGCAATTACCTATCGTATTTTTCCAGATTTATTACCCAAGAACAACGTTCGTCCGGTCAAACAATATCCTGATTTATTATTTAAAAATTTATTGGGATTAGCCAATCGTCAATCGAGTAATCCTACAGTCGTGCTGCTGTCGCCTGGGATTTTTAATTCAGCTTATTTCGAGCATACAACGCTGGCGCGCCTCATGGGGATTGAATTGGTGGAGGGACGCGATCTCGTGGTGGACAACCACCGGGTGTACATGAAAACAACGAAAGGCTTGAAACAAGTAGATGTGATTTACCGCCGAGTGGATGATGAATTCCTGGATCCATTGGTATTTCGGCCCGATAGTATCCTTGGCGTACCAGGCATTTATTGGGCTTATCGCAAAGGAAATGTAGCAATTGTAAACGCAATGGGTAATGGCATTGCCGATGATAAGGCGGTCTATGTGTACGTGCCGGATATGATTCGCTATTATTTGAATGAAGAACCTATTTTGAAAAACGTACCGACTTATCGCTTGGAAAATCCTGATAATCAAAAACTTATTTTTGAAAATATGGCGAATATGGTCGTGAAACGCACCAATGAATCCGGCGGTTATGGAATGCTGATTGGCAGTGCCGCCACTGAAGAAGAAATGGAAAAATTCAAACAGGAAATTCTAAAAAACCCGCGTCAATTCATTGCGCAACCGATTATTAGTTTGTCTTCCGCGCCTTGTTATATCAATGGCAAATTGCAGCCGCGACGAGTTGATCTGCGTCCTTTTGCGCTTTATGGCCCAGAGGGTATTGAAATTGTGCCGGGCGGCTTGACAAGAGTAGCATTGCGCGAAGGTTCGTTGGTCGTGAATTCCTCACAAGGCGGTGGTAGTAAAGATACTTGGGTGGTAGGGTGATAATATATTAATACAATAACACCAAAACACATTAACACATATTATATGCTTAGTCGGGTAGCGGAATCGGTTTTTTGGATGGCACGATACATGGAGCGTAGTAATTCCTTATTAAGATTATTACGTACTTATTATATTGCTTCTCAAGATGATATGCAGGATTTGGACTGGCAATTGTTGTTACGCACCTATAGTAGTAATGGACAACAGTTGAGTAATACTTTTCCCAATGCGATTTTACAACACCTGATTTTTGATAGAGAAAATGATGCGTCTGTCATCAGCAATATTGCCAGAGCCAGAGAAAATGCGCGTGCCGTGCAGGACAATATGGCAAAAGAAGTGTGGCAATGCCTTAATGATTACTATCATCTCATCCGGGATCCACAATTATGTAAATACCTGGACTCCGGCGACCCAGTCACCATGCTCGATATTTTAATCCGCGAAGCCATGCTTTATTATGGCACAGTGGACACCATGATGGCGCGTGGTGAAGGTTTTAATTTTTTGAATATTGGAAAATTTTTGGAACGCGCAGCGCAAACGACTTATGCTTTGCAAATGAAATTATTTACCGGTTATGAAATGACCGTCCCGAGTGAAGCCACGAGTTGGCGCTACGTACTGTATTCTTTGAGCGGCTACCAATTGTACATCAAAACCCACCGGGGCAATATCCAACCACAATTAGTTGCCCAACACGCTTTACTCAACGCAGATTTCCCGCATTCCGTATTTTATTGCATCAAACAAATTAATCGTTATTTTCAGCGTTTAAAATCAGATTCGCCGGAAGAAAGTTTCCAAAAAATAGATTTTATCATCGGTAAAACCCTAAATATGGTGCGCTACAACGAAATGAACACATTTAATCAAGCGCAGTTGTCGGCTTTTTTATACCAAATTCAAATAGAATTGGCTAATATTGCAAGTGGTTTGAATGAATATTATTTTGGTTCAAATTATTGAAAGATGCCGGATGCCAGACCTGTCACGGATAACAGATAACGAATTTATGCCATCATATAGAATTAAACATATTACAAGATACCGTTATCCTTCCCCTGTCATTGACGGGATCAATCAAATTATGTTATATCCGATTCAGGATGCTTTACAAAAAGTAGAAAATCAAGAATTGACGATCACCGGAAGCCCTGTGGTAGAAGAGTTTTTTGATTATCACAACAACAAAATTGGCATTTTTAGCCTCGTACAATCGCATCAGGAATTAGTGATCCAATCTGATGCAGAAATTATAACACAAGTCGTTGTTTTTCCTGAAGACCAACAGCCCGCAGCCGAGCAATGGCAGCATCTTCAAGAAGTTGATGAGACTTATCCTTACATGGATTTTTTGAAACAAGAGCACTTTAATGCTAAGGATGAGATTCTTAAAGTAATAGGCCCGATAAGTGAAGAGACACCACTGGCAACTACCCAAAGACTGTCACAATACATTAATGAACATTTCGAATACCGCAAAGGTGTGACCTCGGTGGAAACAGATATAGATGAAATTTGGAATTTGAAAGCTGGTGTTTGTCAGGATTTTGCGCATATTTTGCTCGTGATGCTACGCATAGCCGGTATTCCGGCGCGATATGTAAGCGGCTACATTTGTCCGAAAGACCATGAACTACGAGGCGAAGGCGCTACCCACGCTTGGGTAGAGGCATACATCCCTTTTTATGGTTGGCTTGGCATTGACCCCACCAATAATTGTTTGGTAAATGATCGTCATGTACGACTCGCTGTCGGTCGCAATTTTAACGACTGTACGCCCGTGAAAGGCACTTACAAAGGCACTGGCGAGCATACCCTCGAAGTTTCGGTCACCATTGAAAATGGCATCGCCAAACCCAAATCACAAGAACCCCCGCCAGTATTCGGTTATACGGTCAAAAAGGAAGATGTTCCAATTACTAATTCCTATCGCCAATTTATGGAAATGCAGATGCAGCAGTAAGTCATTTTTTATTTATTATTTGAGATTTGATCTTTGTAAGATACTGGTATGTAAAATATTAAAATTTAAAAATACTTTATATATTATATTGTCTATAATAATGATTATAAAACATCAAATAAAAGACTTCAAATAAAAAATAACTACCGTTTATACCTTTCCCGTGCTTTTATAATTTCCGATTTATGCTGTTGAAGCCAGCATCCCAGCTCGATAAATTGCAATAACAATCCATTTCCCAGCGGAGTCAATTCATATTCTACACGTGGGGGTACTTCGGGATAAATTGTGCGTTTTACCAAGCCATCTTCTTCCAGGTTTCGCAACGTGACCGTTAGCATACGCTGAGATATAATACCAATCCGTTTTTTTAATTCATTGAATCGCAGCTTACCATATTGCCCTAAAATGAGCATGGACAACGTAAACCATTTATCGCTTATCCGAGCCAAAATATCCCGCACGGAATCTGATTCC
>JANRME010000300.1:0-8800 GCA_033761835.1 Saprospiraceae bacterium
ATTCCTAAAGACATCAAAAATATTTTAGACGTAGGCTGCGGAAATGCTTGGGTGGCCGCGCATTTTGCAAATGGCAATAATAAAGTTGCGGTTGTATCCATGGATATTTCGCTTGTCAATCCGCTTCGAGCGATCAAAGAATATCCTTTTGAAAAACACAGCGCCATTGTCGCGGACGTCTACGCTTTACCTTTTCAGTCTAATGTGTTTGATTGCATCGTAGCTGCAGAGGTCATGGAACATACCCCTGATCCAAAATTATTCATAGAAAATTTATTGCGAATCCTAAAACCGAAAGGAACTTTAATCATCACAACACCCTTTAATGAAAAGATTCCGCATTCACTCTGTGTACATTGCAATCGGGCAACGCCGCACAACGCGCATTTGCATTCATTCGATCAACAAAAAATAAAAGCATTATTAAAAGGACAAGCGATACAAAGCTGGAAATTGAATACTTTTGCCAATAAATGGTTAGTCAAATTAAAGACGCATGGACTATTGCAATATTTTCCCTTCAAAGCATGGAAGGTCATAGATAATCTGGTTAATTTGTTGTCCTTTAAACCCTTGCGCCTTTTGCTTATAGTGACAAAATAGAAGATTTAAGGTGATATTCAATATAGAAGAAAACGAAAGAAGGATTTTACAACTCATCGGCGAGACGGGTAAAGAACTTGGCTATCCCGTTTATGCTGTGGGTGGCTATGTGCGCGATCGCTTGCTGGCCCGAACTTCCAAAGACATTGATATTGTATGCTTAGGCAGTGGCATTCGTTTAGCAGAACACGTTGCTTTCAAACTACGCCCCATTCCACGTGTAACGGTCTATAGCCGTTTTGGAACTGCCATGCTCAAACATGGTGACCTGGAAATCGAATTTGTAGGCGCAAGGAAAGAATCGTATCGCCACGATTCCAGAAAGCCAACCGTAGAGGAAGGTTCGCTCGAAGACGATCAGAATCGCCGCGATTTCACGATCAATGCTTTGGCGGTGAGTCTCAATGATGATGATTTCGGAATGATTATCGATCCTTTCGGCGGATTGCAACATCTCGAAGAGAAATTAATCAAAACCCCCTTAGAACCTGGAAAAACCTTTTCCGACGATCCTTTGCGCATGATGCGCGCGATTCGTTTTGCCACACAATTGGATTTTACCATCGACCCTGAAACTTTTCAGTCCATCTCCCGCTACAAAACGCGCCTCAACATCGTTTCCAAAGAGCGTATTACGATTGAATTAAATAAAATCATTGAATCGCTCAAACCCTCTGTTGGTTTCAAACACTTGTTCAATACGGGTTTATTACATATTTTTCTTCCTGAAATGGCGGCCTTGCAAGGCGTAGAAGTGCGCAATGGCCGTGGGCATAAGGACAATTTTTACCATACGCTACAAGTGTTGGATAATCTTTCAAAAAAGACCGATGATCTCTGGTTGCGTTGGTCCGCCATCCTGCACGATATTGCAAAGCCACCTACCAAACGTTTTGATCCTGAACACGGCTGGACTTTCCATGGGCACGATGCGCTCGGCGCAAATATGGTGCCGAAAATTTTCCGTCGCTTGGGTTTGCCAATGGATCATAAAATGAAATTCGTGCAAAAAATGGTCTTACTCCACCTCCGCCCGATTTCACTCACCAAAGAAAATATTACCGACTCCGCCATTCGGCGATTGCTCTTCGAAGCCGGTGATGATATTGACGATCTCATGCTGCTTTGCGAAGCCGACATTACTTCCAAAAACCCGGAGAAAGTAAAAACCTACCTCGAAAACTATGAACTGGTGCGCGAACGCCTCAAAGCCGTGGAGGAAAAAGACCATCTCCGCAACTGGCAGCCGCCTGTATCGGGTGAATTGATTATGGAAACCTTTGGTATTGAACCTTCCCGCGAAGTCGGTATTATTAAAAATGCCATACGCGAAGCCATTCTCGATGGCGAAATTGCCAACAATTATGACGAAGCCTACGCCTTCATGCTCGCGAAAGGAAAAGAACTGGGCTTAGAAATTCTCGCTAATAAATAATTCGTCGCTCCTAATTATTCATTCCAATATTGTCCATTTCTTTTTTAAAAATGTAGAATTCAATATTGCCAATGACATTCGCAACTTTGCGGACGAAGTTTTTACTATTACAGATGGCAATGGAAAGTAAATAATTGGCTTTATAAATTAGTTTCGATCTTTAGAGGAGGTTGCAACGATCATTCGCAATATAAAAAACGAAAGCCTTAGGAAATATTGAGTATTCCCCAAGGCTTTTTTACATTATTAATAATTCGGATTCTGTGTAATCACTCCACCACTGATGTCCACTTCCGTTTGCGGAATCGGGAATAGTTCGTTTTTCCCTTCCTGGAAGTTTTTGCCCACAGCTTTCATCACTGCTGCTACCCTACCCTGGCGTATCAAGTCGAACCAACGGTGTTGCTCTAAGGCCAATTCAATGCGACGCTCCTGCCATATCTTTTGGCGAAGTTGCGCCTTATCAGTGATGACCACATTCGGTAAAACTGTAGCCGGGCGTGTGCCGCGTGCGCGAGTTCTTACCTGATTCAAATACGTTAAGGCCTCCTGTGATTTTCCATTTTCATTTAAAGCTTCTGCCGCCATCAAGAGTATATCGGCATAACGCAAGATGCGGATATTACCACCCCCCGAGCCGTTCGCGCCATCAGCACGACGTGGTACCCAAGCCTTCTGGCTGTAACGCTCATTCACAATTTCAGGGTTATCTTCTACTACTGCCGAGCCATCGGGCAATACTTCTCCTACATACAATACGGTTGCTTCGCGGCGCGGGTCGCCCGGTTCGTACGCTTTGATCAAATCATCGGAAGGGCGATTGAATCCCCAACCCAAATTGGGTACACCTCTTACACCCTGCACTTCATTGTATTGCGATCCGCCCAAACCTTGGTCGTCGGGAGTAGTGACTACTTCAAAAATAGATTCGGAAGACAGTTCTCCTTCATATTGGAAAAGTTTTGCATAATCGGGATACAGTGCATAAGTACCTGAATTAATTACTTCCAAAGCTTTTTGTTCCATTTTTGCAAAGTCGCCCAAAGTCATATATACCCTTGCAAGCATTCCATTGGCAGCGCCTTTGGTAGCGCGGCCTTTGTCGGTATTTGGATAGGTAAGTGGTAAAACAGCTGCCGCCTCTTCTAAATCCTTGATAATTTGAGCATATACCTGCGCTTTCGGCGTGCGCGGCTGCACAAATTTATCCGGCGTAAGCGGTTCGATATTTAAAGGCACATCGCCGAACCAACGCACCAGATTCAAATAAAAATAAGCCCGCAGGAACTTTGATTCGCCAATGAGCCGATTTTTCAGATTTTCATCCATATCAATTTCAGGAATCCTTGTAATGGCTACATTCGCGCGATGGATGCCCTGATAATAACCGCCCCATACCGTTTGTGGCGCAATATTGGTAGAATTATAAGATAAATTGTCAATTTCCAACAAAAAACTGGCGTCTGTAACAGTGCTCCCTTTGTCCGCATCATCCGAAACGATGTCGGTCATACCTACATAACTAAAAACATGTACTTCCCAACGGCGCAACATTCGGTACACCGCGTTAGTCGCTTCGATGGCATGGCTTTCTGTTTTGAAATAAGCATCTTCAGTGATGTCACCTAAGGGTTCTTTTTCGAGAAAATCTTCGCTGCAAGCTGAAGCCAAACTAATGACGGTCAGTGATAAAAAGATGCGAATGAATTTATTTTTCATAATCACTTATTTTAGAATAATGTATAAAAAATGATCGCTTCGATTCATAAAAATCGCTTAAAATGACGCTTTCAAACCAAAGGTATAGAGCCGCGAAATCGGATAACTTCCTCCATCAATTCCAGCATTAAAAGGACTATCACTGAAAACTTCCGGGTTATAACCGGTGTAATCGGTGAAATAAGCCAGGTTAGATCCGGCAACATAAACTTGCAATTTGGTCAGTCTGATTTTTTGCAAAATAGACTTCGGCAAATCATAACTCAACTGTATGTTTCGCAAAGAAGCAAAAGAGCCGTTTTCGATGAATCGCGGCGTCAGCAAATAGTTGTCACCGCTATTGGTAACACGTGGTTCGCTATTACTGGTGCCAGGCCCTGTCCAACGGTCGAGGTAGGAACGCTCAAAGTTTGGCGTATTAAAACGCGCCATTTTTTTGGAGTTGATAATTTCATTACCGGATTGTCCGGCAAAATTGATAGATAAGGCAACGCCTTTATAATTCGCTTCTAAATTTAATCCAAAAATTAGATCAGGAATCGGGCTGCCCAAAATGGTGCGGTCGCTTCCGTTGATGATGCCATCATTGTTCAAATCGCGGAATTTTAGATCGCCGGGGCGTGTATTAGAGCTACGCCAGTAAGCGCTGGGGCTTCCGGTTAACTCCCTGGCCCTTGCATTCAAAGCATCCAATTCTTCCTGAGTTTGAATAATACCTTCAATTTCGTAGCCGTAGAAAGAACCAATCGGGATGCCTGCGCGCGTAATCGAACCCAATTCACCACCAAAACCTAAGCCGCCTGATCTGATTTCATTTTCTCCGCTGCTCAATTTCAATACCTCATTATCAACGGTTGAACCAGTTAGGGTAATGCTATAATCAAAATCTGCCTTTTGATCCTGCCAGGTCAACAGCAAATCCACGCCTTGATTCCGTACTTCAGCAGCATTCACTATCGGCGGTGCGCTCAAGCCCACCGATGCCGGAATCGGCACTGCATAAAGAATATCGTTCGTCGTTCTTACATAATAATCAATTTCAGCAAGCAAGCGGTTTTTCAAGAAACCAATTTCAAAACCAATATTGGTCTGAGAGGTACTTTCCCATTTCAAATCAGGATTAGACAAAGCCGTGATGGTAGCTCCATTGTACAGGGTTTCATTGACCCCGAACACAGCAAACTCCTGAGATGTAATCAATGCCTTACTCGCATAATCGCTCCCCAACTGGTCGTTACCGGTTTGTCCCCAACCGGCGCGGAATTTCAAATTGCTAAAAAGCGTCTGGTTTTCCATAAACGGTTCGTCAGTAATCCGCCAGCCCAAAGCAAAAGACGGAAAGTAGCCAAAACGATTATTCGCACCGAAACGGGAAGAGCCATCGGCTCGCAAAGTGGCCGTAATCAAATATTTCTCGAAAATGGTCGTATTCACTCGGAAGAGGTAGGACAACATACTGAAGGAAGTAGCACCGTTGTTAATGGTACGGCTATCCAAATCAGATAAAGGAATAAATCGAAGCGCTTCATCTTCAAAAGGGAAATCCTGCGCTGAGGCGGACAGTAATTCAAAATAATTATCCTGGGCGGTAATACCACCTAAAAGCGTGAGTCGCAAGTCATTCCATTCTTTATTGTAAGTAAGCGTATTTTCCCAAAGCCAGTTGCTTGATTCCACTTTGGATAATCCCAAAGAATTAATATCTCGCTGTTGCTGTGCGCTGACAAAAAATGCCGGTACAAAACTTTGAGAGCGTCCTCGCAAGATATTGACTCCGAAGCTACTACGCAGCGTAAAGCTTTTCAGAAACTTCAAGTCGGCATATACATTGCCCACCAGGATTTCCCGCTCGGCTTTGTTGTCATTTTCGTATTCCAATTGTCCTAAAGGATTGGCGACAGAAGAACGGGTAGAGGTATTGCCATAAACGCCATTTTCAAAACCTATTACGGTAGGATCAGCACGGTAAGTATTGCCAACCACACCTGGTGAAAAATCATTTTTTTCTTTGATAAAGGCGAGGTTATGACCAATATTCAAATAATCTTTGATTTTGTAATCGGTATTGGCACGTACCGTCAGGCGCTCATAGATAGAACCTGGAATAATCCCTTCCTGATCGAAAAAATCACCGCTCACAGTGTAACTAATTTTTTCCGTAGCACCACTAAAAGACAAGTTGTAATTCTGAATCGGCGCACTTTGATAGACTTCTTTTTGCCAGTCGGTTCCTTCGCCCAGCGCATCCGGGTTCGGGAAAGGCCCAGTAGCATTGGGATTATTGGTTTCGTTTTTCGCTATCTCATTTGCCAGAATTGCGTATTCTCTTGCATTGGTCAATGGAACTGTTTTTACAATCTCCTGAGAGCCGTAATAAGTGGAGAAAGAAATTCTCGATTCGCCTATTGCTGTACCTTTTTTGGTAGTAATGAGCACTACACCATTAGCGCCACGGGCGCCGTAAATCGCGGTAGCCGAAGCATCTTTTAACACACTAATCGTTTCAATGTCATTCGGACTAATCACTGAATTGATATCTACTCCTGATAAAATAACGCCATCCACCACATAGAGTGGATTGGAATTATTCAACGTACCAATACCTCGAATCCTTACCACTGCGCCTGCGCCTGGTTGCCCCGAAGTATTAACCACTTGTACGCCTGGCACTTTTCCCTGTAAGCTTTGCTCGACCGATGAAGTAGGTAATTTTGCCAAATCATCTCCTTTCACTGTCGCTACTGCTCCTGTGAGGTCTCCCTTTCTTTGAGCGCCATACCCGATCACGACCACTTCTTCCAGTAGCCCTGCGTCGAGTTCCATCACTATATCAATGGTACTGCGACCATTGACCAATATTTCTGCAGTTTGGTAGCCGATATAAGAAACGACCAAAATCGAATTAGCATCGGGTATTTGTATTTCGTAAGTTCCATCAATATCAGTAACAACACCAACAGTCGAGTTTTTTATCTGAATATTCGCGCCGATAAGCGTCTCTCCAGTATTGGAGGCAGTTACGGTACCGCTCACATTTATTTGCCCGAAGGCTAACACACTAAATAATAGGAGATATAAAAATGCTCCTGTCCTCAGCATGGTAAATTTCCAATGATTATTAATTCGTATTTTCATCAGCTTAAGTTTAATTTTATAAGAAACAAGCCACGAGCCACAAGAAACAAGATCCATAACCTTGTTTCTTGCTGCTTGTAGCAAAAAATTTATTCTACCAACTTTACTTTCCTTGATTTTGTATCAGCGGAATTCGTTCCAATAAAGAGCTCAAAATCACCAGGTTCGTATGTAAAATTCATTTGCCGATTGTAGAATTTCAGATCATTTGCGGTAAGGGTAAAAGTCACTTCTTTTGATTCGCCTGCTTTTAGCATTATTTTTTGAAAACCTTTTAATTCCTTCACAGGGCGGGTCACACTTCCTACCAAATCCCGGACATAGAATTGTACAACTTCTTCTCCATCGTGTTTGCCAGCATTGCTCACCTTTACACTGATTTTGAGTTCTTCGCGTGGCGTGAAAATTTCTTTATTTACTTTAATATCAGAATATGTAAAAGTCGTGTAACTCAATCCATAACCAAAAGGGTACAAAGGTGTATTCGGCGAATCCAGGTATTTACTAGTGTACTTGTTGTTAGGATCCATTGGACGGCCCGTGTTTTTCATGTTGTAATGAATCGGAATTTGCCCTTCGTTGCGCGGAAAAGTCACAGGAAGTTTACCACTTGGATTGTAATCTCCGAAAAGCACATCTGCAATGGCAGGCCCCGCTTGCGTTCCCAAGAACCAGGTTTCCAGAATTGCAGGAGCAATCGCATCGATCTCAGGGATTGCCAAAGGGCGGCCGTTCATTAATATTACTACCACCGGTTTTCCCGTTGTTACCAACTCTTTTATCAAATCCGACTGTACCCCAGGCAAAGTAATATGCGCACGGCTAGCAGCTTCACCGCTCATCGAAGCGCGTTCACCAACAGCAACGATCACTACATCTGATTTTTTCGCCAGGTCTATCGCTGCCTTGAATCCTGATTTATCATTACCTTCAAAATCGCAGCCCTGGGCATAACTAATTTTCACTCCATTACCCAGTTTATCTTTCAATCCAGTCAAAAGGCTCACGCTGTGTTGGTCTTCGCCTGCGCCCGACCATGCTGCTTTTAGCTCGGTTTTATTATCTGCCAATGGCCCAATCACCGCTAAGGTTTTGACACTTTTGGAAAGCGGTAAAGTATTTTTATCATTTTTTAATAAAACGATGGACTTGCGAGCCACATCGCGAGCGGCTTCCTGGTGTTCTGTTGAAAGCAATAATCGCTGTTGACGCGCTTCATCAAAATACCTAAAAGGGTCATCAAATAATCCGAGTAAGTATTTGGTTCTCAGGATATACCGCACCGACTGGTCAATCTGAGCCATATTAATACGGTTCTCTTTCAATAATTCCTTTAGATAATTATAATAAACTGCACCCTGCATATCCATATCTACGCCAGCATTTAAAGACAGTTCCCCGGCTTCTTTCTCATTGGCAACGATGCCGTGCGGCACCATTTCATTGATCGAAGTATAGTCGGTCACTACAAATCCCTTGAATCCCCATTCATTGCGCAACACATCCCTAAGTAAAAAGGAATTCCCGGTAGCTGGTACGCCATCGTATTCATTAAAAGAAGTCATCACGGTGTATGCACCCGCGTCAATGGCGGCTTTGTAAGGTGGCAGGTATTGCTCGCGCAGCATCCGTTCGGACATATCCACTGTGTGATAATCGCGCCCGGCCTGGGCTGCACCGTAAGCCGCGTAGTGTTTTACACAAGCCAACATCGTATTATTTGCACTAATATCCGTTCCTTGAAATCCTCGAACCCTGGCTGCCGCAATGAGCGAACCAAGATAAGAGTCTTCACCAGCACCTTCCATAATCCGCCCCCAACGAGGATCGCGTGCAATGTCTACCATCGGAGCGAATGTCCAATGTAAACCTGCTGCTGTAGCTTCAATTGCTGCAATCCTTGAGCCT
>JANRME010000301.1:0-6323 GCA_033761835.1 Saprospiraceae bacterium
TAAATGCCCGGCTCTCCCAAAATGGTACTTGGGAAAAATCGGAAGGAAAATCAATTATACAAAAAATATTAGGCGAAACGATTTTTGAAGAAGAATTCATCGGAGTCCGCGAAGATAAAGCATTTACCGCTAAAAGCTGGCTAGGCAATGATAATCGAACCAAGCTTTACCAAAGAGTTTTTGCAGATTCCAATCACGGTGTTTTAATCGTATATGAAGGTAGCCTAATCGATAAAATATTGAGATTAGAACATGAATTAATAGTAAATAATGCGCCGCTTAAATTAAGATTTACTTACACACTTTTATCCAATGATACTTTCTCTGTTGAAAGTGCGCGTTCAACAGATGACGGTAAAACCTGGGATCGAACGGGCTTTTCGCAGTATAGTCGCATAAAATAGCCTTATTTGTGTAGTCTTGAACAGAACCATTTCTTTAGATATTAATAATCAATTTCGTCGAAAAAATATCTCGTAGTCTGAATTCTTAAACGGCTGGTCGAGATAAAGAAGATTTTTGGTTTAAATTACTTATTTTGTATTTCAAAAACCTTAAATCTTATGAAACACCTAATGCTCGTAATGATTAGTATTTTTTGTACACTATCATTTACTTTTGCTGAGTCCACTGTTAGCGACACTACACGTTCTATTTTTGATGATTTTTACCAACCTGATAAAGTGGTAGAAGTAACGTTACAGTTTGATTGTAAGGCGTTTATCCGCACCAAACAAAAGCAAGAAGAACATCCAGCGACTCTTACCTATCAGCGACCGAACGGGGAGAGCGTCACTCAGACGATTAAAGTGTTAAGTAGAGGCAGACTAAGGCTGGAAATTTGTGGATTTCCACCGATGAAATTGGATTTTGATAAAAAAAATTTGGAAACGCAAGGCTTTTCTACAGAAATGGACGAAATAAAATTGGTCACGCATTGTTATGATAATAATAGGAACGACCAGTTGGTGATAAAAGAATTTTTAGCGTATCAATTGTATAATGTTATAGAAAAATATAGCTACCGGGTTCAATTATTAAATGTGAAGTATGTAGATATGGATGGCAAGTTGTACGCTGAGAATAAGGCGTTTATGATTGAGCCAACCGATGCAATGGCAGCGCGATTGGGCTGCCGAGAAAGCGAGCGACACCTGCAAAACGAATCAGAATTGAACGCCGATACTTATGCTAATATGCTGCTTTTTCAATATATGATTGGCAATGTGGATTTTGATATTACTTCTTTGCATAATGTAAAATTGGTCAAACCCCTTTCGACAGGATGGTACATTCCTGTGCCCTACGATTTTGATTTTTCAGGATTGGTGAGCGCCCAGTACGCAGCACCACAAGAACGAGTGAATCAGAAATACGTAGGAGAAAGGATTCTGGTTGGAAAATTCCAGAGCGATGCTTCTTTCCAGGCAAGTTTGCAACGTTTTTTGGACGCCAGGCAGCAAATTTTAGATATTTGCAATAACTTTTCTTATTTAGATGATAAAGAAAAAGAGAAAGCTCTTAAATACTTAAATGCTTTTTTTAAACGGATTGAGCAAAAGAAAATGTCTCCCGATAAATTGTAAGCATTTGATAGGCTTAGTATCGCCGCCACGACACAGCCTTCGCTTGAAGTGTAAGGTTTGATACACTTTTAACGGATCTTAACACTGCATCTTTGTGTCAGAAAATAAAATCATTCTGACATGAAAAAAAATTTAGTAATTTTTAATTTATTATTGATGTTTTCGGCAAGTCTGATTGCGCAGAACAGCGCCTATCGCCAGAAACATTACAATACTGATAAAGAAACATTAGCATTGGAAGGATACGATCCGGTCTCCTATTTTACATCTGAAAAACCTTTAAAAGGTAACAAAAAATGGAGTTACACGTATGAAGGAATAACCTATTGGTTCAGCAATGAAGCCAATAAAAGCGAATTTGTAAAAAATCCTTCAAAATACGAGCCCGCTTACGGTGGCTGGTGTGCTTTGGCGATGGTGGCGAATGGCGAAAAAGTAAGCATTGATCCTCTTACTTACAAAATTAGCGATGGGCGGCTGTTGCTTTTTTACAAAACGGCTTTTTATAATGCACTGAATGGTTGGAATAAAGATAAAACCTTGGAAAGTGAGCGCTTAAATAGAGGCGATCAATATTGGAAAAGTATAATAAAAAATTAAGAACACATCAAAACCTAAAATCATTATGAACCGAACAAGCAAAATTGTTTCCTGGGTGGTGCGTATTGGTGCTGCTGTCATTTTACTGCAAACCTTGTTTTTTAAATTCACGGGGCATCCTGATAGTGTATATATTTTTAGCCAATTGGGCGTTGAGCCTTGGGGACGAATTGGGTTGGGGATCGTTGAGTTGATAACTGCCGTTTTATTACTCTTGCCACGTACTGCTTGGTTGGGAGCTCTGCTGGGTTTGGGGATTATCAGTGGCGCTATTTTCGCGCACCTTACGCAGTTGGGTATTACAATAGAATATAATGGAAAAAACGATGGCGGAGCCCTATTTTCATTGGCTGTGGCAACTTTCGTTTTGTGTGCCATTACGCTTTACCTGCATCGTTCAGAAATTCGTATTCCGTTTCTTCATAAGCAAGCAGTTTAAAACAAAAAACGGCGCTTCCGCTCATTCTGGGAGTAGGGTTTTACGTTTTTTAAGCATCGTTTTTTTGAAACGGGAATTAATAAAAAAGACGCCTGTAAGTATAATTATTGCTGCCAGTAGTGTTTGCTCGTTTATTATTTCGCTATTGAGCCACCAACCCAAGAATACCGCGATAACTGGATTCACATAAGCGCTGGTCGCCACTTTTTCGGGAGAAACGCGTACCAAAAGATAATTGAACGCGGAAAATGCAAGTATAGAACCGAATAAAAGAAGGTATAACCAAGATAAAATGGATTTTATCGAAATATTATTGGGATCGAATTGCAGATATTCTCCACTTACAAAGCTAATAAACAATAGGAAAGAGCCGCCCGTCAGCATTTGTGTGGCTGCCATTTGCAAAGAAGATTTTGGTAAATCGGCGCTTCCAATAAAAACGGTGGCAAAGGCCCAAGAAAAAATGCTGATAAAAATGACGATAATGCCGATCGTCTTGCTATGACTCGTCAAAAACAAATCTTGCCCAATAAGTAAAGCAACACCAATGATGCTTAATGCGATACCAAAAACGCTATTCCATGCTGGTTTTTGCCTTCGCATGAGCCATACGAGTAAGACCACTACCAATGGATCAGCAGCTACAATCAATGCCGCGATGCCTGTGTCCACGTATTGTTCCGCCCACACTACACCCCCTGTGCCTACCGAAAGCAGCAGAATACCTGAAATAGCAGCGTTGCGCCATTGGATCTTGCTTGGATGCGCTAAGCCCATCATGCGCCCGATGCCATACATGATAAGCCCCGCCATCACGAAGCGGCTACCAGACATCAGGAATGGAGGAATCGTTTCGATCGCGTAGAAATTCACCAAGTAGGTAGAGCCCCAAATAATATAAATAACGGCAAATGCCCCAATAATAAGTAAAATATTCCGATTTGGCATAAAAAGATAATTGAAATCAGAAAAATATTCGGCAAATATCCTTGAAAACTATTAAAAGACTTAAAAAGTTTCTTTGAGAGAATGTTGGTGAAACTTTTTGTTGAAGATAGGATTTATATACATTTGTGAAAGCAGAGAGTCATGTTTTTCTTGCCTGAATAGGCAATGATAGATTATCAATGATCAGACCCCGTAGTTCAACGGATAGAATAGAAGTTTCCTAAACTTTTGATCCAGGTTCGATTCCTGGCGGGGTCACCATAAAAAATACAAGTTTCTCTTATCAACAAGTAGTGATTCCTGCCGAATCTACTATTTTTTTTTATTTTTTTGTATCTTTCAGCATCGGCTTACCTTATGCTATATCCTACTGAACGTATGTAAACATTGGTAACACGCACAAGTATTCGATATGAAAGGTTTTTGGGGGTTTATCTTTCTATTGCTAATTGGGCAAAATGTTAATAGCCAGGATTTTATCCTTCATGGTTGCTATTGGAATTGCCCATCGAAAGGGGACTCTACTAGTATTGCTTTTTGGAATAAGCATTTGCGCAATCAGGCTAAAGCTTTGAGCTATGCGGGGTTCAGTTATTTATGGCTTCCATCAGCGGATAGTCAGCGTATGGAATGGAAGGAATTGATCAAATCATTACAAGATGCTGGTATAGAGGCTATTGCTGATTTAAAAATGCCAAAAGAGGATGCAATATCTCAACCACTGCCAGGGACAGAAATTTTCAAAACACACCCAGGAACAAAGGGTGTTCGGATCACTTCATTGGGCGAACCCGACCCAGTAGTTCTTGCTAATTTTTTAAATGAATGTCGAATTCAAAATAAAATACCCCAAATTGTTTATGCAGATATACCCGAATGGCAAAATGCGACTCGTCTTGTTGCTTGGGTCAATAAAATAAGCAATGCTTTGAGTGGGGAAACCCGCGAAAATGTTTCACTGAGGGTCGCGGATTATATACTAAGAGAAGGGCTGAGGCGCGCTTGTGATGATCCTGCTTATGATGTTCGGCAATTATTTGAAAAAAGCCTCCGCGATGCAACGACTTTGACTGGTTATAACACAATTACTTTGGTAAATGGCTCAAAATTTCAGAATCAAAACGATAAAAAGGACGATTGGGATGACCCTATTGCCGACCCCTTACTTGCTTATGCCTATTTGTTGACCAACAATCAGGTGGGTTTGCCTTCAGTCTGGTACGAAGATTATTTTGGAAATGCCTCTCAGACGCCTTTAAAAAATGAAATTGACCGTTTGATAAGGGTTCACAAAGAATATATTTTTAATTCAACTTCAATTGAGTATCTCAATAGCAAAGACACTGACCATAAGAGTTTCTACCTTTCGGCAAGCGACGGCGCGGATGCTACGCAGGCGCTTATTTTTCAATTGAATGGAATGCATACATCGGCAGGGCAAGCAACGAAGGGCCACCGCGATGTGATTGTAGCGATTAATTTTTCTGGTAAACCACTGAAAGTGCTTCAGGAAATTAATATGTCAAATGTGCGTATAGAGGATGTTTTCACGGATATTCTTGGCAGGTCAAATCAAACTTCGACCGTAATTGCTTATGATAGCGTTCATCATATTCCCAATGCAATTTTTTTAGACTTACCCGCTCGTTCTTACTCGGTTTGGGTGCAAGGGGAGGCAAACCCTGTTGCTAATAATCTTTTTGCACTTAAAGTAGAACCCTTTGATACTTATGCAGAACTTAGCTGGGAAGTACCTGCTGGAATAGGCAATCGCGGTTATGAAATTCAACGCGCGGTGAACAGTCATGAATTCAACCAAATAGGAGAAGTAGAGGCTGTGGATGAAAAGGAATCGGGTGCCAGTTATTTGTACTTGGATGAGGAACGCTTTCCTGATGATGAAGTGCTATACCGCATTAGAGCCAGTGAAAAGGATGGCACCTTTACTTACTCCGATGTGGTCAGCATTCGTCCATTTGCAAAAGCCATGACTTTTGAAGTCACCAACTGCGAACAAAAGGGTGTAAAATCACTCAAAATCAAGAGCAATTTTGAAGATGAGGGTACGCTGACTGTTTATAATGCAAACGGCGATTTAATTCTAAGCAAAAAACAGCATATTCGGCGAGGTGTGACTGCTGTAAAGCTCGATTTGTCAAAAGCACCGTCTGGGGTTTATCTTGTCAAAATTTCTACTACTCGGAAAAAGGATTGGACGAAAAAAGTGTTGAATTTGTGAAATTTTTTATTTGTTATCGATTATTTGTTAAGAGATAGCAGTTAATTTCATAAATCAAGTAATCCAATTGGCAAATTCATTATAATTGTTTGCTCTTCAATATTAATATCGTGAATAAGATTTTCATGCAATGGAATCAATATTTCTCGCTCTTGATATTGCAGCACAGCCATCATTTGCTGAGGGTATTCTATCACTTTTTCGATTTTCCCAATAGAACCAGCCTCTGTATCAATAATTTGAAAGCCAATTAAATCTTCGTAATCAAAATCCACTTCACCTTCCTCTACAGGCAATAAGTCTTCTTCTCGCAGAAAAATCTCTTTAGAAGCCAAAGGTGTCGCTGCTTCCCGCGAATTTATATCCTCCAATTTGAGTAGCATTTCATTACCACTTCTGATTTTTTCAATAAAATAAGGCACTTGTTTGCCACTGATTTCAAGAAAGATAACCTCCGCCTGCAAAAAATCTTCCAGGTATTCTTCTTCAATTTGTATCTTTAATTCACCCC
>JANRME010000302.1:0-6956 GCA_033761835.1 Saprospiraceae bacterium
TAGGAGTACGCTTAGGGCAATCATTATGATTAAGAAATGGTTAAGTTTTTAATGGATCGAGCTTACCAGAGGTGATGAACTAAAGCTCTAATGTGCTGATTATAAATACTTTCTATTTTTTTTATATCACCCTCAGAAATAGAAGGCAGGTAACTTGATTGGATATTTGAAATAACTTGTTCGGGCTTGGAAGCGCCGGGAATAATGCAACTGACCTCCTGAAACATCAAGATCCATCGCAAGGCTAAATAAGAAAGTGGAATATTCGGAAATGCTTGTTCTAATAATGTAACCGTTTCAACGCCAGTATCATAATCTACGCCGGAAAAGGTTTCACCTTTATCAAAAGCAGCACCTTGTCGATTAAAATTTCGATGATCGCCATCGGAAAAAGAAGTTTGTTTATCAAATTTACCAGTCAAAAGCCCACTGGCCAAAGGCACTCTGACGATTATGCCAATATTTTTCTTTTTCGCTTGTTCAAAAAATAATGCACTTGGGCGCTGCCGGAAAATATTAAAAATAATTTGCACGGTATCCACATTCGGATATTCGATTGCTTTTAATGCTTCCTCCACTTTTTCAACGCTAACGCCAAGCTTTAAAATTTTACCTTCTGTAATTAATTTATCAAATTCTTCAAAAATTTCAGGACGATAATAAACTTCGGTCGGGGGGCAATGCAATTGAATCAAATCAATTTTTTCCAAATCCATATTGCGCAAGCTATCCTCCACAAAGCCCCGCAGTGCCTGAGGTGTGTAAGATTCATTAATATGTGGTTTCAAACGTCGGCCACATTTAGTCGCTATATAAATACGTTCAGAACGAGTACGAACCAAGCGCCCAACGGCTTTCTCGCTTTCTCCATCGCCATATACATCTGCGGTATCTATAAAATTAATGCCATTATCAATCGCCGTATTTAAAATTTTATCGGCATTATTATGATCAAATGGATCGCCCCATTTCCCGCCCACCTGCCAGGTACCTAAGCTGATTTCTGAGATTTCAAAGCCTGTTTTTCCAAGTATTCGGTATTGCATATCGAGTTACTATATTATTTTGATGTAAAATTTTATTAAAAAAGACCTTAGTTACAATCTTTTGATTTATAAAATCAAGTATATGATAAGATTATTAACTAAAGTCTTCTTTATTCACTTATTTTTAAATTTCGCCTTCTCCGGGAGATTAAGATGCTGCAAAAACAACATAAGCAATTGGATTGACATCTGTTGAAAAGGTAACAGTAATGGGCTTTTCATTGCGTACCATGTCAAGATAATCAGCATATCTTGCGATTGGTTCGTAAGCTAGACCCGCTCTCTGATTTTCATCAAAGCTATTTGCCGGCAGATCTGTCGTATCTCGAAAAATCAAGTAAAGTTTAAATCCATCGGAGCAGTAAAGATTGATTCTGGCAGAATCGCCGCCGCTGGAGGCCCTATTGGGGTAGAGGTAAGCAGCATACGAGCTTACATTTTTGGTAAAAGGCATAATACATGGTTTTGGGATATTTTAATAAATAGTCATAGAAAGTATATTTTATTATACTCTTTAATTCTTTCGATCACCTTTTTTGCCTTTTTCTTCTGTTTCTTGATTCAGACCTTTTCGCGTTTTATAAGCTTCAAATTGCTTTTCCCACACTTTCCAGTCTTCTTCCGACATACTTTTTGCGAGTTTATCAGAAATTAATTCTGGCACATTCTCGGGTGTCATATCAATAAATTTTTTACCGGCCCCTGGTTTTTTTATAATTTGAAATTTATCATACAATTCACCGATGGTCGTAAATGCTTCAAATGTAAGTGTATCGCCATTGATATGGATCAATTGATATAATTGAGTGTCCATTGCAGCGCGGTCAATCCATGATAATAATCCTGAAGGATACATCTTAGGACCACTCACCGATACAACATAGACAGGGCCGGTCGAGTCCATAAAGGTTGTACCGGAAGGCAAATTATTACCACCTCGCGCATATGTATGATCGTGTCCTTGCAATATGATATCTACATTATATTTATCAAATAATGGTTTTAAACCATTACGCAAATTTGGATTATCGCGCTCAAAAGCAGGTGAATAAATCGGGTGATGCATGGTAAGTACGGTCCATTTATTCGGATTTTCAGCGAGTATTTTTTCGAGCCAAATCACTTGCTTTGCACTATCTTCGGGGTGTAGTAAAAACGCCTGAGAATTAACAGAAATTACGCGAGTTCCTTGATAATCAAAGTAAAAAGCGGATTCTTCTAATCCTGGCGGCCCATTTTCTGGCAAGGTAAAACTTGGACGCCAATGTCTTGAAAGTACTCTCTCCGTGGGGCTGGAAGCATGATATTCATGATTGCCGGGCGTCATTACATTGGGCATCATTTGGTTGATCCAGCCACCCGCATAAAACCATTCTCCCCATTCGTGGTCACGATGCGGGACATTAATTAAATCACCGGCATGGAGCATAAAATCAGCCTGTGGCATATGGCTATAAGCCTGCCTGATCGTTCTTGACCATTTTGATTTTATATCATTTTGTGCATCACCAAAGTAAATAAAGGAAAACGGCGCTTCCTCAGATGAGGCTGTTCTAAAATGCGACCACTCGCTCCACAAAGTTTTATCACCAACGCGATAGGCGTATAAAGTATTCGGTTTCAAACCAGTAAATATTACAGAATGGTAATGTGCAGCGTTCAAATCAGAAACCAACAGCTCCGTTTTTGCAGTGATTGTTCCTGCGCCTTCAAAATTGGGCGTTGCGTCGGCTACTTTGATTTGTGCATAACCAATCGGTATGCTCACCGCCGTACGCCAGGTGATACCAATAGAAGTAGCAGGGTCGCCGGCATAGGTCAGAATAACGCGATCCGGCACTTGAGAAGGAGCATAATAGTCGAAGATGGGCGACTGAGCAAAAGAGAAATGACCAACCAGTATCAAAAAACTCCAAATGATTTGTTTCATGATGTACGATTTGCTCGCAAAATACAAAAATGAAAATCATTCACCCAAAGATAATATCCGACTTTGGGTGAATGAGGAATAGAAATCAAACAACAATTTACTGGTTACTCTTGTTCCAACACCACTTGAGCCAGTACCTGCAAACCATCGGGATGCCCAAAATAGCTGAGGTGATCGCAGCCTACCGAAAGTTGTTGAGGAGGCCTTTGCCATTTTTCAGAACCTGGAATATGGTAAATGCTCTTCACTGCTACTGCAATATCGTTGGGTTCTTTGAATAAAAAGGAATCCAGCGCTTTATAAGTTGAACTACCCTTGAAGCGCGCCATGACACGCTTGAGCAATCCCTTTTGTGCTTCTGTAATAATCTTTGGTATCAATTGCGTATTGCCCGCTACGATGGTATAAGGCAAGCCAGGGTCGCTGCTATTATTGAGTTCTTTCAGAAATTCCGAGTCGTCGGGATCCATTTGTTGCAGCGTGATAAACAGTTTCCCTGCAAATTTGCCTAACAAATTCAAAGAAAATAAGTAGGGTTGCAAAAAGGATGCCCCGTTCACTGCATTGGTGAGTAGCGCCGTAGAAAGCTGATAGACATCCGACCAGGGCGAGCCGCCATTGGGCGTACCCACTTGCACCAGCCTTGTAACGATTTGATTACCGCCTTCTTTTTCAATCAACCAACGCGATACCAGCCCGCCCATGGAGTGGGCAATGATGGTGAGTTTTTTATTGTGACCGGCACCCAAACCGATTGATTCCAGGCGCTGCTTGAAATCTTTGGCGGTTTGTTGAATTCTGGTATTCAAATTCTCATAATCAAAAGCCAGCACTAAATCGTAAGGATTTTGGAATGGGGCATTATTATATTCCCTAATCCGACGTAGTATTTTAGGCATTTCGGTGGTGTCGCCGATGATGCCATGCACAAACACTACAATATTTTGTTTTTGAGCAACTTCCGCCTTGATTTTAGTCAAATCGGTTTGATAACTGAATTCCTCTCCTTTTGGCTCAAATTCTACTTTTGCTAATTGCGGATGTTTGTACTCAAAACCAAAGCGGCTCAAAACAACTTTTTGGAAAAAGATTTTTACCGAACCAAGTAGGCTGCGCGTTTTTACAGGCGATTCATCTGGAAGGCTTTGAATCATAATTTCCCCAGAATCTATTGAGAACCCCAGTGGGAAATACATTTTGGTCTCAGGATCATAACCCATCGGAATCACCATTTCATCTTTGGCAATGCTGTGTTGGAGATTAATAGACAAAGGGTTTCCAGCGTTAATACTATCTTTTCCCTGAATATTCGATAATTCCAATACACTCAAACCAGGCGAATTGTGATTGCCCTGTGTAAATTCAAAGGGTTGCGCCGCATTCGCGCCGCCTCGACTCGAAGCAGGTGAAAAGGTCAATTCAGGATAAGTTTCCGATTTTGAAAGCGCTCTTTCTGCTTCCGTTACGGTCGTTAAAGTAATAGACGCCGACATTCCACGCGGGGCGGTAACTTTCAGGTTGTCCATTAATTCAACTGTGCGGCCTTCATCTATTGCTTTGGCTTCCATTGGGCGCACCACGATTAGCTCGATTTCACGGGTCGTCCAGTCGGGCGTTTCAGGTTTATCACTCGAGGTTCGTCCTGCGCGTTTAGCGGTTAATTCTTCGGGTTTTATATCAAGTTCAAGTCCATCCTGGTTATAATTTTCCGTTTTTAAAAATTGATCGGTACTGATGATTATTTTGAAATATTCTTTGGCTTCGGTGATGCCCCAGGAATGGTAACTATCATCAATTGATAATGGAATAGTTTGATATGTATCACCTTGAAAAACATCTAATAACCAAGCCTCTCGCCCAGATTCAAGTTCTTGCAAAGGCATAAACCGATTGCTGATGCCAAAATTGTCCATCAAATTTAAAGCGCTGAAGTACAGGGTGCGGTTACTTTTGTTGCGCACTTTTAAACGTAGCGCGGGTTCTTGCCATTTGCCATCAGCCAGTTCATAGCGAAACACGTTCGTATCACGCCAATCCACGAGTTCGGCCGGAGCGTTGTCTTCGTATTTGCCGGGGTCGGTGGTGCGATAGAGTTGAATTTCGATATCGCTATCCTTGATGCTGGTTTTTGGGTTGGATAATTCCAAAAGATTTTGCCACTTAGCAACCCTTTCGGTATGGCTGATGAAAACAATGGCGCTTGATTCATTGTAGTCTTTTACCCTGCGGAACAAAGGGCGCTCATCATCGGGCAAGGTTAGCCGAAAAGTATCATCCACACAGCGAATCCAATATTGTGCCTCTTTCAAGTCATTAATAATATCAAAAGCGATAGAAGGGTATTTTTTGAAGGTTTTGCTCAAAACGCGCATACCATCGCTGCTTGCATCGGGCGCAAATGCTATTTGTATCTTCTTGAATGACAAGCCTTTGGCGAAAGCTTTGAAGATTTTATTCGTGTCGCGGCTGCCCATGCCTTCCACTTCAGAATTATTAGCGTTTACTTTTGTCAGCTTCACCTTGCCGCCGTCTTCGAGTTCTACTTCACCGCCTTGTGTCGGAATTCCTTGCACCAAACCGGCGTTCATTGTCCAAATCCCTTTATTAAACTGAATTAGATAAGCCGGATCGGCTGGTGGCATTACCCCGCCGAGAAAACGCTGATCTTTATCCTTAGGTTCGGTGGAAATCAATTGCGGAAGCTGATCGCGCACAGCATTGCCCACGCGGAGTTGCAGTATTTGTTGCAATTCGTTGTAGGTCAGATTACCACCACTTTGTTCTAACACGGCTACCAAATTATAAGTAAAAAGACCTCTGGTTTGCCCATTGATCTGCATTTCTTTGGCAGTTTCCTGTTCTTTGCAAGCAGAAAGCTGAATATAACGCCCGCGCGGCGGGCTTGCCAAATTCATGCCGCTTTGTTGGGTGATTTTGTAATTTTCATGCCCGACGTATTCTTGAAAGCGAGTAGGGTAAGGGGCGGCAGCCGTTTGACGAGCGGTCATCGTGGAGTTACGCGTGATCGTGCCGGAGTTACAGCAGTCAAAAATGCTAATAAAATGCACATCTTTACCATTGGTAGCTTTCCAGATAAGGTAAGATAATTCTTTGTCCATCAAGTCTTTAGCGCCACTTCGGCTGTCAAAGCATACCAAAGATTCATTCATGCCATCGGGATCCAAATGCCAAAACTCCTTCGGCGCGGGCGACTGCGAACCATGACCGCTATAATAAAATAAGCAAATATCATCTTTTTGAGCCTGTTCGAAATAGCTGAAAGCTTCTACGACACCTTTTTTGGTTGCCTCAGTATCTGTCAATATTTTGATTTTGAGATCAATATCTTTAGAATTGGAGAACTGCCGTTCTAAATAATCCTTCAACGCATCGCGGTCGTTGACACAACCGCGCAGCGCCGGCACCGGCGAGGTGTAACGATCAATAGCGACCATTAGGGCGAAGAGGGCTCGTTTTTGTTTGGGTTTGTCCATTGCGTTAGAGGCTTTACTCTTCTTGTCTGAACTTGATTTAGTTGATTTTTTCTTGGTCATACCAAAAATGTTTGATAAAAGGTCTTTGATAAATTCAATCAATTTATTCATGATGTTGGATTTCAGGATAGTCTTCCGCTCTATAGTCAGAAGGCGGCGCGGGGAAATTAGTGAAAGACCGCTCGCTTGTAGCGGAAAAGCGGAACGAATTGCGTTCGTCCGAAATAATGCCTCGATTCAAATAGTTTTTGGTCACTTTGGCACGTTTTTCGGCGTCGGTCATCGGTGAATTGCCAAAAATTTCTCGGATATCCAGATAAGCAGCAATAACTTTGCGCTCCTCGGCACTCGTCCAAGTAGAAGGATTGTTTAATCCGGTTCGACGCATAGCTTCTTTGATACAAGGTTGCACATAACCTGGCCGATTGACATGGTTGTCCAAAATTAAACCAACGCCATATTCCGAAGTGATGATTTGCGAAAGCA
>JANRME010000303.1:0-3995 GCA_033761835.1 Saprospiraceae bacterium
GCGGGTTTGCTGAGTATGCGCTTTCATTGGTAGGAATTTGTTTTGTCTAATATGTCAATGAACTCTTTTAACGTATCTTTCTTTCGCTTCGTTTGCTTAAACTTTAATACGCACGACATAGGTGTAGAACTCTTACTGCCAGTTTTTAATCAAATTGCCGATAAAGAATTGTCGTTTCACTTTTTGGCACAGCCCTTCTTATTGCTCATTTTTATTGCTGTTTTTTTGATAATCACTTTATTAGCAGGTAGTTATCCGGCATTTGTTTTGTCAAAATTCCAAGTACAAGAGGTACTCAAAGGGCAGTTTGTCAGCGGTAGCGGCGGGCAACGCTTGCGCAATTGGTTAGTGACGGCGCAGTTTTCTATTTCCATTGTGCTAATTGTAGCAACCATAACGGTTTCAAAGCAATTGCGCTATATGCAACAACAGGATTTGGGTTTTGAAAAAGAACAAATGCTGGTGCTGCGGATGAATTCAGATGATTTAGGCAACCGTTTTCAAGTAATTAAAAATGAATTGCAGCAAAATGCTTTTGTAAAAGCCATCACCGCTTCCAATGTTGTGCCGGGACAAACTTTTGCTAATAATCTGATTGTGTTAGAAAAAGATAAAAATAAAAAAACAAATATGTTCTTGGGGCGCTTGGATGAAGCATTTTTTGAAACATATAATATTCCTTTACTTGCGGGTAGAAATTTTAATACCAGCGTTCCTGCCGATTCTACCGGCGATAATGTAATTATCAATGAAGCGGCGTTGCCATTTTTTGGCTGGAAAACGCCGGAAGAAGCGCTGGGCGCGACTTTTGGTGGCGGTTGGGGTACCGTTATTGGCGTAATGAAAGATTTTCATTATACTTCATTACAAACCAAGATAGAACCTTTATTAACCTGGTACTCAGATAGACGACTTATTTACTTTACAATAAAAATGAATGCGAATAATTATCAAGCTGCGATGTCGCAACTGCAAGCGCAATGGAAAGAATTAGTACCTGAAATGCCTTTCGATTATTTTTTCTTAGATGAAAGTTTTGATATTCAATATCGTTCTGAGTTGAGAATGAGCCAGTTATTTACTTATTTTTCGGGACTCGCAATCTTTATCGCTTGTCTGGGTTTGCTGGGACTTTCAGCGTATGTAGCCGAGCGGCGCACCAAGGAAATTGGCATCCGCAAAGTACTGGGCGCTTCGATGAGTAGCATTTTATTATTACTTTCCAAAGATTTTATGTTGCGCATTGGTATTGCCTTTTTAATTGCTATTCCCATTGCTTTGTACGCTATGAATCAATGGCTGACCGATTTTGCTTATCGTATCAATCTGCAATGGTGGATGTTTGCTTTGGCGGGCTTACTGGCATTGGCGATTGCATTATTTACGATTAGTTTTCAGGCGATTCGGGCAGCGGTGGCGAATCCGGTGGAGAGCTTGAAGAATGAGTGAATTTTTTGGTGTTATGATGTTATGGTATTTTTGTGTTATAACACTATAATACAAAAACACCATAAAACTAAAATATTTTAAAACCATTACATCATGTTAAAGAATTATTTTAAAATCGCTTGGCGCAACTTATGGAAAAACCGCACCACAAGTTTTATCAATATAGTCGGCTTATCGGTGGGTATGGCAGCCGCTGTTTTAATTATGCTTTGGGTACAAAATGAAGTCAATTTTGATAATTATCATAAAGATTCGGAAAGAATTTATCGACTCACCACCAATGTGCCGGAAGGAGGCTGGATTTGGGATAGCACCCCTTTGTTGTTGGCGGATGCAGCTAAGAAAGAAATCCCCGATATTGAGGAAGCGGCTAAATTACGCATTGGAAATTTTCCCGCTTTTAATATTAATGGTAATTTGTTTTATGAAAAAAAGTGTGTCTATGTAGATAGTGGATGGTTTAATTTGTTTAATTATAAATTTATAGAAGGCAATAAAACTTCATTTAATCAAAATCCATTTAGTATTATTTTAACCGCGACGGCAGCAAAGAAGTATTTTAATAATCGCTCGGCGGTGGGCGCAACGATTCGTATTGATAGTATAAATTATCAGGTATTAGGCGTTGTCGCAGATGCACCAAGCAATTCAAGTTTTCAATACAATGCTTATATTCCAATTCAGGCTTTATTAATCAATAAAGAATTACGAGAAAATGATGAGCAATGGCAAAATACTAATTACATTACTTTTATAAAATTAGCAACGAAAAGTAATGCTGTGCTGACTGCGCAGAAATTGACGGGTATTTTAGAAAAGAATGGACAAGAGGGCGCGAATATAAGCCTCCTGCCTTTACATGATATGCACTTTGAAACAGATTTAGAAAATTCGTCTTTTGTGCAAGGTAACCAGCGTACGGTTTATATTTTTAGTGTGGTGGCATTTTTACTTTTATTAATTGCTTGTATCAATTATGTCAATCTTGCTACGGCAAAATCGAGCTTGCGCGCAAAAGAAGTCGGTATAAGAAAACTCGTCGGAGCGAAACGCAGTACTTTATTTTATCAATTTATAGTAGAGTATGTTTTAATAAGCATTATCTCACTGGTCGCTACATTATCAATTATTGAACTTTGCTTACCGATTTTTAATGAATTGACGGATAAGCAATTTACATTGCCTTTTTTAACTGTAAAATTATGGCAAATCATTGGAATTACGCTATTGGCAGCGCTTTTACTCAATAGTATTTATCCTGCCGTGCTGTTATCTTCTTTCAACCCACTCAACGTTTTTAGAGGTATTAACGTGCTAAAAATAAAAGACGGATATCTCAGGAAAGGATTGGTGGTATTGCAATTTACTGTTTCGGTGATACTCATTACTAGCACTTTTATTATTTATAAACAAATGGATTTTATTCAACAAAGTAATCCTGGATATAATAGGTCACAAGTCATAAGCTTTTATTTACCACACACGATTAGCCAGGAGGAGCGAGAAAGGTTGATTCCAACGCTCAAACAAGCATTATTACAGCAAAGCGCGATAGAAGGTGTAACCGCAGCCAACCAACCGCTTGTAATGATAGGTAGTAAATGTTCTGGATGTGCTGATTGGGACGGACGCGATCCAATATTTCAGCCCAAATTAGCGCAGCTTTCTACGGACGAAGACTTCTTAAAAACCATGCAACCCCAGATGCAGAAAGGGAGATGGTTTCAAAAGGAAATGCCAACGGACAAACATAATTACATAATCAATGAAACTGCTGTTAAAGAACTAAATATAAAACAGCCAATTATCGGTCAACGCTTTTCTTTTCATGGAGAGACTGGACAAATCATCGGCGTGGTTAAAGATTTTAAATATAGAAACTTGCGAGAAAGAAGTGGCGCGCTGATTATTTTTAATAATAGCCTTTGGTATAATTTTTTGCTCGTACGCATTGCGCCCAAAAATATAACAGAGGGTATCGCAGCTATTGAAGATACCTGGAAAAAGCACTTCGCAGATACACCGATCGAATATAATTTTTTAGATGACTCCTTTAATGAATTATATAAAGACGATCAACAAGCTGCTAGGCTGATCTTAGTTTTTGCTGTCATCGCTGTTTTGATTTCATGCCTCGGTTTGTTTGGGTTAGCCATGTTTACTGCCGAGCGACGCACCAAAGAAATTGGTATTCGTAAAGTGCTGGGTGCGAACGTACAAAGTGTTGTAACCCTACTTTCCAAAGATTTCCTTTTATTGGTTGGCATCGCTACTTTAATTGCTGCTCCAATTGCTTGGTATTTTATGAATCAATGGCTGCAAGGCTTTGCCTATCGTATTCCCGTGCAGTGGTGGGTATTTGCAATAGCTGGAGTCTTGGCATTAGCAATTGCACTATTGACCATTAGTTTCCAAGCGATTCGGGCGGCGGTGGCGAATCCGGTGGAGAGCTTGAAGAATGAGTGAATTTTTTGGTGTTATGATGTTATGGTATTTTTGTGTTATAACACTATAATACAAAAACACCATAAAACTAAAATATTTTA
>JANRME010000304.1:0-87769 GCA_033761835.1 Saprospiraceae bacterium
ACTGAACCGACAATAGAAAAAAAACGAATGAAGTCAATGTCAAAACCCTACTGCTCATCTCGAATTTCTCAATTTCTCAATTTCCAAATTTCAAACCTCCAACTGATCCAACATATCATTCAATTGCTCGTCTGAATCAAAAGGAATCACAATTTGCCCTTTACCTTTGCTTTTCAACTTCAC
Organism: Saprospiraceae bacterium; assembly: GCA_033761835.1. Classification (GTDB taxonomy): domain Bacteria; phylum Bacteroidota; class Bacteroidia; order Chitinophagales; family Saprospiraceae; genus JADJNW01. The sequence goes on from JANRME010000304.1 coordinate 184, forward strand.
CTGAACACGTGGCGTACCGAAGCGTTCTCGCAAGCGCTGTTGCACCTGTTCGTAGCCATCGGATAGCGAGGTTTTTTCTTTTTTTACAGGTTTATCTTCGTTATAAGAGCTTGATAAATTCTCCAAAGCCCTTACCGATAAAGCTTCGCGGATCGTTTTGCGAAACAAAGAATCACGCAAGGCATAATCCTCTATGCCAGCGAGTACACGTGCATGCCCCATCGAGATGGCACCTTCTTTAATCGCTTTTTGAATATCGGGCGGTAGTTTTAATAAACGCAAATGGTTGGTAATCGTACTGCGTTTTTTACCTACCCGTTCTGAAAGTTGTTCATCCGTAAAATTGCATTCCTCTTTCAGGCGAGACAAAGTCAGAGCAACCTCTATGGCGTTTAGATTCTCTCTTTGAATATTTTCTACCAGTGCCATCTCCAACATTTCCTGGTCGTTCGCCAGGCGAATATAAGCTGGGATTTCGGTTAGACCAGCCATCTTGGAGGCACGCAAGCGGCGTTCGCCCGAAATCAATTGGTACTCATTTGGGCTAAGCCGCCTAACCGTAATGGGTTGAATCAATCCATAAGTCTGAATCGAAAGCGAAAGCTCTTTCAATGCTTCTTCATCGAAATCATTCCTTGGCTGAAAAGGATTCACTTCGATTTCATCTACCGTAATCATCGCCACTGTGTGCGAGAGTTCTTTTACAACTTCTTCCTGATTTTCAGCTACTTGGTCTTCAATATTTGCCAGTAATGCCCTCACACCCAAGCCAAGCGCCTTTTTATCTATTTTTTTTGCCATCAATACATTACAATTTGAAATATTAAGTCAATTCGGTTGCTGGAATTTGAACGGTTACTTTGTCGCCATTTTTCTCCAAAAATTCTTTCGCTAAGTTCAGAAAATTCACGCTGCCTCGGCTAGTCGCATCGAACATCACCACTGGCATATGCATACTCGGCGCTTCGCCTACGCGGGAGTTACGATGAATCACAGTGTCAAATACCAAACCTTTGAAAATTTCGCGCACTTCGCCAACAATTACATTTGACAAACGCAAGCGACTGTCGTACATGGAAAGTAAAATACCTTCGGTTTTAAGCGCAGGGTTCAATGTTTGTTTCACCAATCGAATGGTGTCCTGCAATTTGCCCAATCCTTCGAGTGAATATTGCTCGCATTGCACCGGAATCAATACAGAATCAGCGGCAGTCAAGGCGTTTACCGTAATCAAACCTAAAGAAGGCAGACAATCAATGAATACATAGTCATAATCCCCTTTTACCTTATCTGCAACGGCTTTTAGCACAAACTCTCGGCGCGGACGACCGGCTAATTCCAATTCAGCACCCACCAAATCAATACTCGAAGGAATGATGTGCAAATTGGGCGTTTCGGTTTCATAAATAGCATCCGCTGGATTCAACTCATTGATAAGACAGTCATAAATCGTCGTTTCTGCAGTATCCGGCATAATACCTACGCCCGATGAAGAGTTTGCCTGTGGGTCAGCATCAATGAGCAATACCCTTTTATCTAAAATGGCTATACTCGCTGCCAGGTTGATGGCCGTAGTGGTTTTACCAACGCCACCTTTTTGATTAGCAATCGCTACAACTTTTCCCATTATATGATGACTTTATAGATGATAGAAGTCAGAGTTTAGACTCTCAGAGACCATTCTCGTATCTTCTAATTAAAAATTAATTCTGCAATCGTTATCAGTAAGCGCTATTAACAAACCTTGATAAGCAAGTAGTAGTGGTGCTAAAGGAGGAGATCCGACATCCGTTTTCTGTTTGCCCGACTTCTCTAAATCTCCAGGCTTTCGCCAATGGAAAGCAAAATTAATTCTTTTCCTCGTTTTGCGAAAGCATTTTTTGCAGCATCGTGGTCAATTTTAATATAACCAAAAGTATCGTAGTGGCAACCGATGATCTTTTCGCACTCAATAAAGTCACTGGCAATGCAAGCGTCATCGTAGCTCATCGTAAAATTGTCTCCTATCGGCAAAATAGCAAAATCGAGCTTCGGGCAAGTCATCGGTATTAATTTCATGTCCATTGTCAGTGCTGTATCACCAGCATAATAAAAGCAATTTTGATCGTTCCAAATTACAAAACCGCCAGGATTGCCACCGTATGAGCCATCAGGAAAGCTACTCGAATGAATCGCAGTGACGCATTTTACGATGCCAAAGTCAAATTTCCATTTGCCACCGTGATTCATCGGATGTCCTTTGATTCCTTTCTGACCGTAATAGCCCACAATTTCTGCATTGGAAATAATAGATGCACCGGTATGTTGTGCGATGAGTTCTGTATCCGCAATATGGTCGCCATGCGCGTGGGATAGCAGGATATAATTCGCTTTTAAATTATCTATTTCTATATGCGTAGCTAACTCATTATGACTAATAAAAGGATCAAAAACAAGATACTTGCTTTTCACTTCCATACCAAAGGAAGCGTGCCCGTAATACGTGATTTTCATAACATTTTTACTTTTCAGGTTTTGCAAAAGACCCACCTCCTAAGATAAATGCTTTTGGCAAAAAGCGCATTAAATTTCGTGTAAATTTTGCTCGCTTTTTTAAAATCTTGCCAAGAAACGTTTAAAGATCGCCCATATAATTAAAAGAAAAATGGGTGGCTTACGAAAAGTAAGCCACCCATTTTTTAATCTATAAGATGGTGATAAAATTACTGATTCACCTGGGTACTTGCATCAGCACCACCGGTTACCACACCTTTCAAAGAAAGGAAAGTTTGTGGCGGGTTGGTGTTTGCAGTAAGGGTTACCTTTTGATTCCGGTTACCACTTTTACCCGCTGAGTTGAATTCTACAACGATTTCACCGGTTTTGCCTGGAGCAATCGGTTCGCGTGGCCAGCTTGGCACGGTGCAACCGCAGCTACCTTTTGCATCGCTGATCACCAAAGGCTCTTTACCTGTGTTTTTGAATTTGTAGGTGTGCGATACTTTTGTACCATCCTGAACCGTACCGAAATCGAATTCAGTTTCTTCAAATTCCACAGTAGTCGTAGGACCAGTTGGTACAGTTGCTTGTACAGAAGCGCTGGCATTTGGATCAGCAGGTTGTACACCTGTTTCAATGGCATCCCGTGCGGCATCTTTTACATCCTTATTAGTAGTTTGGCAGCTTGCAAGCATAGCTAATACCGCTATCGCCATAAGTAAAGGTCTGATTTGCTTTAACATCATCATTTCTGGTTTTAACAGTTTAGTGAAGAATTTTTGTGGAAATAAGTTGCAATTATCCAACAACTTAACTGCCACAAAGTTACTGAATGCTGAGGCAACTTGTGTTAACGCTGTGGCAATAATTGTTAATGAGGTGTTAATCTGGGAAGATGATGGGATGAATTCAAGGTAGAATTTTGATAATCATTTTAAAGCTATTGCAATTGAAATGTAAAATTTACAAGGATTGCTAAAAATCGTTTGCGACTACGATATTATGGGCTTATTTTTACTGCTTTAATTTAGACTTAATATGAATAAGCCAAATTATTTCGCGTCGCCCGATTCAACTCAAATTCAACTTCCTTTCCCGCTGCCGGTGGTGCAAGGCAAAAAATTAAAGAAAAAATGCTGCAAAAAATACAAGGAAGGGAAACGCTGCAAAAAATGTCCAGGCCGCTAATTCATTGATTGTTGATTATTTTTTATTGATTTTTAATCGCTCGAAATAGGTTTGCTTTGGAATTGGTTTTTGGACTACCAAATATTGAGTTTTTTCTCTCCAGAACAATTATTTTCATCCATTCTATTTTTAAACAAGTCTTTTATTTTTGCATTTTTGCGAAAACAACCCTTCTTTTGCGAAGTATTTTTAGAAATTCTTATTGGAACAATCCAAGTAGAATAGATTTTTACTTCGATGCTTCAAACTTTTTAAACACATAAATACTTTTGAACCATTGAACATTCTGAACTTTTTTAAACCCTGAAAATATGCCGAAGCATTTGTTGATTGTGGAGTCGCCAGCCAAAGCAAAGACGATTGAAAAATTTTTGGGAAAAGATTTTACAGTCAAATCTAGCTACGGACACGTGCGCGATTTGGAAAAAGGCGAAGACGCAGTAAATATTCAAAAAGATTTTGAACCCAAATATGTCGTTTCTCCTGAAAAGCGAAAAGTAGTCAAGGAACTGAAAGATTGGGTGAAAAAAGTGGATGAAGTGTGGCTCGCAACGGATGAAGACCGCGAGGGAGAAGCCATCTCCTGGCATTTGTGCCATGTGTTGGGTTTGGATGAGCGAAATACCAAGCGCATCGTATTTAGGGAAATCACAAAACCAGCTATTCAAAACGCTATCCAGCAACCACGCCACGTGGACATTGACTTGGTCAATGCGCAGCAGGCTCGTCGCATCTTGGATCGGATTGTAGGATACGAATTGTCGGGCGTGCTTTGGCGCAAGATCAAAGGCAAGCTTTCGGCAGGTCGAGTACAATCGGTTGCGTTGAAATTGGTCGTTGAGCGGGAGCGCGAAATCAATCAATTCAAATCGACACCTTTTTATAAAATTGTCGCGCTTTTTGATGTTAAAAACGAGCAAGGTAAAATCGTTGCACTGAGAGCCGAAGCGCCGCAGCGATTCGATGCAGAGAAAGACGCCGAAACCTTCCTGAAGAATTGCGTTGGCGCTACTTTCAAAATTGACGACATTGAAGTGCGCCCGCTCAAGCGTCGCCCTGCTGCACCATTCACTACTTCTACATTGCAACAAGAAGCCAGCCGAAAGCTGGGATTTTCTGTATCGCGCACGATGTCGGTGGCGCAGCGTTTGTACGAAGCAGGTCATATTACTTATATGCGTACCGACTCGACCAATTTGAGTGGTATTGCGGTAAATGCTATTGCACAAGAGATTGAAAAACAATACGGTAAGCAATACGTTCAGGTTCGAAATTATAAAAATAAAGTTGCCAACGCACAGGAAGCACACGAAGCAATTCGCCCAACTTATATCGATCACCAAAGCGTTACTGCCGACCGTGACGAACAGCGTCTGTATGAATTGATATGGAAACGCACAATTGCTTCGCAAATGGCGGATGCGGTTTTGGAAAAAACGGTGGTGAAAATTGGTATTTCTACCATGCCCAAAGAGCAATTAAATGCTGAAGGTGAGGTGCTTAAATTTGATGGATTTTTAAAAGTTTATCTGGAATCCAGTGATGACGATGAAGATGAAGAAGCTAAGGGAATGCTGCCACCGCTCAAGGTAAGTCAAGTATTGCCTTTGAATTCTATGACCGCGACCGAGCGTTTCACACGACCACCGGCCCGATACACAGAAGCTGCATTGGTAAAAAGATTAGAAGAATTGGGCATTGGACGCCCATCTACTTATGCGCCGATCATCAGTAAAATCATGGAAGAAGGCAGAGGCTACGTCGTGAAAGAAGTCCGCGAAGGCGTGGAAAGAAAATACACAGTTCTGACTTTGAAAGATGGCGCTATTGCAAAAAAACAAGAAAGCGAAATCACAGGAGCAGTGAGCAACCGTTTGATTCCGACCGATTTGGGCATTACTGTAAGTGACTTTTTGGATGAGCATTTTGAAAAAGTAATGAATTATCAATTTACTGCCGACATTGAAAAGCAATTCGACGATATTTCCAACGGTAAGCGCCAATGGACTGCGATTCTGAAAGATTTTTACACACCTTTCCACGAAACGGTTGAAAATACATTGGAAAATGCGGATCGCCCTTCGCGGGAGCGCATTTTGGGCAAAGACCCTTCGTCTGGACATACTGTACTTACACGGATGTCGCGCAATGGGCCGGTAATTCAAATTGGCACACCGGAGGAATTAAATGGAGAAGAAAAGCCACGTTATGCAAATTTGCAACCAGGGCAATCCATCGAAACCATCACTTTTGAAGAAGCGATGAAGCTCTTCCAGTTGCCAAGAGAATTTGAAAAATATAAAGGGCAGGAAATGTCAATAGGTCTCGGTCGTTTTGGTCCTTATGTGAAATTTGGCGAGAAGTTTATTTCCATTCCTCGTGGCGAAGATCCGTTGAGCATTAGTCGGGAGCGAGCCATTGAATTGGTGGAGCAAAAACTCAAGGAAGACGCGCCTGTTGGCACGTATAAGGGCGAACCGATCATCAAGGGCAAAGGACGGTTCGGGCCTTTTATTAAATGGCAGGATTATTTTGTGAATGTGCCGAAAAGATACGATTTTGACAATTTGAAGCTGGAAGATATGCACGCACTTATCGAGGCTAAAGTGAAAAAAGAAGCTAATCGCTATGTGAAGCGCTGGGAAGAGGAAGGTATTGATATCGAAAATGGACGTTGGGGACCTTTCATTCGTTTTGGTAAAGAAATGATTAGCTTTCCGAAAAAGGATGGACAAAAAGTGGATGCCGATATTGCAAAAGCAATGACTTTGGAAGAAGTGAAAGCGGTCATCGTTGAGAAAATTCCGGATGCTTTTGAGAAAAAGAAAAAAGCAGCAAAGAAGACAGGCACAAGCGCAAAAAAATCCACTGCGAAAAAAACAGCGAGTAAAAAAACGGCGAGCAAGAAATAACAAATTTCATAATTTCCAATTTACAAAATCATGGAAGACAGCAAAAAAGGGCAGAATCAACTCAATATAGAATTATCGGAAGAAATTGCGGAGGGCGTGTATTCCAATTTAGCGATTATTTCGCATTCTCCATCAGAGTTTGTGCTGGATTTTATTCGCATCATGCCGAATGTACCCAAAGCAAAGGTGAAGGCTCGGATTATCTTGACGCCACAGCACGCCAAGCGTTTGCTGAATGCTTTGAATGATAATATCAAAAAATACGAATCGCAGTTCGGATTAATCGATGAGCCAGAGCAGCCGCCATTTCCACCGATGAGTTTTAATACGCCCAAGGCGCAGGCCTAACTTTGTTATTGGTTACCGGGGAGGTTGAGCAATCCCAGATAACCAATGATCCACTATTTCCTACCATCTAAAGCCTTGCCGCTCAATTGCGCTTTTTTCAGCAGCCCGGCTATGGTCGCTCTGGAATTGCCTTGATAGGTATTCTTGATTATTTTTACCAAACCGATGCTTTTGGCGTACCATTCAATGATTTCAATAACAAGAACTGATTTATTTTTTTCAGTAAAAACCAATTTGGTTTCTATTTTCAAACAATCGGTAAAGTTGCGCAAGGGCGTTTGCGCGGTTTCAAATCCTTGTGCATTTACTTCCAAAGTAAGCGTTCCTGCCGTTTCGCCAGTCTTGTAAGGGGTTTTGCTATTATAAATTTTATATTTTTCAAAAGTAGTTGGATATAATAAAAGCGGATTTGTAAAAACATATTCCTGGTTGGCAAAGCCAAAAGCTTTAAGCTTCAAACCCTCTTGGTTCTTGCTTTCCAAACGTCTTTGTCCATCGCTTTCGACACGCCACAATTCTTGAGAAGCACTGTCCACCTGAAAATACAAATGATGTAAAGGAAGCTCGGGGCGGGCGATATTTTCAAAAATCAGGGAATCGCTTGCTTGGTTGGTCAGATAATCGGCAATAAGAATACCACTCTGTGCAGTCGTTAAACGCCACAATAGCATGAAAATCAGGCCCAAACCAAGCTTTTTTATCATAAATAATCTACCAATTCGATTTCAAAAATAAGCACAGAGTTAGCAGGTACACTGCTTGTTCCTGTTGCGCCATAGCCCAAGCTTGAAGGTATAAAAAATGTGCCTTTTCCGCCTCTCTTGAGTTTTGGAATGCCGATTTGCCAACCGGCTATGAGTGTGGTCAATTGAAATGGACGCGCTTGATTACCAGGCGTTTGATCAAAAACGGTGCCGTCCAATAGATAACCTTTGTATTTTACAATCACATTGGAAGTGGGAGAAGGAAAGCCGCCAACGCCGGGTTCGGTGATGATATAATATATACCCGAAGAATCTGCTGTGGCGTTAAGGTTATTATCTCTTAGGTATTGTTCGATTTTTTGCTTATCAATTGGGTCTTGATCGGGTTCGTTTTTCTCTTTGTCACAAGCGAAAATCGTGATTCCCAATAAAGCTAAGAATATCCATTTTTTCATGTTCGGTCTTTTTTGCGAAACGCAAAGGTAAGCAATAGCGCTGTTTTGGAATAGCAGAAATATACTTTTATGCTGGTTTGTCAAATGGCAGTCAGGAAGGGTAAATGTAATAACTATAATAAAATAATCGGATAAGTTTTTTGAACCTATCCGATTATTATAATCTTTAGGAATATTATAATAAAATTATGGCAATGTATTAATATCTACTACTCTATGATAAGTAGCAAGCCCATATCCTTTATAAACATTCTTTATTTCGATGGGGGCAGGTAGCTTTGGATCAAGAGGATAAGTGGTCAAACTTAATTGTTCATCCCCATCAAAATATATGGCTTGAGTTCTCCAAATAAATTTTTCGTAATTATACCTGTAATAAACTTTTCCTCGACCTAAAATTTTTTCTTGATCGAGTAAAGGCGTTTCGCTTTGTAATACAAAAGATTTTCCTTTACCACTATTATCGGTTTCTAATAGTAGAACAACACCTTCTTTATAAGGCACGAGTCGAGCAAAGCCTTCAAATACTGTGTATTCGTCATTCTTATCAAATTTAGAAAAATCAAAACGTTCTGTAAGATTTAATTTTTCTTCTGTTTTGCAGGAAAGTAGTCCTGCCAGTAATAGTAAAGATAATACATAATTTTTCATATCTGTCCAATTTAAAGATTAAGTATTAATACATTCAATACAACAAGCAAAATAACCACTTGAGCAATTTACTAAACAATTACAGTTTGGATCTGGGTTACCATTTATTGTACACCAAGGATGCCCCGGACCTCCCTCATCGCAATCACCTCCGCTTTCACTATTTTCTTTACATTTACAACTTGCATCCCCAGGCTCTTCTAAATAATTTATATCAACCAATTGATTAAATTGAACGAGCCCAAATCCTGTATAGGAGTTTTTTAGTTTTATGGGAAGAGTAATATCAGAGAGAAATAAACTAAGTTGTTCATTTCCATCAAAATATAATAAATCACCTCTATAATAAATTTTACCTTGACCTAATGTTTTCTCTTCTTTAAGAAGAGGCATTGTAGATTGCAGTAAAAAAGTTTTACTTTCTTGCTTATTATTATTTTCAACGAATAAAACAATACCCAATTTACTTGGAACTAATTTTGCGAATCCCTGCAAGATAAAATATTCAGACTTAGAATTTAAGTCTGAAAGATCAACCTTTTCGGTAAAGTTTAAGTCTTCTTTTAGGTTGCAACTAAGCAAGGTTATAAGCCACAATAAAAAATATGATGATTTTTTCATAATCTTATTTAATAATTTATTTATAAAATGCTTTATTTTTATTAATTGCAGTGTATACAACATGCAAAGTAGCCAGAACTACAAGTAACAGAACAATTACATTCATCTGGTGGTGAACCACCACCAACACTACAATCTTGTGCCCCTGGTCCTCCAGCGTCACAATCACTACCAGAGGAAGCATTTTCACGACATCGACAACTCGCATCACCTGGGTTCTCAAAATAATTTACGTCAATTAATTGATTATATCTGGCAAGTCCGAATCCCGAATATGCCTGTTTTAACTTGATAGGTAAGTTAACGTCAGAGAGATATAAACTAAATTGTTCTACACCATCAAAATAAAGTAAATTTTCTTGATAGTAAATTTTACCTTGTCCTAAAACTCTTTCTTTATTAAGAAGAGAAACCTTAGTTTGCAACAAAAATGTTTTATTTTCTTGTTCAGTATTCCCTTCAATAAACAAAATAAGACCCATTTTACTTGGCATCAATCGAACTGAGCCTTGAAAAACCGTATATTCTGGTTTAGAATTTAATTCAGAAAGATCAATTTGCTTAGTAAATTTTAGATCTTCATTAAGGTTACAGCTTATGCTTATAAGCAAAGTGACCAATACATAAGTATATAATAAAATTTTCATGATGTCAAAGTTTACAATTTAAAATCTCTATAAATGGATTCATTTAAATAACAAAACTAAAAATTCCTAGTCTAATGCTTAAGTATTGGATAATCGATTAATATGATAATAAAATCATAGATCGAAATAATCCCTGAGAGAATTGAATCTAAAAAACATCACACAAGGGCATTACATAGGTTTCACGGATCCCGCTGATTATTGAAAAACCTATCTGCTAAATCTGCGCGATGCAAAGCAAAATTTGTATGAAAGAAAGTTCGATTTAATTTACTTATGGCTTACAATGTTTACAACAAGCAAATGTGCCACTTGTACAATTATTAATAAAACATGAGCATTCTATACCAGTTCCAACGGAGCAGCCGGATGATCCTGGTCCTCCAGCATCACAATCACTTCCACTTTCGCTATTATCAATACACTCACAAGTTGCATCTTCTGGATGAAGATTCTTGAAATCAATAAATTTATTAAATGCAGCAAGCCCAAATCCTGTATAAGAATTTTTTAGCTTTATGGGAGGAGTAACATCAGAGAGATATAAATTAAATTGTTCATTGCCATCAAAATATAATAAATCACCTCTGAAATAAGCTTTCCCTTTTCCTAATATCTTTTCCTTATAAAGGGATGAAGATTTAGTCTGTAGTCTAAATGTCTTATCTCCTTGGTCATTTTTACCTTCAAGGTATAACACTATTGCTTTCTGAGTAGGAACTAGTCTAGCAAAGCCTTCGTAAACTTGGTATTCATCATTTGAATTCAATTTGGAAAAATCAACTCGAGTAATACTGGATAAATCTTTTTCAAGATTATAGGAAGTAACTCCTGCTATTAATAGCAGAATCATGGAAAGATTGGTAAACATAACTATGATGTTTTAAGGGTTAAAGGAATTATTACAAAGCTATAGCCTTTTTTTACAAAAAACAAGTAATAGAATGTTAAAATTGAATATTATTTAAACTTTTATAATAGATCTAAGTCAAAACCATAGTTTTCAATTGACAATCATCAATTGATGCATGGCGTCTGTTAAAACGGAGGGTGGAGCTTTGGGCGAAGCCCTCTTTGTTTTTACACTTTTCGGCAATTCCTTTTTTCAAGTTCCGGCAAAAGTTGCTTATTTGCGTTAAATTTGAAGCCATTTTGAATATCAAAAAATTTCAACCATGAAAGATATGTGCGTTTTTTTGGATCCCGGGCACGGTGCATTGGATAAAAATGGGAATTACGTAACCGCCCCAGCCAAGCAATTTCAACATACTCAAGGTACTTTTCACAATGGACGCTGGTTTTATGAGGGTGTTTTCAATCGCGTAATGACCAATCGCGTCGCTATGAAATTACAAAGGCTCAATATTCCTTATCTCATCGTCGCCCACGAATATCTGGATACACCGCTGGAGTATCGAGTGAATATGGCGAATTGGTATCACCGCAATTTCAAGCCAGGTATTTATATTTCTTTTCATGCGAATGCTGCCAATGGGCAAGCGCGGGGCTATGAAGTTTATACTTCACCCGGTAAAACCGATTCCGATTCCGTAGCGGAGTTACATTGGAATAATGTAAAAGACTTATTGAGTAGCAAAATTTCAATGCGCCCAGACACCGCTGACGGCGATGTCGATAAGGAAGCGAATTTTTATGTATTGCGCAATACCGCGATGCCCGCTATTTTGATTGAGCATTTGTTTTTTGACAATTTTGAAGACGCAAAGCTGCTGCTGGATGACGAGGTTGTAGATTTATTCGCAGAAGCAACAACGAGAACGATCGTTCAGTGGTTTAAATAGGAATCAATCATTCCCGAAATGACAAATAAAGAAATCGCCAAAGCTTTTCAATTTCTGGGGGAAATCATGGAATTGCATGGGGAAAATCCCTTTAAAATCAAGTCTTACCAGAGTGCTTATATTACTTTGCGGAAGCTCGATCAGCCCTTGGCAGAGATGAGTGAGGAAGAAATTGCCAATATTAAAGGCGTAGGAAAGGCGATTGCAGGCAAAATCCGGGAATTATTGGACAACGGCAAAATGGAAACCCTTGAAAAATACAAGGAAATGACGCCGTCGGGTGTGCAAGAAATGCTTAATATCGCTGGGTTTGGCCCGAAAAAAGTACTCACGGTCTGGAAAGATTTGGGCGTGGAAAGTGTTGGAGAATTGCTTTATGCGGTGAATGAGAATCGCTTGATCGAACTGAAAGGTTTTGGCAAGAAGACACAAGATGACCTGCGGCAGAAATTAGAATATTATCAAAGGTCTAAAGATAAATTTCACTATGCGGCGCTTGAAACCGAAGCTGAAAAATTGTTGCGACAAATTCAAGAACAATTGCCTAAAGCCAATGTCAGTCTGACCGGAGCGATGCGTCGCCGTTGCAATATCGTTGATGCTATCGAATTGTTAATTGGAACGGAAAGTAATCTGGAGCAATTGTTTCAAAATCAGTTTCTTACAAAGAAAAAACAAAGCGATACTGTAATCTATGCTGACACCACGGATGGCTATCCTGTGATGATTTACTTTTGCAAACCAGCAGAATTTGGCTCGAAATTATTTCGCTATACTGCTTCCCAAGTTTTTTTAGAAGGCTTTATTCAACGTTTTCCAGGGCTTGATTTTAAAGGTTTGGCCGAAGAACAAGACGTTTTTGCAAAAGCAAATCTGCCTTATATTGAACCCGAATTGCGCGAAAGCGAAGCTATCATTGAAAAAGCGCTGGCTGGAAAATTGCCTCCGTTGCTCGAAGAACGCGATATTCGTGGTGTATTGCATGCGCATTCGACGTATAGCGACGGGCTGCATTCCTTGCGGGAAATGGCAGAATATGTACAGCGTCAGGGCTACGAATATCTGGGCATTACCGACCACTCCAAATCAGCATTTTATGCGAATGGTTTGCAAGTGGAAGGCGTCCTGCAGCAATGGGCGGAGATTGATGAATTGAACAAAGAACTCGCGCCTTTCCGCATTTTCAAAGGTATAGAAAGTGATATTTTGAACGATGGCTCCCTCGATTATGAAGAAAATATTCTGAAACAATTCGATTTTATTATCGCTTCGGTGCATAGCAATCTGCGCATGGACGAGGCAAAAGCCACGCAACGCTTGATCGCAGCGATTGAAAATCCTTATACCAAAATTTTAGGCCACCCAACCGGGCGTTTATTGCTTTCTCGAGAGGGCTATCCGATTGATCATCAAAAAGTTATCGATGCTTGCGCTGCTAATGACGTAGCGATTGAGTTGAATGCGAATCCTTACCGCCTTGATTTGGATTGGACATGGATACCTTATGCGCTTGAAAAAGGTGTGAAAATTGCGGTCAATCCTGATGCGCACAGCCGGGAAGGCGTGCATGATATTCATTTTGGGGTGCTTTCTGCACGTAAAGGTGGATTGACTGCGGAAACTTGTTTGAATTGCCTCAATGTCAATGAATTCGGAAAATTTTGCCAAAAAGCATGAAGCAAATTTTATAAAAAATGAGGACACGATTCAAATCATTTGCTAAATTGGATTAGGAATTATGATGTGATATTGTAGTGATATTATAATATGGTGATAAGAAGCCTAATTATATTTGATTAAGTAAAAGGACATGTTTTAGTTTAATTGAAGCCGGGATAAACATTTGATTATCAATTAAATAAGGTTTTCGGCTATAGACTGAAAAACAGTCCGACTACTTATTGAAAAATGGGCTAAACCAGTTAGAATGAAAAATATTTACGTAGCGGCGACTGGACAACACGTTGGGAAGACGACTTCTACGCTGGGTTTGGTGGTGAATCTGGCGGAGAAAGGCATTAAAACTGGGTACTGCAAGCCGGTCGGGCAACAATCTGTGAATATTGATGGTGCAAGCGCTGATAAAGACGCTGTCCTGTTCTCTGATTTTTTGCATTTCAGCATGAATCCTGATTTGCATAGCCCAGTAGTACTTGGCCCTGGCATTACTCGCCGATATATCAATGATGAAAGCCAATTTGATTTTCGGGATAAAATTTTAAATGCTGCTAATCAATTAGAAGCATTTTATGATTTGGTTGTATATGAGGGAACTGGTCATCCAGGCGTGGGTACGGTCGTGGACTTGTCGAACGCGCAAGTAGCCAGAATGCTCGATTGTGGGGTAGTCATGATTGTAGAAGGCGGTATTGGCAATACGATTGACCGCTTGCATATGAGTTTGGCCTTGTTTCGGGAAGAAAAAGTACCGATTTTGGGAGTGATTGTGAATAAAGTGTTTGAAGAAAAAAAAGAAGAAATAGAATATTATTTGCGTCAGAAATTTGATCGGATGGACATCCCCTTGCTTGGGGTCTTGCCTTATGATAAATCTTTGTCCTTTCCGATTATGGAAACCGTGAATCAAGCGGTGGATGGCAAAGTTGTACTAAATGAAGATCGCCTGGGCAATCGGGTTGAGGATATTATCGCTGGCTCTCTGCTGGATATAGATGAATTTAGTTCTTTTAATAATGTATTATTAGTTGTTAGTTATGGTCGTATAGATGAGGCCATTTCTAAAATTGAAGATATTTGTACAATGAAAGGCCTCACGGAGTCTCCACTTTCAGGGGTAATAGTGACAGGAGATGGCAGACATGAGCGCTGGTACGAACGTGCCGATTTCAGCAAGCCTTATTTTGTGGAAAATGAAATTCCCGTGATAACAACGCCTTTTGATACGTATGGTTCCGTGGTGAAAGTAAGTCGTATTGAAGTGAAAATTAATACCAAAACGCCTTGGAAAATTAAACGCGCGGTAGAACTCATCCGCGAGCATGTGGACATGGAAAGACTGGTAGGGCAATTGGTTTGGTGAGGTTGGTTGCCGATTATTAGTTGTTGGTTATCAGTTAATTGGGAGCGCTAGGCTTCCGCAATAACCGATAACCAATAACCATTTTTACATCAGATTATCATACACATCCATCACAGATTTCACTGCCTCAGAAGATTCCTGAAGTAGCTTCATCTCGTCAGCGTTGAGCTTTAATTCGATCACTTGATTGATACCGTTTTTGCCCAATTTCACAGGTGCGCCTACATACACGCCATCAATGCCATATTGACCTTCCAGCTTTATGCAGCAAGGGAAAATCCGATTTTCATCTTTTACAATCGCTTCTACCATTTGAGCAGCCGCCGCGCCTGGCGCATACCAAGCAGAAGTACCCATGAGTTTTACCAACTCGCCGCCGCCCACTTTGGTGCGTTCTACAATAGCATCCAAGGTATCAGCAGCAATTAACTCAGTCACAGGAATCCCAGCAACCGTTGTATATCTCGGAAGTGGCACCATCGTATCACCATGACCACCCATCAGCACAGCTTGAATATCTTTCGGTGAAACCTGCAATTCAGTCGCCAAGAAAGCACGGTAACGTGCAGTATCCAAAATACCTGCCATACCAAAAACCTTGGAAGCGTCCAAGCCAGAGGTTTTGTGTGCTGCGTACGTCATCACATCCAAAGGATTGGAAACAACAATGATGATGGGGTTCGCAGAATGTTTCATAATCGAATCCGTAACAGAACTAACGATTTTGGCATTCGTAGAAATTAAATCGTCGCGGCTCATACCCGGCTTCCGCGGAATACCTGCGGTAATGACCACAATATCAGAACCAGCGGTGTCTTTATAATCATCCGTACCCACCAGATAAGTGCTGTAATTGTCAATCGGAGCTTGTTGCCAGCTATCCAAAGCTTTGCCTCTGGCAAGGTCGCCCTGAATATCCAATAGGATTACTTCTTTCACAATATCCTTGTGTGCCAATACATTCGCGCAAGTGGCACCTACATTTCCGGCGCCTATAACGGTTACTTTGCTCATGATTTTTGGTTTTATTATAATATTTTTAATATATTTACCCTTGTTTTGTGGCATCGAAAGTTCATTGTTAGAACTTTTCGCTTTAAAATGGTGCAATTATATAGATTTTTTAGCAGCTTTGTTAATTGTAAGACGAAAGATTTGCCCTAATATTTAAAGATTTAGCGAAAGATTTTAGTTAATTTCACAGCGTCTTGGGCTAAGGAGAGGTAAAAATTTAAAATGTTGATTAAACGAACAAGCATAGCGCTGTTGTTTGTAACATTTGTATTGTTTCTGCAGGCTCAATCCAATGAGTTGCTATGCGGAACGCAAAGGGATGATTTAGAACAAATTACCTGGCGATTGCTGCGCAATAGAGCTGCCCTTGCTCAAAATTCGCTTCAGGCTAGGTCCACTTATTATATTCCTATTAAATTTCATATTGTATCGCAGGATGACGGTTCGGGCATGATTTATTTCCGCCATATTTTGGATCAATTATGTGCTTTAAACAAGGATTTCGCAGAAATGCAGATTCAGTTTTACATGAAGGATAATTGCCATTATGTTAGCGATACCCGCATCAATGAAAATCATTATCACTATGGGTATCTAATGGAGCGCGATAGAGATACCTCGGCTATTAATGTTTGGATTGTCAAAACGCCTTATTCACCTAATCCCAATGCGATTACACCAGGCCTTTATCAATCGTCCAAAGACTGGTTGGTGATGAGTAAAAATTATATCAATAGCAATTCCTTTGCGCTTTCGCATGAAATAGGTCATTTTTTTGGGCTATTACACACCTTCAACGGCTGGGATACCGACCCTTGGAAAGCAGATAAACATGGCAATCCAGCACCTGCTTCCTCTCCTTTGAATATTCCGACAGAAATGGCAAATGGATTGAATTGCCGCCACGCAGGTGATTATATTTGCGATACACCACCTGATTATAATTTTGGCTTTTATTGGACAACGGATTGCAACTACAATGGGGGCGCTCGCGACCCGATGGGCGAATTAGTTGATCCAGATGAGTCAAATTTTATGTCCTATTTTGACCTGTGTAATAGAGGCGATTATCATTTTTCATCGGAGCAAAAAAATTTGATCCAAACGGATTTGATGAGTAATTCCAGGAACTATATTCGGGATGGTTTTATGCCTTTGTTTACCAAAATTGAAGAAACCGTTGAGCTTCGTTCGCCAACGAGCGGCGCGCAAGTACCTTATTACAATGCAATAGCGTTGGAATGGTCGGCGGTAGTGGGAGCGAATAATTATCTGATAGAAATAGATCGAGTACCTAATTTTACCTTGCAACCGCAAAGTTTTATTACCTCAGATACGACCTTTATCCTCAATGATTTGGATCCTAACCGCACTTATTATTGGCGCATCCGACCATTCAATGAATATTATGCCTGCGCTGCACCGACTACGCCAAAATCTTTTAAGACAGGCAGCATTGCCACTGCAACCCAAAATATTCGTCAGCTACGCGACTGGAATATTACTCCAAATCCAATTTCACGAAACACTGGTGCAAAAATTACGTTCAACACTTCAGAAGGATTTGAAGTAGAAATAAATTTGTACAATACAACTGGACAAATAGTGCAACACATTGGAAAGCAACGATTTACTCCAGGTTTGAACACCCTCCAACTTATACCTGAACACCTCAATGCTGGTATTTATTTTTTGAGATTGCAAACGAATAAAGGAAGATTAGTTGAAAAAATAATTGTATATTAAAAAAATTCCATTTAAAATAATGACACGTTTTTTTAAAACGCTTCTTTTTTCCAGCCTATGTGCTGGGATGAGCTTGACTTCAGTTGCGCAAGAGCCTTTGCGCTGTGGTGCAGATCCAGTAATGTCAAAATGGCTGGAACAATACTTTGCAGGCCAAATTGCTGTGGAGAAAAATGATGAGTTTTTGTATGTGCCGCTTACCATTCATATTTTTGGCGATGATAATGGCGAAGGCTACGTTTCTGTGAATAGTGTGCTGAACGCGCTTTGCACTTTGAATGAAGACTACGCTTCTGCCAATATTCAATTTTATATTCAAGGCGATATTCGATACGCTAATAAAACGCGGTATTATAGTCATACACAAAACTCAACTGGTTCGTCTCTGAACGCGGAATACAACGTGCCTAATAGCGTTAATTGCTATATTGTCAACAATGCAGGTGGTGCCTTGGGGTACGCGCCGCCTGGCGGTACTTATGTAGTACTTAACAAAGGGGAAATGCGCACCGGTAGCCATACTTGGCCGCACGAAATGGGACACGCATTATCTCTGCCGCATACTTTTTACGGTTGGGAAAATTATGATTTTAATTATGAAAACATCGCACCAGATAGAGTTTATGGCGGCCTAACACCTGCGGGACGATTGGTGGAGCGCACCGATGGTACGAATTGCCAAAGCGCAGGAGATGGTTTTTGTGATACATCGCCTGATTATTTGAGTGTTCGTTGGGATTGTGATGAAAATGGTAAAAGTACGATTGTGCAAAAAGACCCGAATGGCGTCACTTTCAAATCGGATGGCACCAATGTGATGTCTTATTCTTACGATGAATGTGTCACTCGTTTTTCAGATGACCAAAAACAAGCCATGCGCGCACACGTGCAAACAGCCAAGGCATACATGCTCAATCGGGCACAACCTGTGCCAAACATCGACGGATTGAGTCCGCAATTGATTTCGCCCTCCAAAAATGAATCAGTGCTTTTTAATAATGTTTTCTTAGAATGGCAAGCTATCCCTGACGCAAGCCATTATCTCGTGGAAGTGAGCAGGGTCAGTACTTTTGCTGCGCAATTGACGAATCGCTACTCAGTAAAAACCAACAGCATGACGGTGACCGATTTGATCACCGATAGAACTTATTATTGGCGGGTGAAAGCTTATAATCGGAATAGTTTTTGCGCCAGCTTTAGCACTAATAATTCATTCAAAACGACTACCACTACTGCAGCGAATGATTTGGATACAAAATCTGTATTTGAAGTATTTCCCAATCCACTTGCCGAAGATCAGGCCCTGACGATTCAAGTCAACACACCGGATAAAACAAAATTATTGGTTCGGCTTTTTGATTCATCGGGCAAATTGCTTCAATCATCTGACTATGAAGTATTAGCAGGTGAAAATATTTTGAATTTTAAACCCAATAAATTAGCGAAGGGCCTTTATTTGTTGAGCTTTACGACAAATAAAGGAAATGCCATCAAACGAATAACGATTCAATAATTATTTCTTTTTAAAAGACCAGGTTAGGGTTACTTTTGTTACTATTTCGCCAAAAGTGTTTGTGCCAACAGAAGTAACCCTGATTTGTTGAGCCTCTCCACTATCCATCGTTTTTTGCACGGTATCCTGAATTTTTTTGCCTTCTTCACAGGTAAAAGTGGTCAATCCTGTCGCTTTTTTATAAAATTCTGCCTCTATATGCGTGATGAGCATAGAAATGCGTCCTCGTCCTTCTATCGCAATCAAACCTAGCGTCCCCGTCGAAAGCTCGGCCGCGCCGCATAAGGCTGCGAAATAAGTAGAACGAAATGGATTTTGCGTCCGCCAGCTAAATGGAATGGTAATCTCCACCTTATCGGTATCGCAATATTTGATTTTTACACCCCAAAACAACAAAGAAGGCAGCCTTTGCCAGAAATACAGGCGCATTTTCCAAGGAGTATTCAGATTGGCGATCAATTTTGATTTTGCAGGAAGAATATTGGAAGACATACTTTTGCGAATTTTCGCTAAAATAGAAATAATTTGCCTTTATCTAACTAAATTTCCGATTTCCCACTTCCCACTTAGTTTTCTTTCCTTTTTATTTCATACACGTCATGCCCATGTGCGTGTTCTGTATTCGAGCTGATATAATAATGTTGTTTAATGTAATCCGCACCACGCACATTCCAGCGTTCGAGACTTTCAATCCATTTTGGGTCGTTGGTTTTTGCGCCGTCCAATAAAATCCCTTCGAGATTAGAATTATCAATCGTAGCGAAAAAAATAAGGTAAGCCCCAGAAAAGTCTGCTTTACTCAAGTTCGACCCGCGCAACACCGGATTGATGAGTACCGCATTTTGAAAATTAGCCTGAGCGGCATCAACCGCCTGCATTTTAGTGAGATTTAAATAAGAAAATGACAAATCGGCCCGACGAAGATTGGCATTATTTACTGTCGCATTGTCCAAATTAGCATAGGAAAGTTCTGCTTTGTTCAAATCCGCATTATTCAAATTAATATGCTTTAAATTGCTGTTTTTCAAATTACTGCCTTTCAGATTCGCGTTGGATAATAAAGAATAAGAAAGACTTGCTTCCTCCAAATTGGTATTTTCCAAATTCGCCTTGGTCAAATTGACTTCTTTCAACATCGCTTTTGAGAGATAGCAATCCTTTAAATTTAAATCATAAATTTCCATTTTATTTAGTCGTCGAATGCTACCCATTGTACGAATGACGGCTTCTTCCGAAATCCAATACCGATAATCATCAATTTCTTCTAAATAACGCTTAATATCTTGCTGTTTTCTGATATAATCATCATAAAAAGATAAAATAATTCCAAAAAGTACGATGTCAAATAAAAGTCCATGCGCCGAAATAAGTATATTCATTTCCCAATCACGCCAGTTATTTAAAATAAAAGGCTTGCTGATAAAGTATAATGCTACACTAAGAATAATGGCAGATTCTATAAAAAAACTTACGATCTCTGAGGAAGGCTTGAATAATTGTGCGATGGAACGAGAAAACAAAGCTACCAAAAATAGGATTGCCAATACTTCTGATCCTGGCCGAAAAACTAACCACAGTAAGGCCAAAGCGCCCAGAATTCTTAACATACGGGTCAACACCTTTTTGAAGCGTTGGTTAGTAGTATCCAGTTCCATCATTTTGATTTTAAGCATTTTCATTAATTCTATGAATAAAGATGATTACAAGGAGTGGGAGTTGCAAATTATGATCGCTTTTTTATACAAACGTGTAAGAAGGAGCATCTGCTCCCATCTTAAATCGCCTTTCCCAGAATTATTAATGTTCTAATCATTCTGAGGATTTCTAAAGTGCATCTTTTTGCAATATTTGATAAATCTTCCTTACTTTTGGGTGTCAAAATAAAATGTGTTAATATGCCAATCTGATGACGTGTTGATTTTATATGTACTCACTTCATTATTAACACATTAGCAAATTAGCAAACCAGCAAATCTAAAAAATGAATCTTCACGAATACCAAGGAAAAGAACTACTCAAGAGCTATGGCGTCGCCATTCAGGAAGGAATTCTGGCACATACGATGGAAGAAGCAGTGGCAGCCTACAATCAAATCCAGGAAAAAACGGGCAGCAATTTCGCAGTAGTCAAAGCCCAAATTCATGCGGGCGGCCGTGGCAAAGGTGGTGGTGTGAAAGTTGCCAAAAATCTGGATGGATTAAAAGAACACGCTGGCAATATTCTCGGTATGATGCTGAAAACGCCTCAAACCCCAGGCGGGATGGAAGGCCCGGGCAAACTGGTGCGCAAGGTCTTGATCGCCGAAGATGCTTATGTTCCGAATTTCGAATCCTGCAAAGAATTTTATATTTCGGTGCTGACCGACCGAGAAAGCAAGCGCAATGTGATCATTTATTCTACCGAAGGCGGCATGGATATTGAAAAAGTGGCAGAAGAAACGCCGGATTTGGTGCATAAAGAATTTGTGCATCCGACCCTCGGTTTGCAAGGATTTCAGGCTCGAAAAATTGCATTTAATCTTGGTTTGAGCGGTGAAGCTTTCAAGCAAATGACCAAATTTGTTACTGCTTTGTATAAAGCTTTTGTAAGTTCTGATGCTTCCTTATTTGAGATCAATCCGGCTATGAAAAATGGCTTTGATCAAATCATCGCGGTGGATGCTAAGGTTGCATTAGATGATAATGCTTTATACCGTCATCCTGACCTGGAGGCAATGCGTGATGAAGATGAAGAAGATCCGACTGATGTAGAAGCGCGTCAATACGATTTAAATTTTGTGAATTTGGATGGTAACGTGGGTTGTATGGTGAATGGCGCAGGACTTGCGATGGCTACAATGGACGTGATCAAACTCTCTGGTGGTGAGCCTGCGAATTTCTTGGATGTGGGCGGTACGGCTGACGCCAAGCGCGTGGAAAATGCATTCCGCATTATCTTGAAAGACCTGAAAGTAAAGGCGATTCTGATCAATATTTTTGGTGGGATCGTGCGTTGCGACCGCGTGGCGCAAGGGGTGATCGATGCTTACAAAAATATTGGCGACATTCCGGTGCCGATTATCGTGCGTTTGCAAGGAACGAATGCGGATATTGCCAAGCAAATGATTGATGAATCTGGTTTGAAAGTATATTCGGCTATTCTCTTGCAAGAAGCAGCAGATTTGGTGGCTAAGGTTTTACAAGAATCCAATTAAGAATATTATTACTTGTAATTCCCTGTATTTCAATTTAAAAAGAAGATGGAGAAGAGTACGAATGGCTTTTCTCCATTTTTTTTTCCTGAAAATTTTATCTTTGGTGGTGGCGCTTTTCCCATTTCAACCATCAACTTATCAACCTTACTATGACATTTCAAGAATATAGAAAATATGATGCGCTTGGCTTAGCCAAATTGGTTCAGAAAAAAGAGATCACGCCATTAGAATTGGTGGAAATCGCCATCCAAAGAGCAGAAGCAGTAAATCCCAAAATCAACGCCATCATTTATAAAATGTACGATCAAGCTAAAGATATGGCGAAGCAAGCAGATATAAATGCGCCCTTTGCTGGTGTCCCATTTCTGATAAAGGATATTGGGATTCATATCAAAAATGAACCTTTGACGCGTGGCTGTAAAGCCTGGAAGGGCTACAAATCCTCAGAAGATAGCTTGATCGTTGAAAAATATCGCCAAGGCGGGTTAACATTTTTAGGGCGTAGTAATTCCCCTGAATTTGGGCTTACACCTTATACAGAGCCCCAATTTTACGGCCCGGCATGCAATCCCTGGAATACCAACAAAACTGCCGGTGGCTCCAGTGGTGGTTCGGCAGCAGCTGTAGCGGCAGGCATTACGCCAATTGCTACGGCAAGCGATGGCGGCGGCTCGATTCGGATTCCGGCAGCCAATTGTGGTTTATTTGGCATCAAGCCAAGTCGTGGTAGAGTGAGTCTTGGCAATACACTTGGCGAATGGTGGAGCGGGGCAGTGGTAGAAGGTTGTGTGAGTCGCTCGGTGCGCGATAGCGCTGCTTTCCTCGACTTGATTCAAGGCAATGCGCCTGGCGATTTATACTTGGTAAAACCGCCGATTCGATCTTATTTGGAGGAAATTCAAACTTCACCGAAGCCTTTAAAAATTGGTTTTTCTACAAAGCATACTTTGGGGCATGGTATTGATTCTGAATGCATTGCAGCTGTAAAACACGCAGCCGGGCTTCTGGAAAGTCTTGGGCATCAAGTAGAGGAAGTAGAATTGCCGTTTAAGCCAGAAGATTTAACCGAGATTTTTTTAATGATGGTCACCGCAGAAACGGCAGCGGATTTACAAGAATTATCTCAATATTTAAACAGAAGAGTACGCCCGTCCGACGTCGAAACTACAACATATGCATTGGGCTTGTTGGGTAGAACCTTTTCTGCCAAGGATTTTGTCGTGCAAAAACGCCGATGGAATGAAGTAGCGCGTAGGGTAGGGGCTTTCCATGAACAATATGATTTATTGCTAACTTCTACCGTGTCCATGCTACCTTTTGATATTGGTGCAATTCAACCAAGTACTGCTGAAATCACTTCTTTGAAAATGATCAACACATTAGGCTTGGGCGTTGTCTTAAAAGCAAGTGTTGGGCCGTTAGCAGAAAAAACATTTTCTTATATCCCTTATACCGCGATTGCCAATATGACTGGCCAGCCTTCGATGTCGGTACCTTTATATTGGACAAAAGATAATTTGCCGGTTGGTACAATGCTCAGTGCTGCCTTAGGTCGGGAGGATTTGTTGTTTCAATTAGCAGCTCAATTAGAGCAGGCGCAGCCCTGGTTTGATATAATGCCTGAGTTGTAAAAAGAAATTTTTATAAAACTTAAAGCGGCAAAGCGGTTCTTAATCTTTTCAATATTTCAAAAGCAGCAGGACAAATTTCGGTGTTTTTTAAAGTCAAATTAGCAATTTGATAAATCTGTTTGCGGTCGGTATGCGGATATTCGCGGCAAGCCTTTGGGCGTGCTTCGTAAATCGAGCAATAATTATCAGCACCCAAAAATGGGCAAGGTGCGCCATTATGAACATAGTCGCCATCCTCATCTAAATGCAAATATTTTTCAACAAAAGCCGCCGGCCGCATTCCTAAATACTGCGCAATACGCTCGATGTCTTTATCCCGGAAAATAGGGCTGGTGGTCTTGCAGCAATTGGCACAAGCAAGGCAATCTATCTCTGAAAAAACTTCTTCGTGCAATTCGAGTACGGTTTCGTCCAAATGCTTGGGCTTTTTTTGAGCTAACTTTTGGAAATACTTTTTATTGGTGGCTTGTTCTTCGCGGGCGCGGGCAGGAAGATTTTGAATAAGATTTTGCAATACAAACGGTTTTTACTTTATAATAGCAAACAAAAGTACGTACAACTTTCCTTATCTTGAAAATGTTCTATGGCATTATTCAAAAATCAATATGAACACCTTCGCCAAAACCATAGTAAACAAAGCGAAATCACCCTCCGCCCGGTTTCGTGGATTTTTAATCCTTGGATTTTTGAGTCTCGTATGGGGTACCTCTTTTATCCTGATCAAAAAATCGTTGGAAGTTTATTCTCCTGTGCAAGTCGCTTTGCTGCGCTTGGGTTTGTCAGGGTTGGCTTTCCTGCCTTTATTTTTATATCAAATTCGCAAAATTGACTGGAAACGCTGGTATTTCTTTGTGCTGGTAGGGCTTTGCGGCAGCGGCATTCCAGCGTTTTTATTTGCTTTTGCGCAAATGCATATCAGTAGCTCGGTTGCCGGGATATTAAATTCATTAACGCCGTTATTTACTTTATTAATAGGTATTATCATATTTCGTGCAAAATTACTTTGGGCGAAAGTAGTTGGAGTATTGCTGGGCTTAGTCGGAGCGGCGATGCTGATCTTATTCAGTAATGGTAATAATTTTCAAGGTGATGTAGGTTATAGTTTATTAATCATATTGGCGGCGATGTGCTATGCGACCAGCACCAATATCGTAGGAAATAAATTGCGCGACGTCAAGTCATTGATTGTCAGTACTTTTGCCTTTGCTTCTGTTGGAATTCCTTCCTTTTTAATTTTGATTACGAACACCGATTTCCTCCACGTTTTGACTACACATCCGCAGGGATTAATAGGGCTTGGTTATGTTGGTTTTTTAGCCTTGGTGGGTACAGTGCTGGCGACTATCATTTTCTTCAAATTGATTCAAGATACCAATCCTGTTTTTGCTTCTACGGTCGCTTATATCATGCCGATTGTCGCCTTGCTTTGGGGCTTGCTAGACGGCGAAACCATTGGATTATATCACCTCTTGGGTATGGGACTTATCTTGCTTGGTGTGTATTTGAGTAGAAAATAGAATCATTTTTCCAACATTTATCTGCTAAGACTTGACAAAGCTTGTCAATAGCTGTATTTTTGAATGTTCTTATATTTCAGAATTTACTGAAAAAAATGAAGAATGATTTCTTTATACATTCCTTCAAATGATCAGATAAGAGATTTTTTAAAGAAACAAGAAATTTTGACCTTTACTTATCATGAAATAGGTAAAACCAGCATTCAAACTCGAATACAATCTTATGATAATGATTATTTGAAAGTCAAGATAGGAACAGGAGAAGAGGACTTTCAAAAAGCGATAGCTGCCATCCAGGATTGGCGGATGTTTCCAGGAAAATGGACAAGGATTTTACTTGAAGAAATGCCTGTTTTGGAAGGAGTCTGTGTCGCAATGTTTGCTCACTTTGCAGGAATTTGGTGGCGTAACGCTTGCCGAATAGTTTATGTAATAAATGAGCCTAAACGCTATGGCTTTGCTTATGGTACTTTGCCAGCACATATTGAATCAGGGGAGGAGTTATTTCTGGTATCTAAAGACGAAAAAGGAATTGTGTGGTACGAAATTCGAGCATTCTCCAGACCCAGACATTGGATTGCAAAGGTGAGCTATCCTATCATCAGATTGCTTCAAGCGCAATTTCGACGAGATTCGGCCAGACAAATGGAAAAGATTTTAAAAAATAACTGATGCGTGTTCAATCCTGGCATATTGGTTTGTTTATTTGGTTGCTTATTTTGATTGTTCAACCCAGCGGACTATTTTATGAATGGTGGGCGCGCTTACTTTTGTTATTGGCGGCATTGGTCTGGATTCCCTTAGCATTTTCTTTACCGATTCTCAAAAATGAAAATTTTTTATTACAAATCGGGATGTTACCTTCTGCCATATTATTAGTGGTATCTATGCTTTTGCCAAAAAACTATTGGGCTTTCATCTGCGCTATTCCTTGGTTTTTGATTACTTTTTTAATATTTATAAATGGTTTAAAAGATTTATTTCAAATAAAAAAATGGACAGCATCCATAATTGCTATTAATTTAGGACAAGTATTTTTAATTATTGGTGGAGCTTGGTTACTCGCAGATCGATTTGATTTCCAACCAGTTAGTTTTTCTCCTGATATTGTTTTACTCACGAGTATTCATTTTCATTATGCAGGTTTTATATTTCCTTTATTGGCAGGACTTGCTGCCCAGAAGCAGAATTCTGAGGCACTTAACCTGGGAAGCACCTTAGCGATTATTGCTATTCCAATGACTGCGATAGGGATCACGATTTCACATTTACATTCTATTTATCATTTTGAATTAATAGCAGCGGTAGCAGTCGTTATAGCCGGATGGTGTGTCGCAATTGGATACTTTGAAATAATTGTAAAAAATAAATTACCTCTTATTACTAGAATGCTTTGGTTTATTATGTCTATTACATTATTAATAAGTATGACCTTAGCTTTTTTATATGCAATTCGTTTTTATTATGTAATAGATTGGCTATCAATTCCAGCAATGAGAGCATTTCATGGTACACTAAATGCAATTGTGGTAAGTGGATGCGGATTATTGGGTTGGCGGTTTTATAAAAATGAATTTTAATAATATCATTCTTCCTTAAACCAACCCGCATACTTGATATAAGCATTGGCAATGCGTTCAATCGTATCTTTGAATTGTGCTTCGCTGATGGCTTTTACTTTTTTGGCGGGTACGCCAGCATAAATATGTCCAGATTCGCAATGTGTATTTTCCAAAATAACTGCTCCAGCAGCGATTAAAACATTGCTTTCGACTATCGCGTGGTCCATCACAATAGCACCCATCCCGATCAGCACATTATCATGCAAAGTGCAGCCATGCACAAGCGCCCTGTGCCCGATGGAAACATTATTCCCAATGGTCGTAGCGGCCCGCTCAAAAGTACCGTGAATGATGGCTCCGTCCTGGATATTAACTTTATTTCCAATACGTATGCTATTTACATCGCCACGTACGACCGCCTGAAACCAAACACTACAATCATCGCCCATGATCAAATCGCCAATCAGTGTGGCATTTTCAGCGAAAAAACAATTGCTTCCGTATTGAGGTGTAAACCCGCGAACACTTTTGATCAGAGCCATTTTTGATGAATTAGAAATTGATTATTGGAAATTAGTTGTTGGATATTGGTTGATATGAACTTCATATTTTTCTTCTTGAACGGTGCGACCCCACATCGTCGTTTCTTTTTGGAAAATATTGACAAAACCAAAAGATTCGTAGAGTTTAATGGCAACCGTTTGTTCGCTAATAGTTTGTAATATTACAGATGTATAACCTGCTGTTTTACAGAAATCCATGGCTGATTGCATCAGGCGTTTGCCAAGCCCCAAACCACGCAAATCCGGCGAAAGCAAGAACCACCTAAGCTGTGCCTGGGTTTCAGAAATATTTACAATGGCAATACTGCCCTTTACCATATCGTCTTTCTCCACTAACCAAATGCGTTCTCGCGCATTCATATTTTTGATAAAATGCGATAAAGGCTCCGCTACATAAGCATCGAAGGTATAATCGAAGCCACGTTCCTGTCCATATAGCACCCCGTGCCAATAGACAATAGCGCCTATATCGCCGGGCTTGAGTTCATTGCGGATGACGACGTCTTGACCTGGATTCATGTACTACTTTTGTACTTTCAAACATAGCGATTTTCTGTGAATTCAAAGCATTCATTTACAAAACCAATGACTTTGGTCATTTCAATTTAACTATACAATAATTAATATTGAAAATACAAGAAAAGTGAAAATTATGAAAAAACAAACAGGAATATGGATCGATTCGCGGGAAGCGATTGTGGTTCAATTGAATAAAAAAGATGCTATGGTTTTACGTATCGAGTCCGAAATCGAAAATTTCAACGTTGTAGGCGGTTCCCGCTCAAAGACAGAATGGGGCCCACGCGAAGAAGTATCGGAAAGCAAATATGTAGAGCGCCGCAAACACCAGGAAAAGGATTATTTCGAACAGGTAATGGAAGCAGTAAATGAAGCCGATGAATTGTACATCTTCGGCCCAGCCGAGGCCAAGACCCGTTTAGCGAAAATCATAGAAGCGAGCAATACGTTCCATCCGAAATTGCTAAATATCGAAACCGCTGATAGCATGACCGAAAACCAGATTGTCGCACAAGTAAAAGCATTTTTTGAATCTATTGGTAACGAAAATTGATAAAAATCAAGCGATTAGATGACAAACAACACTTCGTGTACCAACGATTATGGACAATTTGGCAATGATTTCAAAGCTATTCAGTATAACCTAAAAACAAAGCCATGTTACGAGCTAAAATTAGAAACAGAGCCTTTGATCGAATGGGAGAAAATTTTGCTCATTTGATTGACCCCGATCACTTTTTGGGTAGAACTGCCTTTGATATTCCGTATCACAAAGAGATGCCTCCTGCTAATATTCGAAAGGAAGGTAAAATTTTTGAATTGGAATTGGCGGTGCCAGGCTTCACAAAAGACGAACTGGAAGTGATCGTAAAAGATGGCGTTTTGACTATTCGTGGAGAACGCAGTAGATCAGAGCATTCAGAAACCTCCCAATACATCCTGGAAGAATTTAATTACAATTCATTCGAGCGCTCTTTTCGCTTGGCTGAGAATGTGGCACAGGAAGATATTGTTGCCAAGTACGAAAATGGCTTACTCAAACTGACTTTTATTGACGTACCGGAAGAAGAAGAACGCAATTATCGGAAAGTCAAAGTAGAATAGTATGAAACTAAGATGGTTATTGACCATGATGAATTTGTTTGGAACATTTGACATCAGAGATGCCATGCGGTCAGGAGCCGTTATTGTTGATGTGCGAACGGAGGCGGAGTATGTCGGGTTTCACATCAAAGGTGCGTTCAATATTCCTTACGATGAGATTGAAAAAAGCATCGAAACAATTCAATCGTGGCACAAACCAATTATTGTTTACAGCACTTATGGCTTGCGCGGCAGGCTTGCTGCTAAAAAACTGCGCAAATATGGCATTGCAGTATGGCCCAGCACCCGCGACCAATTGTGTGAACTCTTGGCTTCTACCTGATATTTTATTGCGCCAATCCTGGCATGTTACACTTGTATTTGATTTTTAATATTTTGCTAAATGGTAAATGATTAATTATCAATAATTATGACACCACGTAAATTTCGCCGAATTCTGCTTGCCCTTGATTTGTCGGAGATGGACAAAACACTGCTGCGCTACATTGCTGAGATGCACCAGGTGTTGGGTGCTGAAAAAATTTACTTCCTGCATATCATGCCAGACTTTACTGCTCCTAAAAACATAGATGTCGATTTTCATAAATTGTTTTCATCAGAATACCCAGTAGATGAGAAAGTAAGGGATAAAATTGCCTTGGATGTGCAAGAATTTTTTGGGAACTCAAGAGATGTAGAATTGACAGTGGAAGTGGTAGAAGGCAGACCTTATGATAAACTATTGCACTGGATTGAGGTCAAGGAAATAGATTTGTTGGTTGTTGGACACAAAATGGCCAGCCAAGGAAGTGGCATTATGCCTCGACGCGTAGCTCGCCGTGCCAAATGCAGTATTTTATTTGTATCGGAAAAACCGAGCATACCCAACCATGTATTGGTGCCGATAGATTTCTCTGATAACTCCGTTCGGGCTTTGCAATTTGCAGTACAACTCGATCACAATTTGCCGGATGCAAGCGTCACCGCCTTGCACGTTGTAGAGGCCCCTCCCGAAAAATATTATATGCGGACCACTCCAGTGAGCGGCTTTAGAGCTATGCTGACCGAAGCTGCTAAAAAGGCTTATCATAAGATGATCGAAGATAATGGATTAACGGATAATGCTATTAATGCAGCTTTTTTGGAAGATGATTACATCAGCATTACTACACGGATTACGGATTTTATAGATAATAATTTGGTTGATTTGGTGGTGATTGGCGCACAAGGGCATACTGCTTTTGAACATTTTATTTACGGCAGTGTAACCGAGAAACTGGTAGAGCAATGCGAAAAAAAACCAATTCTTGTGATCAGATAAAGTCTTTACGCATTCAATTAACTCTAAAAAGATATTTTGAGAAAAATTAAAGCCATTCTCGATTCCGAGAATGGCTCTTTTGTTTTCTGGTTTTTGAAGCTTAAATTTTCCGACTTCGTACTTCGAAAGATTATCTTCTCCAACGAGGCTCGATGCGAATGACGCGAGTCTCACCATTTGGCAACGTGACCTGTGCTTTGTTGTCACAATCTTCACCGCCGAAGCCGTAGTCAATCGTAAATACATTGCCGTTTCTATTCACTTGGCGGATACCATTGCCAACCCAAGGGCAGATTTTTGCTTTGATAAGTGGCTCGATAATTTCGGAACTGTAGGTTTTGCCATCGCGATTCGTGCCGGAAGAAGAACCTTCAATTTTAACAACATCGTCGAACATTCTCGGTGTATTTGCACCAAGGATTACTGTGTAAGTGTGCTCCGCTTCCCACATCGCTACATCTCCATCAGGATAAGTGATTTTATGCTCAAAACCGCGTGTAAAAGAGCTATTACCGTTATTGGTTAGTGTCGTAGTGCCTTCAAGCTTCGCGCCATCCACGTAGTAGTCTACAAAAGTAATGGTGCGGGTTGCGCCGGTTTGATTTAATGGGGCACTTTGTACAATCACAATTTTACCCTTTTTCTCTCTACCGCGTGGAGAAGTACAGCCATCGCCGTAGTCAATCGTGATTGTTTTGGGGAAAGTCATAGTATCTGCTGGCTCGATGGTGCGAGTTGGGCAATCTTCGCGTACTTCCACACCGCCTTCAGCCATGATACCATTCTCGATCAATTCTTCGATTTCATCTTCGGCATCTAATACAAGGTCTTCAACAGCAGTAAGGTCTTCGGTAGTAATAACATCTTCGTTGAGCGAGTCAGTATTGTCATCGTCTTTATTACAAGCGGCAAATGTCAAAATCAAACCCAACAAGAGCATGGATAGAAATGAAAACTTTTTCATGGTAGATTGAACTTTTTTTGGTTAAATAATGAATGAAATACTTTTGTTAAAATAATCGCCACGTACAAAAAATTAAAAGATTGATAATCAATAAACTGAATATTAATCAATAATCAATTGTAAATAGACAATTATAGATTGGGGCTGTTAATGTGCACACTATCAGCAAGTTAAAATTGTCAATTTAAATATTTTTGTATTATTTTGTTGACATCAGATAGACTTGGCATTTCGATTAAGGTTTAATGCGGTTTAAAAAAATTTTCAAATAAATTTTAATAACCTGGAGTGTCCTATATTTCGCTTCTTATCTTTGCTTCCGATGAATGAAGGAAGGGTCATATTAAACCAAGAAAGATTCGCACTCACAATTGAACGACTTTGCCAGCAATTGATTGAAGAGTACGATGATTTTAACGCTACCTGTCTGGTAGGCATTCAAACTGGTGGCGCAGTGCTGACCGATCGTTTGTGTCAAAGAATTCAGGAAATTCTTGGAATTCCCAAATTGGCAAGCGGCAAGCTGGATATTACTTTTTATCGCGATGATTTTCGCCGCAGAGATAAACCACTCGCGCCGAGCGCCACTGAAATGGATTTTATCGTAGAGGATAAAAATGTGGTGTTGATCGATGATGTATTGTACACGGGGCGCACGACGCAAGCCGCGCTCACTGCGCTCAATCATTTTGGCCGGCCGCGCTCGGTAGAATTATTGGTGATGGTTGATCGAAGATTCAATCGGCATTTGCCGGTGCAGCCCGATTTTGTTGGGATTGTCATAGACGCACTCGACGAAGCCTACGTGCGCGTGGAATGGCAGGAAGAAAATGGCGAAGATCGAATTTTATTGTTTGCAGATAAATGAGTTGGTTAATTTTTATTTGTTATCAAGTTTTCTTGTTCTCTATGTCACGCAGTCTGGCATCTTTAAATCTGGCATCTGGCATCTTTAAAATATGAGCATAACACAAGAACTGAGTACGAAACACTTACTGGGCATCAAATACCTCAACCCCGAGGACATACATCTTATTTTTGAAACCGCCGACAGCTTTAAAGAAGTTATCAACCGCCCTATCAAAAAAGTCCCTTCGCTCCGAGATATTACCATTGTTAATTTGTTTTTTGAAGATTCTACCCGTACGCGCATTTCCTTCGAGCTTGCGGAGAAGCGCCTTTCTGCAGATGTACTCAATTTCTCAGCATCTTCTTCTTCTGTGAAAAAAGGGGAGACCTTACTTGATACCGTCAATAATATCCTTTCCATGAAAGTGGATATGGTCGTGATGCGCCATCCCGCGCCTGGAGCGCCACATTTTCTGGCTCGCCATATCGACGCCAATATTATCAATGCTGGTGATGGCACACACGAGCACCCCACCCAAGCTTTGCTCGATGCTTATTCTATTCGTGAGAAACTCGGTACTTTAGAAGGTAAGAAGGTGGCTATATTTGGAGATATTCTACACTCCAGGGTAGCTTTAAGCAATATCTTTTGTCTAAAGAAATTGGGTGCAGAAGTCATTGTCTGCGGCCCGCCGACTTTGATTCCAAAACATATTCATGAACTGGGAGTTGGTGTAGAATACAATGTACGCAAAGCCTTGGAATGGTGTGATGTAGCGAATATTCTTCGCATTCAATTAGAACGGCAGGACATCAAATACTTTCCTTCTCTCCGTGAATACGCGCAATATTTTGGCATCAACAAAGCCCTACTCGACAGCTTGAACAAACCCATCGTCATCATGCACCCCGGCCCGATCAATCGCGGCGTGGAAATCACCAGCGATGTCGCTGATTCTGAGCATTCTATCATTTTACAACAAGTAGAAAACGGTGTAGCCGTGCGCATGGCGGTGCTGTATTTGCTGGCAGCGCGAGGGTGATGTGCGGACACTGACAGGCAGGCAATCCGGCGCTAACTTTGGCTTATTAATTCTTCAAAAGGCGAGTTCCGGTAAGTAATTCCAAGAAATCATCCGCAGAAATAACTGGGACACTAGGGAATGCAATATCTTTTAATGCCTTGAAATGGCGGTCTTCTGTAACGATAAAATCAGCATTGGCAGCAATGGCGCAGTCCACGAACTTATTATCATCGGGGTCTTCCCGAATTAAATTCCAAAAAAAGTATTTTGAAATCTGCACGGTATCTGGGGAATTTTCAATCGCTTTTAAGGTATTTTCTGCAACGCTTGGCCGAAGGCTGTATTTCTCTTGCAGTTTTTCGGCATATTCGGAAAGAATATCGGTTGTGACACAAAGCTCAAACCCGCCATTTAGAAAAGCATCGAAAATAGGATAATACGGAGTTCCAAAAGGAATGGAAACCAGTAACACATTGGTATCCAATACGACTCTCACTTTTGCTCCTTTTTATAGGGGGTGCGCATATTTTCTTGAAGCAGTTCTTGGGCATCATAGCCTTTCTTTTCCCAAACTGCTTGCGCTTCGGCACTGGCTTTATCGGCAAAATATCGCGCTATCATCCTTTGAATAACCTTCAAATCTTCATCTGCAACACCATCCGCATAGAGCCTCAATAACTGAAGTTGCAGATTACTAAGTGGAAGAGAAAGTGGAGCGGCATTCGGTTCTTGTGCTTGCATGTCCGTTGTTTTACGCTTAATGTGCAATGTTTAACAAATTTAGCCCTTTTTTGTCAAGGGGGCAATTCCTTTTTTCAAAAAAGATTAGTCAATCGCGCCAGACTGCGCATGGCGGTGCTGTATTTGCTGGCAGCGCGAGGATAAAAATGCATTAAGCAGTTTCAATTAAAACGTCGATAAAAAAGTGCATCTAAAATGTCTATTTTAGAGTTATTCTTTTATTATTGTACAAATGACTTTTAGAGCTTGTTACATAATCTAAAGTATGCCCCGTTTTCTTGTTAGATAAAATCCTTTACAGGACATTCAAAATGAATTAGTATGAAATTAAAGCAGATCCAATTTGCCATTTATTCATTGATTGCCTCCATGATTTGCGTGAGCGCATCGGCTCAGACCGAGCAATACCAGGATTATCCGATCACGCCTGTTCCTTTTTCTAAAGTGCAGATCAAAGATAATTTTTGGGCACCTAAAATCCGTACGAACCACGATGTGACCATCCCGATTGCTTATGAACAGAGCAAAAAAACAGGGCGCATTGATAATTTTAAAATCGCCGGCGGCTTGATGGAAGGGCAATTCTGCACCGAATACCCTTTCGACGATACCGATATTTACAAAATCATTGAGGCGGCGAGTTATTCCATCCAAACCTTTCCAGATAAAAAAATGGAAAACATGATGGATTCTTTAATTTCGTATATTGCTGTTGCTCAAGAGGATGATGGGTATCTTTATACCACGCGTACCATTGGCAAAAATGTGCATGAATGGGCGGGAGAGCAACGTTGGGAATTGGTACATGATCTGAGTCATGAATTGTATAATCTGGGGCATCTGTTTGAAGCGGCGGTAGCGCATTACTCGGCTACGGGCAAGCGCAATCTCTTAGATATTGCCATCAAAAGCGCGAACCTGATTTGCAATGAATTTGGTGAAGGCAAAATTGTCAATTATCCTGGGCATCAGGAAGTGGAGATTGGTTTGGTCAAATTGTATCGCGTCACCAAAGATGAGCGTTATTTGAAACTCGCCAAATTTTTCCTGGACGTGCGCGGCAGAGCAAACGTCGGAAAGCCAGCAAAATATAGCCAATCGCATATTCCTGTTACCCAGCAAAAAGAAGCCGTCGGGCACGCAGTACGCGGCGCGTATATGTGGACGGGCATGGCAGATATTGCAGCCATCATGGGTGATGAAGCATATATGAAAGCGATCAATAATATCTGGCATGATATAGTTGACAAAAAATATTATATTAATGGCGGTATCGGCGCTACGGGCAGCGGCGAGGCTTTTGGCGAGGCTTACGAATTGCCGAATATGTCTGCTTATTGCGAAACTTGCGCCGGCGTGGGCAATGCGATCTGGAATTATCGGATGTTTTTGATGACGGGCGAAAGCAAATTCATTGATGTGTTGGAAAGGTCTATGTATAATAATATTATAGATGGCGTTTCTTTATCAGGTGATCGCTTTTTCTACCCGAATCCTTTGGCTTCTTATGGTCAGCACGAGCGAAGCGAGTGGTTTGGGTGTGCTTGCTGCCCGCCAAATGTGGCGCGTTTTCTGCCTTCAATGCCAGGTTATATTTATGCACAAAAAGATAATGATATTTATGTCAATCTTTACATAGCCAGTGAATCTACTTTTAATGCAAATGATAATCTATTGACAATCAGTCAACAAAGCGGGTTTCCCTGGCAAGGCGATGTTAAAATTAATTTTAAATCTATTAAGCCTATTGATGCCAATATAAAGCTCCGCATTCCAGGTTATGCAATTAATCGCCCTGTGCCGAGTGATTTATATACGTATTTGGATGCAAATCCTGATCCTATTGTAATAAAATTAAATGGCAAAAAGGTTGATTATCAAATCGATGATAAGGGTTATGTGAATATTGCTAAAAAATGGACGAGCCGTGATGTCATCGAAATTGCTTTTCCGATTGTAACGGAAATTGTGCAATCGCACGCTGGAGTAACTGAAAATACCGGCAAAATCGCTGTGGAACGCGGTCCAATCTTATATTGCGCTGAATGGGCAGATAATCCTAATGGGGAAATTTTAAATTTAATTGTGCCTGAAAATCAAGATTTTAAAGCAGTTAAATCGGAAAAATTAGGTGGCATTTACACCATCGAAGCGACTGCCAAAAGAGCAAAACGCAACCTGAAAGGCGAAGTAGAAGTCAGCAATAGCAACCCATTGACACTGATTCCGTATCACCTTTGGAACAATCGAGGTCCGGGAGAAATGAGTGTTTGGCTGGCGACGGATTTGAGCAGCGCCCGCCCTGCCCCTGCGCCCACCATTGCCAACAAAAGTAAGGTCACGGCTTCTGTCAAAACCAAAGCGATCCGCGCGGTGAACGACCAAATGTATCCAAAAAATTCCAACGACCATACGATACCTTATATTCATTGGTGGCCCAAAAAAGCGACGAGCGAGTGGATGCAATTTGATTTTGAGCAGCCGCAAGAAATATCCTCGGTGAAAGTATATTGGTTTGACGATGGACCACATGGGGGTTGTAGAATTCCGGCAAGCTGGGAAGTGCAGTATAAAGAGGGCGAAGAATGGAAGCCCGTGCAAGCAGCCAGCGCTTACAAAGTGACCAAAGATGATTGGGATGTAATTCAATTTAAATCATTGAAAACTAGTGCGTTGCGACTTGTTGTCAATCTACCGCAGGAATATGCTACTGGTATTTATGAAGTAATTATTGAGTGAAATTATCACCAGATTTAGGAAATTTTTAAAATTTCCTAAATCTCAACTTTAAAATAAGGGATTATAATGAAAAAGCTCCGAAATACGCTTATTTATTGCAGTTTAATTTTATTTTCTATTACATCCTTATTATATGCTCAAAATCGCCAGGAAGTAAAGCCCTTCGCTTTAAGCGACGTAAAACTGCTGGAAGGACCATTTAAACACGCTACCGATCTGAATATCAAATCTTTATTGAGCTACGAGCCGGATCGGCTGCTGGCGCGGTTTCGGTCGGAGGCAGGTTTGGAGCCAAGAGCCGAATCGTACAAAGGTTGGGAGGCGCAAATGCTGGCGGGGCATAGCCTCGGGCATTACCTGAGCGCTTGTGCGATGATGTATCAAACTATTGGGGATAAGCAATTTTTGGATCGCTTGAATTACATCGTGGACGAGTTGGAAATCATACAAAAAGCCAATGGTGGCGGGTATCTTGGCGCTTTTACCAATGGCAAAAAGATTTTTGAAGAAGAAATTGCAAAAGGCAATATCCGGTCGCAAGGCTTTGATTTGAATGGGATTTGGTCGCCATTTTATACCCATCATAAAGTGTTCGCGGGCTTGCGCGATGCTTATCGTTTGTGCGGCAATAAAAAAGCGCTGACACTGGAAGCCAATTTTGCAGATTGGGTGGAGACCATTGTGCGACCTTTGACGGAGGAGCAGATGCAGGAGATGCTCCGTTGCGAATTTGGCGGCATTCAGGAGACTTTTGCACAATTATACGAAGATACCGGGAATAAAAAATACCTGGATTTGGCGCGGGTTTTTCATCACAAAGCAATCGTTGATCCGCTGGCGGAAGGCAAGGACGTTATGCCTGGCAAGCATGGCAATACACAAATCCCAAAACTCAATGCTTACGCGGTTTTTTACGAATTGACTGGCAATGAAAAAGATCGAAAAGCAGCGGAATTCTTCTGGAATACAGTGGTTCATCATCATTCTTATGTGACCGGCGGAAACGGGAATCACGAGTATTTTGGCGAGCCGGATAAACTGCGCAATCGCCTGAGCGAAGGCACCACCGAGACTTGCAATGTTTATAATATGCTCAAACTCTCCGAGCATTTGTTCTTGTGGAAGCCAGATGCCCAGGTGGCGGATTTTTATGAAAGGGCTTTGTTCAATCATATTTTGTCCACACAGCATCCTGAAACGGGGCGAGTGATTTACAATTTATCCTTGGAAATGGGCGGTCGGAAATATTATCAAAATCCGTATTCCTTTACTTGTTGCGTCGGCTCCGGCATGGAAACCCATAGCAAATACGGCGGTAGTATTTATTATCATAATAATACAGAATTGTATGTAAGTCAATACATTGCATCGGAAGTGAATTGGAAAGAGCAGGGCATTCAATTTACCCAAACGACCAAATTCCCGGAAGAACAAGGCACGAGTTTTACATTTCAAATGAAAAAAGCGAAGGAATTGACGCTGCATTTGCGCTATCCGCATTGGGCAGAAAAAGGAATAGAAGTCTTGGTCAACGGCAAGAAGCAAGTCGTTAATAGCCGACCCGGAAGCTTTGTTTCCATCAAACGCAAGTGGAAAAACGGGGATAAGGTGGAGGTGAAATTTCCGTTCTCATTAAGATTAGAAGCCATGCCGGATGACCCTGCGCGGATTGCGGTGTTTTATGGTCCGGTGGTACTCGCAGGAGATTTGGGTCCGAATGAAGATGAAAATGCGACTTCACCAGATTATGTACCGATTTTTATGTCGGAAGAGCGGAATCCCAGCGCTTGGCTGGAGCCGGTTGCAGGGCAAGTTAATGTCTTCAAAACCAAGGGAGTAGGCAAACCCAGAGAGGTAGTTTTTAAACCATTTTATCAAACACATGACCGTCGGTATTCAATTTATTTTGACTTGTTCAATGAGCAAAAATGGAAGGAATTCCAGGCAGCCTATCAGGCAGAACAAGAACGCAAAAAGAAGCTGGAAGCCATGACTTTCGATGCGTTTCAGCCGGGTGAAATGCAGCCCGAACGCGACTATAATTTCACAGGCGATAAGTTGAATCTGGAAGAAAATTTCCGGGGTAGAAAAGCGCGGGGTTCCGAGCGCGGCGGCTGGCTTTCGTTTGAGATGAAAGTGATGAAAGGGCAACCAATGGCTTTGGTGCTGGAATATTGGGGCGGTTATACCGGTTCTAAAACTTTTGACATTCTGGTGAATGATATAAAAATCGCAACAGAAAACATTAGTGGAAAACGAGATGGAGAATTTATTGATATCCAATACAATATCCCAGATGCAATTACTGCCGAGACCGACAAAGTGACCATCAAACTGATGCCGCACGAAGGACACCGAGCAGGTCCATTTTTTTATGCGCGCACGATCAAAAGATAATCTTATAGCTTGAATACGAAGCCGTTAGATACTTTTTCTAGGTATTTTTTTTGATCAAATTTGTAGAGAAAAGAGCCTTTTTTCGAGGACTCCATATCTTTTTCATTTAATTTCACTAAAATATCTAAACCATTGATTTTCTTAGTGAAATTTCGTTTATCCATGTCTTCGCGCATAATGGCTTCGTACAATTTTTGTAAATGACGCATGGTGAATTTCTCTGGCAAGAGTTCAAAACCAATGGGTTGAACAGAAGTTTTATACTGCAATTGTTTAATCGCCTGACGAACTATGTCGTTGTGGTCAAAGATAAGATCGGGCAACTCTGATAAATTAAACCATTGTGCTGAGTATCGTTTAATCAATTCGGTATTATGTTCTGCGATATTGATTAAAGCATAATACGGCACAGAAATAGTGCGGTCGCCGGGGTCTCGATCTACTTCGCTGAAAACATTTAGCTGCTCCATATAGATATCATGTAAGCCCGTGAGGTGATACAATACGCGAGCGGCTGCCTGGTTCAAGTTTTCGGTTTTTTTCAAAAACCCTCCCATCAAAGACCAATGACCCTTTTTGGGCTCAAAATCTCTTTTAATGAGTAGGAGTTGGAGTTCCTCTTGATCCAAATCAAAACCAAAAATAATGCAGTCCACCGCAATATAGGCTTTGTCTTCGCTGTCGTAATGATGGATCATATTGAATTTTTTCACCGCAAATATCTAAAAATAGAATTTTGTTTTGTTAAAATTATTAACAATTCTAATTTTCAAGCATATTTATTTAAAAACAAGCAAGGGAACAATTATAATAGGCAATCGACAATAGTAGAAAGTACTATTGTTTTGAAAATCAGCAATTTGTTGTAAATAAAATCTATATATATTCTGGAACAAATGCTTAGATAACTCTTGCCAATTGAAATTTTATTCCGTTTTTTAGGGGAAAGCCAATAATTTGATTAAAAGTTGCAAAATTTACGCCTAAATTTTTCTTTTTAGAATTAA
Organism: Saprospiraceae bacterium; assembly: GCA_033761835.1. Lineage (GTDB taxonomy): Bacteria > Bacteroidota > Bacteroidia > Chitinophagales > Saprospiraceae > JADJNW01. The sequence continues at coordinate 40,414 of JANRME010000304.1, forward strand.
TGTTGCTAATATTGGCTCTATTAAATGTATAATTTACATTTAAATTTGCAAGAACAAAATCCTTGACCATACATTACGAAATATTTGAAATAAGCTATTGAAAATCAAATACAAATGAATTATGTCATTGGAATAGATTTTGGTACAGATAGTGTACGTGCGATTTTGACCGATGCGATGAATGGAGTAGAAATCAGCCAATCGGTGCATTATTATAGCCGTTGGAAAGCCGGAAAATATTGCGACTCAGCAACAAATCAATTCCGACAACATCCGCTTGACTACTTAGAAGGACTGGAAACTACGATCAAAAATTGCCTCGCTCAAGCGTCGCAAGTGAAACCAGAAGATGTCAAGGGTATCGCTGTGGATACAACGGGTTCGACGCCGGTAGCAGTTGATAAGTATGGCACGCCATTGGCATTATTGCCAGGTTTTGAGGAGAATCCGAATGCGATGTTTATTCTTTGGAAAGACCATACTGCAGTGGCGGAAGCGGCTGAAATCAATCATATTTCGCGTACTTGGGGCGGGACGGATTTTACAAAATATATCGGGGGCATTTATTCTTCGGAATGGTTTTGGGCAAAAATTTTGCATACGATCCGTATGGATGAAGCAGTTGCCAATGCTGCTTATTCTTGGATGGAACATTGCGATTGGATTCCAGCGGTACTCACTGGAAATAAAGATGTGTTGAGCGTAAAACGCAGTCGCTGTGCGGCTGGGCACAAAGCAATGTGGCACGGAGAATGGCAGGGCTTGCCGCCAAAAGAGTATTTGACATTATTTGACTCACGTTTGGCAGATTTACGCGATCGATTGTTTCGAGATACTTTTACTTCTGATATTTCGGCTGGTAAGCTAAGTAAAACATGGGCGGACAAATTGGGCTTGAGTGAAAATGTTGTTGTCGCTGTAGGTACCTTCGATGCACACGCAGGGGGCTTGGGTGCTGAAATCGAGCCTTACAGCTTGGTGAAAGTAATGGGAACCTCTACATGTGATATTATGGTCGCGCCTTTTGAAGAAATTGGCAATAAGTTGGTCCGCGGTATTTGCGGTCAGGTGGATGGCTCGGTGATACCAGGAATGCTGGGCTTAGAGGCAGGTCAATCCGCTTTTGGGGATTTGTTGGCTTGGTTTCGGGATGTGGCACTTTGGGCAGTGCAAAACAGCCGTGATATTAGCGAGGATGCCAAAAACAAGATTGCAGAAAACCTGATTACCCAACTTTCTGAAGCAGCCGCAAAAATCCCACCGAAAATTGATAGCGTTGTGGCGCTCGATTGGGTTAACGGTAGGCGTACGCCCGATGCAAATCAAGCGCTTAAAGGTGCGATCATGGGGCTGAATATGGGTAGCGATGCACCAGCCATTTTCCGGGCAATGGTAGAAGCAATTTGTTTTGGATCGAAGCGTATTGTCGAGCGATTCCAAGAGGAAGGCGTTGAAATCAAACAAGTCGTGGGCATTGGCGGCGTTGCAAAAAAGTCGGCTTTTGTGATGCAAACGCTGGCGGATGTCTTGAATATGCCGATTAAGGTTGCGACTTCTGAGCAAGCACCTTCGTTAGGCGCGGCAATGCTGGCAGCTACGGCGGCAGGGATTTATGCAAATGTAGAAGATGCACGGCGAGTTATGGGCAATGGTTTTGACAAAACGTATCATCCGATGCCAGAACACGTACCGATTTACGAGCAATTGTATGCAAAGTACTTAAAATTAGGCGCTTTCGTAGAAGAAAATACACCGACATTTTAAATATGAGTGATTATCAGTATATAAAAGAGATTTGTTACGAGGCAAATATGCAATTACCCAAACTTGGTTTGGTATTATTCACTTTTGGCAATGTCAGTGTGGTAGATCGTGAAAAAAACGTATTTGCTATCAAGCCTTCGGGCGTCCCTTATGAAAAACTCCGCCCGGAAAATATTGTCATTCTTGATTTTGATGCAATATTAGTGGAAGGCAATATGCGTCCATCATCGGATACAAAAACCCATGCGGCTTTGTACCAGCATTGGGAAAGAATTGGAGCGATTGTGCATACACATTCGACGTATGCTACGGCTTGGGCGCAAACGCAATTGGATATTCCGATTCTGGGTACAACCCATGCGGATCATCTCACGGTGGACGTGCCTTGTGCGCCGCCGATGAGTGATGAGATGATAAAAGGTGATTATGAGTATGAAACTGGTTTTCAAATAATTAATGATTTTGAGCGACGAGGCTATTCTTATGACGAAGTGGAAATGATTTTACTGGGCAATCACGCGCCTTTCACTTGGGGTAAAACGGCCGAAAAGGCAGTATATAATAGCGCTGTGCTGGAAGAAATTGCCAAAATGGCGTATTTGAGTTGCACCATTCGACCCGATGTGCCACGATTGAAAGAAGCATTGATTCAGAAACATTATGAGCGAAAGCACGGCAAAAATGCCTATTATGGTCAAAATGAATGATTAACGAATATTAAAAAGATAATATGAAAAAGAGACGACTATTACCCTTGATGAGCACCCTGTTGTTAATGCAGGCGATGGCTTTTGGACAACAACAGGCGGATGTAAGCATTATTGTCAATGCAGATCAAAGTAAATATACTATCAACAAACACATCTATGGTCATTTTGCAGAGCATTTGGGCAGGTGTATATATGGCGGCTTTTATGTTGGAGAAGATAATCAAAAAATTCCTAATACAAATGGCGTTCGCAATGACGTTGTTCAAGCGCTGAAGGAATTAAAAATTCCCAATTTGCGCTGGCCCGGCGGTTGCTTTGCAGATACTTATCACTGGAAGGATGGAATTGGGCCCAAAAAAGACCGCCCAACGATGGTTAATCAATGGTGGGGCGGCGTCACCGAAGATAATAGCTTTGGCACGCATGATTTTTTGAATATGTGCGAATTGTTAAATACGGAACCTTATTTATCGGTCAATGTGGGCAGCGGTACCGTAAAAGAAGTTGCAGATTGGGTGCAATATGTCAATCATGATGGTATAAGCCCAATGGCTACTTTGCGTAAAGAAAATGGACGGGAAAAACCCTGGAATGTAAAATATTGGGGCATGGGTAATGAAGCTTGGGGCTGCGGCGGTAATATGACGGCAGAATATTATGCGAACATTTACCGGCAGTATGCAACCTTTGTTTCTGATTGGACCAATAGCAAACAAATACAACGTATCGCTTCTGGCGCAAGCGATGATGATTATCACTGGACGGAAGTGCTAATGCGGGACGTGCCAAGAAATTTAATCGAAGGGGTGGCATTACATCATTATTCTGTTATTAATTGGGGTAATAAAGGTTCTGCAACGGATTTCTCTGAAGACCAGTATTTTAGTACTATGAGACAGGCCTTATTAATGGATGAATTAATAACAAAGCATACCAATATCATGGATCGTTATGATCCAAGTAAAAGAATAGCACTTGTAGTGGATGAGTGGGGTGGCTGGTATGATGTAGAACCAGGAACAAACGGTGCATTTTTATATCAGCAAAATACCATGCGCGATGCTGTGTTAGCTGGCGCCACACTGAATATTTTTAACAATCATGCAGATAGAGTTAGGATGGCGAATTTGGCACAAACGATTAATGTATTGCAGGCTGTTATTTTAACGAATGAGACAAAAATGCTTTTGACACCGACTTACCATGTAATGAAAATGTATAATGTACATCAAGATGCGAAGCTACTGCCAATTAATATAAATAATATAATGTATAAGCAAGGCGATCGGGAACTACCTGCTGTTTCAACTTCTGTATCACAGGATGCTAATGGGGCTATTCATATTTCTTTAGTGAATGTTGATCCGAACAAAGAGCACTCTGTGGCGTTACGGATTCGGGGAGCAGCTTTCAAAATAGTGAGCGGTTCGATATTGACTTCACAGAAACTACAGGATCACAATACTTTTGATCATCCTGACAAGGTGAAGCCGGTTGCATTTAAAGATTTCAAAAAAGAGGATGATCTTTTGTCTGTAAAAATGCCGCCATTTTCGGTTATTGTGCTTGAATTAAAGTAAACTGTAAGCAAAAGGTTAATAGCACATTAATGAAAATTCAGGGATTTATTTTTGATATGGACGGTACGATGGTGGACAATATGATGGTGCATCATCGCGCATGGCAACGGAAATTAGCCGAACTGGGTTTGGAAATGAATTTAGAAGAAGTGCGACAGAGCATTCATGGGATTAATGAAGAAATTTTAGAGCGTTTGTTTGGCGAACGATTCAGTTTGGAAGAGCGAAAACGCATTTCATCTGAGAAAGAAGCGGCTTATCGAGAGATTTTTTTACCCGAATTGAAATTATTGGACGGTTTATCCGATTTTTTACAATCCGCTTTTGAAAAAGGCATTGTAATGGGCGTCGGAACAGCTGCGCCTATTGAAAATGTGGACTTTGTATTGGACCATTTGAATATTCGGCATTACTTCAAAGCGGTCATTCATGCTGGGTTAGTTTCCAAAGGAAAGCCAGACCCTGAAGTTTGGAAAAAAGTTGCAGAAGGCATGGATCTTAATTTGGAGCATTGCCTGGTGTTTGAAGATAGCCCTACGGGTACAGAAGCAGCACGGCGTGCGGGTTGCCCGACTTATGTGGTCACTACGACGCATATGCAGGAGGAGTTTGCACAATTTCCCAATATAGTAGGCTTTTTAGAGGATTTTACAACCATCAGCATCGAAGAGATACTTCAGGGAGTTTATTTTTACAAGTAAAAATATTAAAAAACGAGGATTGGTCATGATGGAAAGTTTGAAAAAACTCGAAATTTGGTTTGTGACGGGCAGCCAGCATTTGTATGGCGAGGAGACCTTAAAACAAGTAGCAGAGCATTCACAAGTTATTACAAAGGAACTAAATAATAATTCTAATATTCCGGTTACCATTGTATTTAAGCCTGTGTTGACAACACCAGATGCGATTTATCGGCTTTGTTTGGATGCCAACTCTGCTGAAAATTGTATTGGATTGATTGGCTGGATGCATACTTTTTCGCCTGCAAAAATGTGGATTCGAGGTTTAAAAATATTACAAAAACCGCTATTGCATTTGCATACACAATACAACCGCGACATCCCCTGGGCTTCGATTGATATGGATTTTATGAATCTGAATCAGTCGGCACATGGAGATCGAGAGTTTGGATTTATCGGTACGCGGATGCGGATGAATCGAAAAGTAGTGGTGGGGCATTGGCAGGATACAGAGGTGGTTGAGCGAATAAGCGTATGGTCTCGAGTGGCAGCAGCTTGGCATGATTGGCAGGGCGCAAAGTTTGCTCGTTTGGGCGACAATATGCGACAAGTGGCTGTTACTGAGGGGGATAAAGTTGAAGCTGAATTGCAATTTGGCTACTCGGTAAATGGCTATGGCATAGGCGATTTGGTGAAATATGTGAATGAAGTAAATGATAATCAAATAAATGATTTAATAAGTATTTACCTTGAAACTTATAATGTAGTAAATATTTTGCATAAAAATGGCGTGCAACATAATGCTCTACGCGAAGCAGCACGGATTGAAATAGGATTAAGCACGTTTTTACAAGATGGCGGCTTTAAAGGATTTACCGATACTTTTGAGGATTTACATGGCTTGGAGCAGTTGCCAGGCATTGCTGTGCAAAGATTGATGGCACGAGGATATGGTTTCGGCGCAGAAGGCGATTGGAAAACGGCTGCTTTGGTGCGTGCCATGAAAGTAATGGCTACGGGCTTGCCAGGTGGCAATTCTTTTATGGAAGATTATACGTATCATTTTCATCCGAATGGGATGGCGGTGTTAGGGGCGCACATGCTTGAAATATGTGAAGGAATAGCAGAGGGGCGACCCAACTGCGAAATTCATCCACTTGGTATCGGCGGCAAAGCCGATCCCGTAAGGTTGGTGTTCAATGTTGCCGCGGGCGAAGCACTCAATGCTTCCATGATTGATATGGGCAATCGTTTCCGTATCTTGGTCAACGAAGTAGAAGCCATCAAGCCGGAAGCAGATTTGCCGAAACTACCAGTAGCAAGAGTGTTGTGGCGTTGTAAACCGGATTTAAAAACCGCAGCAACGGCGTGGATACTGGCGGGCGGCGCGCATCATACTTGTTATAGCCAAAATTTGACGGCGGAATATTTAGAGGATTTCGCGGCTATAGCTGGCATTGAATATGTTTTAATTAATGAAAAAACAGATTTGTATCAATTCAAAAATGAGTTGCGTTGGAATGAAATGTATTACAAGTAAAGTAATTTCATTATGAGTTAAACTCCGATATATTACCTCTTTGGATCAGCCTATAAGGTTTTTTTTAATCTTATAGGTTTATTGTGAAAGATTTATTTCACAATGTAATAATTGATAGATAATGATTATTTAAATAATATAATATGAAACGACTAAACCTGACCCTATTCACCTTGGCGCTGCTCTCGATAGTTGCTTGCAAGCAGGTGTCCAAACAAGAAGATACGACTTCAAAACCAGCCTTTAAGGTAGAAAAAATGCCTTTTGGAAAGGTGGGCGAAGAGGAAATTACCTTATACAAACTGTCCACGCCAAGTGGTTTTACGGTCGAAATAATCAATTACGGCGCGGCCATTGTATCCATTCTTGCGCCTGATAAAAATGGCGAAATGGGCAATGTGGTGCTGGGTTTTGACTCTTTATCCGGCTACTTGCAAGCTGGAAATCCTTATTTTGGTTGTATCGCAGGTCGTTATGCCAATCGTATTGCCAAAGCGCAGTTTAAACTCGATGGCACAACTTATAAACTTGCCGCCAATAATGGCCAAAATACCTTGCATGGTGGACTAAAAGGATTTGATAAAGTGGTATGGGCCGCGGAAGAAAGCGTGGGCGATTCTTCTGCATCTTTGATGTTGACATATTTGAGCCCGGATGGCGAAGAAGGTTATCCTGGAAATCTTATGGCCGGCGTGGTTTACACGGTTACGAACGACAATGCACTCCGGATTCAATACAAAGCGACAACGGATAAAGCGACGCCTGTTAACTTGACCAATCATGCTTATTTCAATCTGGGTGCCGGCAAAACGCCTGATATTCTTGGGCATGAATTAATGCTTAATGCTGACGATTACACGCCTGTGGACGCTACTTTGATTCCAACCGGAAAAATTGAATCGGTGAAAGGCGGTTCAATGGATTTTACGAGCGCGAAGCCCATTGGTAGAGATTTGGCGCAAGTAGAAGGCGGATACGACCATAATTTTATTCTGAATAAAACCGGAAATGGCCTGTCATTAGCAGCGACTTTGTACGAGCCCACTTCGGGTAGAATGATGGAAATGCAGACCACCGAACCGGCGGTTCAATTCTACTCGGGCAATTTTTTAAATGGAGGGCTTACAAATGAAGATGGGAAGACAATTGTGAAGCATTACGGACTTTGCCTAGAAGCACAGCATTATCCGGATTCACCTAACCAACCTAATTTTCCAAATACCATCTTAAAACCAGGTGAAACTTATACGCAAACTACAATGTACCGCTTTTCAATAAAATAAATTTTGATAATTAAAACTGAATGATTAATCTTGATTTGTAAAAATTTTATAAAAACAACCGATTGAGAATTATATTTTTAATGTAAATAACATCATAACACCTTTAACTCAAATTCAATATGAAAGGTTTTGAAACATTAGACTGGGTGGTAATCGGGATTTATTTTGCGATGCTCTTAGGCATTGCCCTTTGGGTAATCACCCGCCGTCAAAAGAACACCGAAGATTACTTTTTGGCGGGCCGCAACATTGGCTGGTTTGTTGTAGGCGCCTCTATTTTTGCTTCCAATATTGGCTCGGAGCACGTTGTCGGGTTAGCTGGTGCAGGTGCCGGTGGCAAAATCCCAATGCTCATTTATGAACTACACGCCTGGTTAGTCATCACGCTTGGCTGGGTATTTCTGCCCTTTTATATTCGAAGTGGCATATTCACTACACCTGAATTTTTGGAACGCCGCTTTAATGAGAATACCCGGTGGTTTTTGAGTATTTTCTCCCTATTAGCTTATGTTTTGACTAAAGTATCGGTGACTGTTTATGCTGGCGGCATTGTTATCGCTTCACTCTTGGGCATTGACTTTTGGTTTGGCGCTTTGATTACAGTGGTACTCACTGGTGCTTACACTGTGCTTGGCGGTATGAGGGCGGTGGTTTATACCGAAGCCTTACAAACCGTTGTTCTGATTATTGGCGCGGCTACATTGACTTTTGTAGGACTCAACGCGGTCGGCGGTTGGGAAGGTATGAGAGCTTCCTTAGAACCCGGATATCTTAATATGTGGCGGCCAGCTTCTGATCCAAATTTCCCCTGGCCAAGTTTGGTGATAACCAGTACGATTGTAGGAACCTGGTATTGGTGTACCGATCAATATATTGTGCAAAGAGCTTTGGCTGCCAGAAACATAACCCAGGGACGGCGGGGTACGATTTTCGGGGGTTTGCTTAAATTAATGCCGGTATTTTTATTTTTAATCCCGGGAGTCGTTGCTTTAGCTTTGAAAAATAGAGGAGAATTGAATTGGGATACACCCGATCAAGCATTTGCAACTTTATTGATGGAAAAAATGCCCACAGGCTTGAAGGGCTTGGTTGCTGCGGGGCTTCTGGCAGCGCTGATGAGCTCCTTGGCCTCGGTATTTAATTCCTGCTCCACGCTATTCACTGTTGATATTTATAAAAAATTACGTCCTGATACGCCGGAGACTAAATTACTTCGAGTTGGACGTATCGCCACGGGTATTGTTGTAATATTGGGTATCGCCTGGATTCCAATTATGCAAAATATCTCTGGAGTTTTGTACGAATACCTTCAATCGGTACAATCTTATATTGCGCCGCCGATTACCGCCGTATTCTTACTGGGAATTTTCTCCAAACGTATCAATAGCACAGGTGCGATGGCTACCTTGATAGCCGGCTTGAGTGTTGCGGTTGTTCGATTGGTACTGGAATTGAGCAAGGATTCCTTGGATCCTGATAGTATTTTCTTTGCTTTTGGCAACATGAATTTTTTGACTTTTGCAGCCTGGTTTTTCTTATTTTCGGTGATTATTTGTATCGGAGTGAGTTTACTGACACCTGCGCCTTCTGTTGAAAAAATTCAAGGATTGACATATGGCACACTTACAGCCGAACAAAAAGCGGCGAACCGCGCCAGCTATAGCGTTTGGGATGTAGTATTCTCGGTTATCGTGATTGGAATCGTAGCTTATGTAATGATAAGTTTTACGGGTTAGGATGGTTTTTTAAGCATAAAATTGGATAAAAATGAAGCCGAAACGCCTCTTTTCGGTACTGTTCATCGGTACCGAGGGGTTTTTATATACCCAAACCGCATCTACCGTTACGATTGAAGATGATAAAAGAGCAGCATGTTTTCAGCAAAAGTATGTTCGGGAAAAGGTTTATAATGTGCACGTGATACCTCGCTGGTTTGAGTATTTCACTCGATTTTAGTATGAAATCAGCTAAAAAAGGTAAAAAGAATTCAGACCAATACTGCTAATTTAAAAGGTAAACTTTGAATATTTTAATAAAAAGGGGATGAATTATTTTGTAGAACATTAAACTTGTTCGAAAATAGATTTGCTAAATCTCCAAGATTTTAGTAAATATTTGATTATTAAAAGATTAATAATTTATTTTTGAACAACTCTATTTATTGAGTGTAACGGTGATTTGGGATTTTTAAATATTAATAATTTTTAGCTTAAGATTATTATAAATTGAATGGTATGAAAAATATAATACTACTTAATAGCTTTATTTTTTGCTTGTTCTATCATTTTTCTTATAGTCAAAACAGCATCCCCGATCTGATTATACAGTATAATGCAGATCAGCAAATACTCCAGCGATTTTACACAGTGCAAGGTGCTTCTGAAACAAGCGAACGAATGCAGCAGTTAATTGTAGATTATCGTTCGCAGCTTGAAAAATTGAACTACGATCGTCTAACTTTAGGTGAAAAGGTTGATTATCAGTTGTTTTTGCGCAATTTAAATGAAAATTATCGTCTCGAAAAACAATTGCAAAACGAGTTAAAAGCAGCGGAATCTCTCTTTCCTTTTGCAAATGACATTTATACCTTAATCGTTGCCAAACGCCGCGGGCAACAACCCGACGCGCAAGCAGTCGCGGAGCAGATGGCTGCTGTTCAAGTACAAATAGCAACACTTTCTCAGACAATAGAAGCCGGCCCAAATATCAATGCGGAATTGGTGCGCCCGACGCTGGCATATTTGGAAAGTTTGAAAAAGGCACTTTTGGAAGCGCATCGTTTTTATGATGACTATGACCCTGTTTACTCCTGGTGGACTAAAAAACCTTTTGAAGACCTGAACAAAGCGATGGAAGCCTACGCCAAACTGCTAGACAAAAAGCAGGAGGTACAGAGTAACCAGAAAAGAGATAAATCAGGGATTGTCGGCGTACCGATTGGGGATGCCGAGATTCGAAAGCAACTTCAGTATGAAATGATTCCTTATACGCCCGATGAGTTGATCCAGATTGCCGAGCAGGAATTTGCTTGGTGTGATCGGGAAATGCTGAAAGCATCAAGAGCGATGGGCTTTGGTGATAATTGGCATAAGGCCCTCGAAGCGGTGAAAGAAAAATACGTTGCGCCTGGGCAGCAGCCAGCAGTTATTGATCGCTTGTACAACGAATCTATTGATTTCATTAAAAAACGAGATTTGATTACCATTCCGCCACTCGCGGAAGAGACCTGGCGTATGTCTATGATGTCGGCTGAGCGGCAGCGGGTTTCGCCCTTTTTTCTCGGCGGAGAGCAGATTATTATTTCTTATCCGACCAGCACCATGACACATGAGGAAAAATTGATGAGTATGCGGGGCAATAATCCTCATTTTTCAAGAGCTACGGTGCAACACGAACTTATTCCTGGGCATGGTTTGCAGGCTTTTATGAGTCGCCGGTATAATACTTACCGAGATTTTAATACGCCTTTTTGGGGCGAAGGTTGGGCTTTATATTGGGAGCGATTGTTATGGGATTTGGGTTTTCCTGAAACGCCCGAAGACAAAATTGGTATGCTCTTTTGGCGGATGCACCGATGTGCACGGATTATTTTTTCACTCAAATACCACCAAGGAGAATGGACACCACAGGAATGCATTGATTTTTTGGTGGAGCGGGTAGGGCATGAGCGTGCAAATGCGGAAGGCGAGGTCAGGCGTTCTTTTACTGGCAATTATGGGCCTTTGTATCAATTGGCTTATATGATTGGCGGATTACAATTTGAGGCCTTGAAAAAAGAATTAGTGGATAGTGGTAAAATGAGTTACCGGGCATTTCACGATCAGATTTTGCAGGAAAACCGAATGCCGGTAGAAATGGTAAGGGCTTTGCTCACAAAGAAAGCGCCTTCGAAAGATTTTAAGACCAGTTGGCGATTTTATGAGTTAAAACCGTAATGTTATATTTATTATGATTTCTAAGTAGTTTGATGGTTTTTGGCTAAGAGGCTCCTTAAGAGTAGCCACGAATCAAAAGTTTGATTTGATTAAAAATCAGTCTTTTGGCTACTGGATTCTAAACTACTCGACTACTTAATAAACAGATGTACTTTTGAATAAAAATGGGTTGTTACCTCATTATCGAATAACAACCCATTTTTATTTAGTTCAAATTAATAATACATCAACCCTCATTTCATATCGTTTTTAGTTTATGACAATATGTGTTTGATTTTTAATTAATTACGCTTATATCCCCGATTTTATATTTCGGATTTGATATTAATCCTCATCAATTGGCATCTGAATACCAATCATATAGCCAATATCCCATTTTCCAGCAGAGTTATGAGACCATACAAGGTCAAAACGGAAGAGCCGGAAAACACCAAAACCAATATTATCAAGCCCTACACCCAATTCAAGATAATCCTTTTTTTCTTTAGTGTATAAAAATCCAGCTTTAAAAATTTCGCGCCAGCCGAGCTTACGAATCAAAGGAATTTTACCCAAAATCCACCCATCAAAATTATGCTGGAAATGCACTTGTAAATAACTATCATTGGTGCTATGTTCATAATAAGGCAGTAAGAAAAAAGACGAAGCGTAGCGGTCGGGGCTGCCGATGAAGGTTTGATTGCCTAAAAAATGACGGAAATCCATAAATTGTAAGGAATTGTGTGTGAGAAACTTACCGGCTTCTACTTGAAATTCCGAAGTGCCGACTACACCCAACGAAAGATCATTCTCAAGAATGCGAACCGACAACAAATCATAATTTACATCGCTCCCAAATGATCGGATGCCCTTTCGATATTGAATCCACAAGTCTGGAAGATCCGAGCCATAATTAAACTTCCGATCGGGATAAGATATATATTTTTGTTTGTAGCGCAATCTTAAGTTCGCAGTAAACGTGAGCGCTTCGCTCTGCTCAAAGGAAGGTACAAATTCGCTGCCCAGCGGATCGTTGGGTTCGTAGCTTTTTTCTTTATTTTTGTTCCAGCTAAAATCAGTGCGATTCACCAATGGCGTGCGTTGTGCGTATTCGAGTGCGGTCGTCAAAAACACGCCATTAAAAAATTCCCTTTGAAAATTGATACGCCCAAAGGCTTTGTCATACAACTTCATGTAATTCTCCTTTCCAATGAGCGAGTACAACGTATTAAGTGTTTTGCTAATGGGATTAGCGCCATTAAATTGGGTTGCATTAATGCCGCCAGATAGCCCAATCTGAGTGGAATGTTTTTGCTCGAAGCGATAATTCAAGCCGAGCGTACCGCGCAAACGCTTATCAGCGAAGCCATAATTAACCGAGCCTCGTGCCGACCACCAACGGGTACTGTTTTCATCAAATTCTCGGCGATAGGTGGCATTCAAATCGGCATTCCAGCCTTGTACCGTATTAAATTGCACTGTCGTTGCAGGCGAATTAATATTCAAATAGCGGCGTTCATAAGAATTCCGATAATCATATCCGAACAAAATATCAATCGGTTTGAACTTGTTGTTTTTCGCATCAATCGAGTCTAGATAAGGCTTGGATTCGCGTATTTCCTGCAAACTATCTTTTCGAACGTAGTCCACCGTCTCTTCCTCTGTGAGCGGAATCGGACGAATCGTATCCCAGAATTCTAAAGGCTTTTCATTTGCACCGTCATTTACTTTAAATACTTCATTGCCAAAAAAATTGGATGCAAAATTGGGTTCTAAATTATAATTACTATAAATTCCAGTAAATGTTCCACCCAATCTAAAACCAAATAACCCTGCCCGAAAAGTAATCGCTTGACTAAAAATTCGATACATATCAGGCTGTTGTATAGGTACATACACTTGTTTAATCGAAAGCGAGTCCAATCCTGGTTGATTAATATTGGCTTGCAATAACAATAAATCTGCGCTTTGAATATTCCAAATATCTTCTGTAATATAAATGATACCTCGATAGACAGGATCTTCATTTCGACGCGGGATTACTTCAATTTTGTTGACCAATCTTCCTTCGTCGTCCAAAAAAGTGCCAATCAGGCGATAGCGATAATATGCCAAGGCATTACCGGCGATAGGCGAGACGATTTGCCGGCTGAAATCCGCAGTATTTTCATATAAATTAAAATCCATATCCGAAGCGCGGTTGAAGCCAAAACCATTATCATTGCCGCTCACTTTGGAGGATAACATTTCTTCTTTATACTCGTCGGGTTCTTGAAAATATAATTTAGACTGCGATTCAGACAAATAAACAATTCCCTGACGATTGGAATCGAGTGTGCCTCCAAGATCACCTAAATCTCTGCCAAAAAATTTCTCTGGAGCATCTAAGAATTTGATATTTCCTTTTATGTAAACATCACAAGAATAAGCTTTTATAAGATCACGGAAATATTTACGCTTTTCAATTGCTTTGCGAATGACCGCGTAAGCTGGGTCTTCAGCATTAGCCTTTACAACTACTTCGCCCAATTCAACGGGCTGTTCTTGCAATGTCACATCCAATAGGATTGGATCGTTTTTAATGCGAATTTGTGCGATAACTTGCTTAAAACCAACATATTGGAAAACTAAATTGTAATTGCCCGATTGTAATTCGAGGCGGTATTCCCCATTTACATTGCTAGTCGTACCGATAGAAGTGCCTTTGACGTACACGCTGGCGAAGGAAAGTGGCTCGCCTTCAGAGTCAGTGATTTTGCCACTGATTTGAGCGTTCAGATCAGCCCATAGCATCAGGAGGCTAAAAAAAAGTATCAGATGTTTCATACGTAGATGTTTGATGTAAAACAGGGTTTGGCGCAAAGTTATTATGAAGAGTGGAAATAATGATTTAAGGTTGGTTTAAAAATAATTTAAAGATGTGTTAAAATAGAGATATAGGTTTACTGGCGTAAGGCGTAAAGACATATAAGTAATTCGCTATATTATGAATTTTTAATCATCCCATCTTCTCTAACAATCCTTCCCGTTTTGCAAATTTTTCCATTGCAATTTCTTGAATCGGGCGATTTTCAATTTTACTTTCTAACCAAGATATGATGTCCAGATAAAGAAATGCTCGTTTTTCATAAGGGTCGTTTAGCAATTTAAGTAATTTTTCTTTCAAACTGATAAACTCTTGTTTCATTTCTGACTCACGCATTCGCGGTACGCGCCGCACAAAGCGGAATATTTCTTGCAAAACGGATTGCATTTGTTCCATCTTTGATAAAAAACGATACACTGATTTTACTTGATATTCAACTAATTGCGCGTTCCCTAACTCATAGTGCGCAATCAAATTGAGAATTCTGGCAAATGACTGAATATCTTCCCGATAATCTGGATTTTTTTGATTGATAATCATATTTAAATATTCAATCGCATTTTTATTATCGCCGCTACCAAAATACAAGCAAGCGATACGATAATAAAATAGCATGACACGATGATTGTCCCAATTGTATTCGTCTTCATCTATCAATTCTATTACTTTGGGAATCAGCTTAATACCTTCACTGAAAGTGCCTTCTATAAAATGTTTTTTGACGGTGTGATTGTATAAAAATAAATAATAAAGCCCTTCTATATTTTTATTTTGCGTTATATCATATTCGTCGGCAAAACTTTTTAATTCAATTAAAGTTTTTTCAAATTTTTGATAATATAATAAATTAAAAAGCACATTCAACAAATTATGAACCCCTTTGAGATACATCGGTACGTTGAGCAATTTCAACTCCGATTCCTCATGAAATAAGTCCACCCAACGCTGTGCGTACCGATAACTCATCGGAAAATCCTGTATCATGTGATAGTACCAAATATGCGCCTGACAATAATAAATTTTGCCATAAAAATCGAGCCGCTTGTAATCAATATCAGGTAATTTACTTTTAAAAAATTCTTTTACATAATTATGATCTTTTTCATTACGTGCAAAACCAACCTTGATGTACAATCCATACATCTGCAAGGCGAGGTTGGAAAAACGATTGGTTTCCGTTAGTATTTTGTTGATTTCCAGGGCTTCAGCAGTCAATTCCTCTGCTCGGCCTTCTATACTGCGGGTGATGTACTGCGCTTCGATGTATTTTTCAAATTCAATGATTTCTAGAGCGATTGCATAAAACTTTCCTTTGATGGCTCGTGCTTTTGCTTTGTCTAAAATATCTAGACTTTGACGATATAATCCCTTGTCGTACAATACTTTAGCGTGGTCAATCGATTCGCGTATCTGGAGATCTTCAACATGATTTCGATTCAATAATCTTAAACTTGTGAGTAATTGTTTATATAAATGTGCCTTCAAATTAGAAAGTTGGGTCTTTTTAATCGCTGGCAGCTTCCGCAAAATCATATCTTCATCGTACTCTTTGTATTTGTCAAGCATATCAAACAATTGTAAAAACAAAATATCGTCCGATGCCTGATTGCGCCCTACAAACAGACGAAAATGCCTTTTTTCCGCTCGTGTCAGCGACTTAATTAATTGTATGAGGTCGTCGGTTTTTTGCTTAGGCATTGTATTTGTAGTTTAATTAAAAACCTGATAGCCAAAATACTATGTAAAATTGCTTTTATTGTGATTTCGGATTATTTGTCTATTTTATTTTCCTTGCCAATTCTTGAACCACTAACTTTGAATCAACAAACATAACATCTTTCTTAAGATCAAAGGTTAAATTTCATCAGTTCGAAGTTATTATAAACGATTTGAGTTCATTAAGTGGCGGCGCGCAAGAGCGCCGTTCTTTTTTTTTGGGAAAAGCAGGAAAGCGTTGTTTATCAACAGGCAAATTTGCTAAATTTGTTCAAAATTATTGACAAAATTTGCTTTGATTGATACGCCGTTACATATTCTTAAAAAATACTGGGGTTATAATGCTTTCCGAGACTTGCAAGCCGACATCATCCAGTCGGTACTCGATGGCAAAGATACCCTGGCGCTGATGCCTACAGGCGGCGGTAAATCTATCTGTTTTCAAGTGCCTGCGCTTTGCCAGGAAGGTATTTGCATTGTTATTTCTCCGCTTATTGCATTAATGAAAGATCAGGTACATAATCTGCGTCAACGTAATATTCCTGCTGCTGCTATTTATTCGGGGATGCATTCCATAGAAATGGACCGAATTTTTGATAATTGTGTTTATGGCAATACCAAGTTGCTTTACCTTTCACCAGAGCGTTTGGTTACGGATTTGGCCCGCGAACGCATTTCACGGATGCACGTCAATCTGCTGGCAGTGGACGAAGCACATTGTATCTCGCAGTGGGGTTATGATTTTCGTCCGTCTTATCTTGAAATTGTGAATATTCGTGAACTTGTTCCCAAAGCGCCGATTCTGGCTTTGACCGCTACCGCTACGCCCGAAGTAGTAGAAGATATTCAAGAAAAATTGCAATTCAAATCCAAGAATGTATTTCAAAAAAGCTTTGCCCGAAGCAATCTCGCTTATGTTGTATTGAATGAAGAGGGAAAAATGGAAAAATTACTGGATATTTTAAAAAAGGTGAAAGGCTCGGGTGTAGTTTATGTACGCAATCGACGTAAAACAAAGGAAATTGCTCAGTTTTTGGTACAAAAAGGAATTGCCGCTGATTTTTATCATGCCGGTTTACAGCCTGAAGAACGTTCGGAAAAACAAGACGCATGGATTGAAAATCAAACGCGTATTATAGTGAGTACCAATGCTTTTGGGATGGGAATCGATAAGCCCGACGTGCGTGTAGTGGTACATTTGGAACTGCCTGATAGCCTCGAAGCATATTTCCAAGAAGCTGGGCGCGCGGGGCGCGATGGTAAAAAATCTTATGCTGTATTGTTATATAATCATAATGACCGCTTGAGTCTTGAGAAAAACTATGCATTGGCTTTCCCTGAAATAAATGAAATTCGACGTGTATATCATGCTTTAGGAAGTTATTATCAACTCGCTATTGGAGCAGGCGCTGGGGCGAGTTATGATTTTGATATGATATCCTTTGGAAAAAATTTTCAATTAGAGCCTATCAGAACATTACACGCGCTCAAAACGCTGGAACAAGCCAGCTGGCTTACGCTTACTGAGGCTGTTTACACGCCTTCGAGTTTGCAGGTAAAGGTTTCCAAAGAAGAATTATACGATTATCAATTGCGACATCCTAAATATGATTTGATGCTCAAAGCCATTTTGCGCTCTTATCAGGGTTCTTTTAGTCATTTTGTAAATGTTCGTGAATCACAATTGGCTTCTTTTTTAAAAATTTCAATCGAGGAAGTTATAAAAACGCTAGATTTATTACATAAAGATAATATCATTGAATATTTGCCGCAGACCGATCAACCGCAACTCACTTTCCTGCAAGATCGGGTTGACGCAAACGATTTGACAATTGACCACCAATTGTACGAATTTCGGCGCAAACGGCACTGGGAACGCATCCAAAAAGCGATTGCTTATGCCGAAGATCCAATTTGCAGGAGTCGCCAATTATTGAATTATTTTGGTGAAAAAAATGATAAAGATTGTGGTATTTGTGATGTATGTCTTGGCAGAACCAAAGCTGATTTAAGTAATGCGGATTATGATGCGATTAAAAATAAAATTCAAGAAAAGCTAAATGAAAATGTAATGCCCCTGGAGCAACTTATGAGTGGATTTTCATCTACTAGCCAGGAAAAAGTGCTACGTGTATTGGAATACTTATTGGATGAAGGCTACGTTTTTCAGAATGGAAATGTTTTACAATGGAAATGATTTAAATTTAATTCGCTTACTATGATAAGGAAATTAAGCAAAATTGATTGGAGGTATGCACTTGGCGAAGTATTCCTTATTTTTCTGGGCATCAACCTAGCATTATGGTTTAATAATTTAAACGAAAATCGAAAAACAAGAAGCCAGGAGATAGAAACGCTTAAAGAAATCAAATTGGGTTTACAGGCAGATTTAATAGATATTGTTACAAATATTGAAGGATTTGAAAATCGAACCAAGAGTTATGATCTATTGATTAAATATTTGATTAATAAAAAGCCAATGGATGATAGTCTTCGGATGTATCTTCCTTTTTTAAGCGGCTCTACGATGTTTGTTACCAACAGGACGCCCTACGAAACACTAAAATCACATGGATTTTGGTTAATAAGTAATGACAGTTTGCGCGCAGCCATTATGAAATATTATGATGTTTCTCAGGACTGGATGTTAATAAACGAGGATGGGTATTTACAACATTATACAATGAACATTAAACCTATTTTGGTCAAACACTTTGAGTTTAGAAAAGGGTTGCTGCCTTTTGATTTTGACGCTTTGTGCCAGGATAGAGAAGTGCTGCAAAATCTACTCTGGGCAAATTCATTAAATTATTTGCAACTTAATTTGTATAAAGATATTAGAACAGAAGCCAATACTCTCATTCAAAAAATAGATAAAGAATTAGCTCGTTAAGCTTTGGGAAAAAATATCATTTGTACCGTTACCAACGATCTTTCTTATGACCAACGCATGATTCGTATTTGTACAAGTCTTGCTCATGCTGGTTATAAAGTGCTGTTAATCGGGCGGTTGAAAAGAAATTCTGAGTCATTGATAAATAAACCTTTTCAACAAAAACGCTTGAAATGCTGGTTTGAAAAAGGTAAGTTTTTTTATATTGAATATAATATTCGATTGCTTTTTTATTTACTTTTTGTAAAATTTGATGCGATTTGCGCAGTAGATTTAGATACCATTTTACCAGGATTATTTCTGAGTAAAATCCGTGGAAAGCCCTGTGTTTATGATGCGCATGAGTATTTTACAGAAACGCCAGAAGTTGTGCGCCGCCCAATTATAAAATATATTTGGGAAATGATTGCCAAATTTGCCATTCCGCGCGTGGAGGTAGCATACACGGTGGGGGAGGAGTTAGCAAAGATTTTTGAACAGCGATATAAAAAGAAATTTTGGGTCATTCGAAATGTACCATTTCGACAAGAAGGAATTGCAAATCCAACTCGAAATATTATATTATATCAAGGTGTATTAAATGAAGGACGCGGTTTGGAACAAGCCATCGAAGCGATGCAAACGCTTGAAAATAGTGAACTTTGGCTGGCTGGCGAAGGCGATTTATCTGCATTTTTGCGACAAAAAGTTATTCATTTACAATTGGAAAATAAAGTAAAATTCTTGGGTTATTTACATCCAAAAGAGTTACATGAAACAACATTGCAAGCGAAAATAGGGCTTAATTTATTGGAAAACAGAGGCTTGAGTTATTATTATTCTTTAGCAAACAAAACATTTGATTATATTCAGGCGGGCATCCCTTCCATTCATATGAATTTTCCGGAATATAATAAAATTAATGAAAAGCATGATGTTTTTTTACTAATTGAGGATTTGAATATTCAAAGAATTATAACAGCCATTGAAAATTTAATCAAAAATAAGGATTTGTATAATGAATTGCGAGAAAATTGCCTGGAAGCTAAAAAAATCTTTGTTTGGGAGAAAGAAGAAGAAAAATTAATAGCGCTGTATAATAACCTGTTAAAGAATAAGCATTAGGAAATTTGTAAATCTCCTAATGCTTGGCAATCAATTATTTGACTATTCTTCTTCTTCAAAAATAGCTCTACCGCTCCGATCGATAATCGTCACACCCGCTTGTTGTGTACCCATCAGCAAAATATCTTGTACGTTTACATGCGGCGGACGCGTGATCGCCCAAAGGATTGCATCGGCTACATCGCTCGCATTTAAGGGTTTAAAATCTTCATAAATCCTGGCTCTTTCGGCATCGCCATCAAACCGAACCAATGCAAATTCCGTCTCTTCTACATGCCCGGGCGCAACCTGGCTTACTCGAATATTGTAGGAATGCAAATCCAAACGCATCCCTTTGGTTAAGGCTTCTACCGCGAATTTGGAGGCGCAATACACATTTCCATTCGGATAGACTTCTTTACCCGCGGTCGAACTGATATTGATGATATGTCCTTTTCTGCGCTTCACCATCAAAGGCGCTACGACACGTGTCATGTATAGCAAACCCTTCACATTCGTATCAATCATTTCTTCCCAATGCTCCAATTTTCCTTCGTGGATTGGATGGAAACCTTTGGCTTTGCCAGCGTTATTAATTAGTATATCAATAGCTTGCCAATCTTCGCCGAGGTTTTCAATAGCACGTTCCACTGCATTTACATCCCGGACATCGAAATCAAGCGTTTTTATTTTGATATCATATTCGGACTCCAATTCTTTCTCCAGATCATCCAAACGTTCTTTGCGACGACCAGTAAGGATTAAATCGAAACCATTTTCTGCTAATAATGTTGCCGTAGTTCGCCCAATGCCAGAAGTCGCGCCAGTGATCAGCGCAATTTTGCCTTCACCCGGAAGTTTCGCTTTTAGAGTTTCTGCTGCCTCCGCTTGCTTTGCCGCCTCTTCTTCTTGTGTTTTCAGCATTTCCTCCAATTGTTGGATACTTTGCTTGAGGGCCTCGATTGTTTCATGCGTAGCAGCCGATTCAGGATAAGCGGTCACTTTATACTCAAAAGCTTTGTCGTTTTCCGGGGTTTTTAACTCTGGATTGATTTTTATAGCGCGCAAGTAGTATTCACGGGCGGTTTCTTTATTTCCCATTCGATGGTATGACATCGCCAAATCATAATTGGCAAATGGATGTTTTGGATTCGCTTTTAGCGTTTTTTCAAAATATTTGATTGCTTTTTTAGGTTTGTCCAATTGTTCCGCTAACAAATTGGCGTAGCGATACGTGGCATCCATATTGTTTTCATCATATTTAGCAGCTTTTTTGAAATATTTAGCAGCTTGTTCTATTTGATCCGGATATTGTGCAGCTACGACCATGCCCAGGCGATAGTACGCATCGGCGTTTTCATCGTTGATCTCTACCAACTTTTCGTAAGAATTTTTTGCCAGCAGAAAATCTTGTTTTAATTCAGCCAATTGTCCAATGAGTAAAAGCGCCTCTTCGTTTTCAGGTTCTATTTCTAAAGCGGCATCCAATTGATTAATGCTTTCCGATTGATTGTCAGTATATTGTGCCAATAAAACGGCATAAGCATAGCGCAACGCAAAACTTCCAGGATGGAATGAAATATAATCTGCTAAAGAACTTAAAGCGCTTTGTACATCGCCGGAATTGGCAGCATCATAAGCGGTTTCAACCCAATTTTGAATCTGGGCTTCACCAATGGGTTCTTCTTCTAAATCTTTCTCTTCTGGCTCAGGCGCTGCTTCGATTTCAATTGGGGGTTCTATTTTCGATTCAATATGTTCAAATTCAAAATTGCCATTTGAACTGGGTTCTGGCTCATACATTTTTTCTGCTTCTTCAACTATGGCAACAGGAGTTTCGGCTATTTTTTCTTCCAGTATAGGTTCTTCCACATTAGGGTGGGATTCCACTTCTATCTCCTGTTTAATTTCAACAATCGGCGGCAAAGTTTCAACCGGTGCGGTTGGCTCAAAAGTAGGCTTCGGTGCAATGGGCATCAACGGTGGCAAATCGCGGAAAGCCCGCCAGCCATTGTCATCATTGGTAAAACGGAAAAAACGCTCGTAGCTATTGGCAATAAAATCAGGGTATTCCAAAAAATCCATGTTGCGCAAAGTCCTCAGAAACTCTCCGATTTCACCCGAAATATCGCGCATCACACGTAAGTACTGATTAAACTTTTCTTCGTCCAATTCATCGTGCAATTGGCGCTTTTGCTTGCGCAAATCGAGATATTGATCTTGCCAATAATTGATATATTTGATAATATCGCTCACGCGATCAAATTGCGTGGGAGCGCTGATGGGTTGCCCTGTATTATCATCTTTGGTTTGGCCATCTACAATCACAGGTAATATATCGGAGCCGCGTTCTTGTAGAAACTTCAAGCCACCACTCATGCACTGCGCGGATTTCAGGAAATTATCGCTGATGACCAACAGAACTGGTCCGCGTTTACCACGCAATTGAGTGCTGAGCGATTCGTCGTTAGTGGTTCGTTTGCAGTAAAAATGTTCAAACGAGTAGGAGGCCCTGCTCAATTGGCGTTCGATTTCTTCTGCAATTCTAATGTTGTCAATGCAGTATGCTAAAGCTATACTTTTCATGTGTTGGTTCTAAGAATTTTGTTTTTTGGAATTTAAAGCCCTTAATAAAACAATCGAAATTCATTAAATCTTCAAAATTAAGCATTTATAATTCTTCTGCCATCAATTCCTTGATAAAAGTATCAAATTTTTGTTTAAAATTTTGGTATTCGCTGGTCGCGGGCCCTGAAAACCCGGTGTGAATGCGCCGAACTTTATTCTGCCGATCAATAAAAATCATGGTCGGAAAAGAAATCACGCGATTGAGCATCGGAAGTGCTTTGCTTGCTTTGGTCTTGACATCAGAACCAGCATATAGAATCTCATAATCTATTCCAAAAAATTCCTTGTACTTTAGAATGGCAGCCCGAGCTTTGCTCTCATCGTTGTGGCGCTCAAAAGCCAGTCCAATAATTTCCAGGTCATCGTTTGGGTTATTTTTTAAATAATCCAATAAAAATTCAGTTTCATCTCTACAATTAGGACACCAAGTGCCCATAATTTGTACGATCTTTATTTTATCCTGGTATTTTGGATCATCAAGTGAGATGGTTTTACCGTCTGGATTTTTAAATGCAAAAGTAAATTTATCATAACCAGGATTGAGGTAAGTCAAGGAATCTGCATTGCCCAGGCGAAACTCAGAGTTGCGTCGTGCCGTCCAAGTGGTGGTATAATGCTTGCCCGACCACCAAGTACCAAATAATGTACTGTCGGCTTGAATTTTGGCTTCAAAAAGATAAGCGTGCGAACCATCAAATGCTGAAAGATAAAGCTTATCACCTTGAACCGTACCCTCCAAAAAGCGATGGTCGCCGGTTTCGGTCATAAAAGTACCATTCAGGTTATTTCCTTTTTGTACAAATTCGCCAATCCCTTTTTCTTCATCTTCTGTGTCAGGCGAAAATGTTACCTCCCAGCGCCCGGTGGCATCCAATGTAGGTGTTTCTTTCATTTTGGTGAAGCGATGCGACAGGCCTTGACGGGCAACAAATGGAATTCGATAGTCCACATTTCGATTATTCACTACCCATTCACCTTGAATGATATTTTCATGATAAATTCCCTTTATATAAGAATCGAATACAGGGAAATTAATTACAATCGTATCTTTTGCAATGCGTTTATCTCTGCCGATGACGATGTCATCCAAGCGAATACGCTCTTCACCATTTATAATTTCAATATAAAATTTAGTATCATTTTCATACTTTACTTCAAAAGTGAATGGAAGCTCTCCTGAATTGATACGATCAATTCGATTAGGAATTTCCTCATCATCGGCTGTGCCGCCCTTCGTTGTACTGGCTGCCACAGGATCAAGCGTCAGAACGGCTCGCCAATAACCTGGCGCTAAACCTGTATAAGGATTTTCAGCTACAAAACAACCGGAATTTACCACGATTGCGATTATAGCAATTAGCAAGAATATTTTATTTTGCGCAAATGTTGTGGTCATATTTTTATAAGTCATTGTTTCAATGTAGGAAAGGCTTTTGGAAGGATAATTGTTTAAGAATATAATGGATTTCCATTCGTTATCCTTTCTCTCCTACAAAATGATGCTCCTTGTATTTGAACAATATATTGAAGGTAGTCAGACTCCCGTAAATGCGCGTCAGGTATTGCTGCAAGTTAATTTTATCCTCATCTGTCAATTTCTCGCTCGTATTGATGCGTTGTTCCATTACACGAAGCCTATCACGTACCATTACGATTTTATGGAAAAAAGTTTCAATTGGAAACTCTTTTTCTTTCAAAGAATTGTCAGAAGGCTTTAGAATCATGGTACCGCCAACCCAACGATCACCCAAAGGCACTTCTTCGGAAATGTCGGAAAAGTCGCGCAAAATTTTGATTAATGATTTCTCGGCTTCACTAAAAGTGACGTTTTCTTCGGCAGGAAGCGCTTCTATGATGTCCCATTTATCATAATCTCTGCCCACTTGTTTGATGCCGTACAACATAAAACACACTTCATAAGCCGCTTTGTGTAAGCGAATAATAACACCATCACCGTAAGCGGGATGTTTTACTCTGGAGCCGATTCCCAATGGATTGCCCATAATAAACACTTAATGATTGGTTTGTAAGTTTACTGTGCCAAATTTGAGAAAATTCTTGAACAAGTTGACGTATTTCATGCTCCTAATGCTGAAAGTAGCAGATCGCCACATTTTGTTAATATTAAAAATTACTCAGACGATATTTTCTCGTCATTTTTATATCAAATCAAAAACAACCAGACTGAAATCCTGTTGAAAGACCTTAACATTGTGCTATGAAATTGCAAAACGATTTGCTTTTAAGAGTTGCTAATGGGCAAGCGGTCGAGCGCCCGCCCGTTTGGCTGATGCGTCAGGCAGGACGTATCTTGCCCGAATACCGCGCTGTGCGAGAGAAATTGCACGATTTTAAAGAATTGGTGACCACTCCCGAACGTGCAGCAGAAGTCACGATTCAGCCTGTAAATATTTTGGGGGTGGATGCGGCCATCATTTTCTCTGATATTTTGGTGATTCCTGAAGCTTTGGGCTTGGATTATGAAATGGAAGAAAAACGCGGTCCGATTTTTCCAAAAACCATTCAAATTCAAAGAGATATTGACATCTTGCGCTCAAGTGAAGAAGCGGCTGCGCATTTGCAATACGTTTATGATGCTTTGCAAATCACTAAAAGCGAATTGAATGGGCGTGTGCCGCTCATTGGTTTTTGTGGTGCACCATGGACATTGCTGGCGTATATGGTGGAAGGTTCAGGTAGCAAAACATTTTCTAAAGCAAAAAAATTTCTTTATACACAACCGATTGAATCTCATAGCCTACTGCAAAAAATCACGGATGCTTCGATTGCTTATTTGAAAAAACAAATTCAGAACGGGGCCGATTTGGTACAAATTTTCGATTCCTGGGCGGGCATTTTGAGTCCTGCGCAGTACCAGGAGTTTTCGGCAAAATACATTGCACAAATTTGTAATGAGATTACCGAAGCTCCGATCACGATTTTTGCCAAAGGTGCTTGGTTTGCGCTGGAAGATTTTGCCAGGATGGATTGTAATATCATTGGTTTGGATTGGAATATGGATCCGACTGAGAGCCGAAGAAAGATAGGGGTGACTAAAGCTTTGCAAGGAAATCTTGATCCTTGTTGTTTGTATGCTTCCACCGAACAAATTCGGAAGGAAACGAATGCGATGCTTCGGGCTTTTGGTGGTAAGCATATTGCCAATCTTGGTCATGGGGTTTATCCGGATACACCTTTGGACGGCGTCCGCGCTTTTATTGAGACGGTACAGGCATTCCGTTATGAATCCTAAAACTTTTGGGTAATTTTTATCGTTTATCGCTTCTGTGTTTTAATTTTGAATTTTGCTTGGAATATTTTAAGTGTGGCACATTTTCAAAATGCGCCACACTTTCATACAATAATAAATAATAATATGGGTTGGTTCAGACGACTCAGAGAAGGTATCCAAACAGCAACCAGAAACAAAAAAGAGGCACCCGAAGGCTTGTGGTATCAGTGTAAAGAGTGCAAGGAAACTTCCACAATGAAGGAATTGAAAGAAAATTTCTTCAAATGCCCAAGTTGCAATTATCATGTTCGGATTAGCTCTAAAGATTATTTCTCTTTGTTATTCGATAGCAATTATGACGAGCTTTTCGGCAATCTTCGAGCCAAAGATATGCTTGGTTTTACTGATTTGAAACCCTATCCAAAGCGATTGGAAGAAACCATCAAAAAAACAAGATTGACTGAGGCTATGACAGTAGCCAAAGGCAGAGTGAATAAACGCTCGCTGGTGGTAGCAGCTATGGACTTCAATTTTATTGGCGGCTCGATGGGTTCTGTGGTCGGCGAAAAAATTTCCCTATCGATTGACCATTGCTTGGAACATCGCATTCCACTTTTGATTATTTCAAAATCAGGTGGCGCGCGGATGATGGAAGCCGCGTTTTCGTTGATGCAAATGGCAAAAACAGCAGCTAAATTGACCTTGTTGGCGAAATCTGGCATTCCGTATTTTTCGATGCTCACCGACCCGACGACTGGTGGTGTGACGGCCTCTTACGCGATGCTGGGGGATATTAATTTTGCTGAACCCAAGGCACTGATTGGCTTTGCCGGGCCGCGCGTCATTCGGGAAACGATCAAACGCGATTTGCCAGAAGGTTTTCAAACCGCAGAGTTTTTATTAGAGAGTGGTTTTCTTGACAATGTCGTAGATAGAAAGGATTTGAAGGAATATATTTCGGATTTGCTTTATTTGTTTGATGAGAAAAATCGTGTATTGACAACGGATATGGATAGTTTATAAAAGCTTGAAGAGCAAGAGTTTAAAAATTAAAAAAAAATCAAAATATAACTATGAGAATCATATCCATCTTCTTACTATCCCTTCTTTTATTTTCCTGCAATCCGCGAACAACAGGCTCGCTGCCGACTACCGATCAGTTGCCAAAAGTAGATGCCGAAGCTAATCTGCAAAAACTTGGAATCAATCTGCCGAAACCCTCGTCACCAGTGGCAAATTATGTGAATGCTGTGCGCACGGGCAACTTGATTTTTCTGGCTGGCAAAGGACCGCTCAAGGATGATGGCACTTATATCACAGGAAAAGTGGGAAAAGATTTGAATGAACGTCAGGGATATGAAGCCGCTAGATTGGTGGGAATCAATCAATTAGCTGCCCTGAAAGCTGAAATTGGCGATTTGAATAAAGTAAAACGCATCGTGAAAGTGCTGGGTATGGTGAATTGCACCGACAATTTTACCAACCAACCCGAAGTGGTGAATGGTTTCTCCGATTTGATGGTGGCGGTATTTGGCGATCGTGGCAAACACGCTCGCTCGGCAGTGGGAATGTCGTCTTTGCCTAGAAACATTGCGGTAGAAGTGGAATTGATTGTAGAAGTGGAATAAGGATTTGACCATAAATTGTTTTTTCAAAGGATTTTTAAGCTCCTTCGTTCAACCAAACCTCCCCTTTATATTTTATATGCTTACTTTGTGTAAAGCATTGTAAAACATACAAAAAATTTAACCTATGATTTCAGCAGAAACCATGCTTTCTTCGCAGGATTTGATACAATTGGAAGAGCAATACGGAACACATAATTACCATCCATTGCCAGTCGTACTTGCGAAAGGGCGGGGCGTATTCGTATGGGATGTGGAAGATAAACAATATTATGATTTTTTATCGGCATATTCTGCTGTAAATCAAGGACATTGTCACCCGCGAATTATCAAAGCCTTAGTAGAACAAGCGGGGAAATTGACCCTGACTTCGCGGGCATTTTATAATGATGTCTTAGGTCGTTTTGAAAAATACATCACCGAATACTTTGGTTATGATCGCGTACTGCCCATGAATACTGGCGTAGAGGGCGGGGAAACTGCCATCAAGCTGGCGCGGAAATGGGGTTACAAAAACAAGGGTATTCCGGTGAATGAAGCAAAAGTTATTTTTGTGACCGGCAATTTCTGGGGGCGCACACTTGCTGCGATTTCTGCTTCTACCGATTCTAAAAGCACGAAGGATTTTGGACCTTATATGCCAGGATACAAAATTGTGCCTTACAATGATTTAACCGCATTGGAAGAAGCTTTGCAAGACCCAACGGTGGCGGGCTTCATGGTAGAACCGATTCAGGGCGAGGCGGGCGTCGTAGTGCCCGATGATCATTATTTACCTGGAGCTTATAAATTATGTAAAGAATATAATGTTTTATTTATAGCCGATGAAATTCAGACAGGGCTTGGGCGCACGGGAAAATTATTATGCTGTGATTATCATAATTTTAAACCCGATATTTTAATTCTTGGCAAAGCCTTATCTGGGGGCACGTATCCTGTATCAGCCATTTTAGCGAATGACGAAATTATGCTCAATCTTCGCCCTGGTGAGCATGGCTCAACTTATGGTGGCAATCCATTGGCTTCTGCAGTAGCAATGGAGGCCTTGCAAGTGTTGAAAGACGAGCGATTGGCAGAAAATGCTTCTCATCTTGGCAATATTTTTCGTGAACGGATGCAGCGAAATTTAGTGGACAAAACGGAGATAGTGACCTCGGTGCGCGGCAAAGGTTTATTAAACGCAATTGTAGTAAATGATAGCGAAGACGGGGATTTGGCTTGGAATATCTGCATGAAAATGGCGGAAAACGGCTTGTTGGCAAAACCTACTCACGGCAACATCATTCGATTTGCGCCGCCACTGGTGATGACCGAGGCGCAACTACACGAATGTTGTGACATTATAGAACAAACGATTTTGACATTTGACGTTTAATGTTTGTAATTCTGGCATCCTTCGGTCGCCGTAGGCTTACCGTAGGCGATGCTGGTATCTGACATCTTGAAAATGAATTTTATCATCTACGATCTGGAGGCAACTTGTTGGCAAGGACGACCACCCTCTCTGGTGCAGGAAATTATTGAAATTGGAGCGGTTCGGCTCAATAACTATGGCGAAGTGGAAGGCACTTTCAATAGTTTTGTTCGACCTAAAATGCACCCACGACTTTCCGTTTTTTGTCAGGAACTGACGACCATACGGCAGACTGATATTGATCGGGCGCGTTATTTTCCTGATGTAATTGAAGATTTTCAGGATTGGGCCGAGGTTTTTGATGAAGATTATGTGCTTTGCTCCTGGGGCGGTTTTGATAAAAAAATGCTGATTCAGGATTGCCGATTACACGATATGGATCATGATTGGGTAGAGTCACATATCAACTTGAAAGAACAATATAGAGAAATCAAGCGTTTGCGGCAGTCAAAAGGATTAAAATCGGTGGTAAATGCAGAAGGTTTTGAGTTTACGGGTACGCATCATCGCGGCATTGACGATGCAGAAAACCTGGCGCGGGTTTTTGCAAAATACTTGGATGAGTGGCGGTATTGAGTTGGATGATAGGGTGATGGGCGAATAGGGTGAAAGGTAGAGAGCCGCCCAGGAGACTCGAACTCCCGACCCACGCATTACGAATGCGTTGCTCTACCAACTGAGCTAGGGCGGCGTGGAATTATTTATGGACAATTGATAATTGATTATTTTCTATGTGAAACAATTATCAATGATCAATAAAAAGTCGGGATGACTGGATTCGAACCAGCGGCCTCGTCGTCCCGAACGAC
The DNA here is from genome assembly GCA_033761835.1 of Saprospiraceae bacterium. Taxonomy (GTDB): domain Bacteria; phylum Bacteroidota; class Bacteroidia; order Chitinophagales; family Saprospiraceae; genus JADJNW01. The sequence goes on from JANRME010000304.1 coordinate 70,151, forward strand.
GCGCGCTACCAAGCTGCGCTACATCCCGAAAAGGCTTGTAAAATATCTATTGGGACGAACTTACTTTTTTAAAATGCAGAGCAAATATAGCGGTTCTTCTATTAAAACTCAACTCCATTTCCTACCAAAACGTTCAAAAAATTAATCTTTACTTTACGGTTTTTTAACATACTTCTGAATCCCGATATATTCATCGTCTTCAAGTCCATCGCCATCCCAATCGAGCAAGCAGCGGAATTCTGCTTTTCCGTTTTGCATTTTTACTTGGTATTGGTAGGTCGCATCAGGTGCAATCAGCATCAAGGTATCGCCGAATGTATTCCAAATGCCTCTGGTGAGACCAACCAAGCTATCAGACTGGTTTTTATATTCTGATCGGAATTTATTAGTTGTATCATAATAAGTTATAATCGGCTTGATATTTAATTTTTCTACCCAATCGCTTTCCATTACTTCAAAAACGGATGGAGCAGACAGGCTGTCGGCAGCGTTAATGTTGACTCGGAAGGAAATCGCTTCCCAAGTGCCGGGTAACATAGATTTTAAATCCACATTTTCTTGTGAATTAGATTGTAAAGATTTGGATGGATTATTACATCCCGAAATGAAGATTATTATTACTGCAAAATGCCAAATTCTCATGCCTGCTTGTGTTTTGCGAAAGCGCAAAAATAAAATAACCACCGCCAAAACGGCAGTGGTTACCTCAGGTTTTTGAAAAAAATTAACCCGACTATTTTTGTTTATGATGAAGGGATTGTTTCTAATATAAAACCCTCTGTTACATAGATTCTACATCCCCAGAACCCGACACTTTCGCGCTTACTTTCGGGCGACCTCTGTATTTCACATCACCAGAGCCAGATACTTTTACTTCCAGGCTTTCGCTGGCATCTACTGTGCAATCGCCTGATCCTGAAATACTTACCGTAGCATTAGCCACTTTCAATGCATCCGCAAAGAAATCACCAGAACCAGAAACACTGATGCTTAAAGAATTAGCGGAGCCTCCCAGTCTTACATTACCAGAACCACTAATTTTGCCATCGATACTTTTTGCTTCTACCTCCAATTTAATGTCGCCCGAACCACTGATGCCGGTTACCAGATTTCCAACGCCTGTAAACTTTGTTTCGCCTACAATATCGCCGGAACCACTGATGTATGCTTTGGTCAAACTTGGAATGGTGATCCAAATTTTGATACCATCATGGTTGCGTACGTTTTTATCAAACTTGATTTTCCAGTGCTTGTCGGTTACCTCGGTCAAAATATTGTCGATAATATTTTGTTGTCCTTCAATCGTGACGCTTTGCGTATTGCCCTGTTTCAGATAGACATCTCCGCCAATGGAAACCGTAAAGCCATCAAAGCTTGATACATTCAAGGTTTTTGTTACTTTTGAGCCCTCGCCTTTGATGCCATCCCAGCCCCAGTTTTGAGCGGTGAGCGATGTAACGGCGATGAATAGAGTTATTACCAATGCAAAATTTACTTTTTTCATGTTCGCTGCTTTTACGTTTTGAATTAAGATTTATTTAACAAAAATGACACAAAAGCGACTACAGGGTTGCATCACTCCGACAGAAGTAGAGAAAAAGCAGACGAAAAGAAGAGATTACTATACGATTGTATTTTTTTCCAACATTCCATTTCTTCCAACGTTCCAATAAAACTCACTCCACCCGCTCCAAAATACGCAGAATGCGTTGAGGCACGATTGTATTGCGTTGGCTAAGATAGGTTGCTGCTGCGTCGTTCATGTCGAGGTAGGCTTCATTTTGGAAAATGATGGAATACATATTCGGCGATTGGATTTCAAAAATGACTTGTTGTGGGAATTCTACTTCTTTATTTTCAAAAATGATTTTATCAGCAAAAAAATGCCTCAAAGTATAGCGCACGGGCTGCTGCTTGCTTTCAAAAACCGTTTCAAAATAAAGTTTTCCTCCGGCAATGTAAATCCGCATGGGATCCAGATAGGTATATTCTCCATTGGATTCGATCAAAAAACCTTGCCCTTTTAATCCTTGATTATCGGCTACTTCCCAAGATTCGCGGGCTTGCCTGCCATTTATGTCTTGTTTCCACTCGCCTTCCAACCATTTAAAATCGGACATAGACACCCGAAATTGACTATTGAGTACTCGTTCTACTTTGCCCGAAAGCATAATCCGCCTGCCAATGCCGCCTTCGGCGATCGGTTTGGAAAGGCGATCCTGGTATTGATGAATAAATTCAACAATTTTATTGCCGGATGTGCCTGTATTTGAATCCTCTAAGGGCTCAGGATTGTAATTTTCAGCTGCGAAAGTAGCTTTTTTGGAAGGCTCAAACAACAAAGCCAATAAAGTGACGAATCCTCCCAAAGCAATCAAAGCCGCAATTGAACCGAGTTGTCGAAATACGGATACTTTGCTGTATTGCCTGCGCTCATCCAACCGGCGCTCTAAGCGACGCCAGGCTTGCGGCGAAGGCTTTTCGTTCAGTTTTTGCTCATTCTCTTTAAATAAATCTGCTATTGTTTTTTTCATTTTCATGTTTTCAACATTTCCTAAAATCAACCTTCTTCCCTCAGCCCTGCAATCCCCGGATAATTCAGTTCTTCCAACAATTCCTGCAAACGTTTTTTTGCTAAGATCAACTGTGATTTTGAAGTATTGATGCTAATACCCAGCATTTCCGCTATCTCCCGATGTTTGTAGCCTTCCACTGCGTAAAGATTGAACACCGTACGATAGCCTGTTGGCAGTCCATCCAATAAATTCAAAATATCCCGCGCTGCCATTGTATCCACGGGGCTGACGGGATCGAGTTCGCTATCAATTTGCGGATTGATTTCTACTGTTAAATTAAAATTATGCTGCTTCCGCAAAAACATCAAAGCTTCGTTCACCGTGATGCGCCGCATCCAACCCTCGAAACTGCCTTCGCCCTTAAAACTCTGGATATTCGTCAGAATTTTGAAAAAAGCTTCTACCAACACATCCTCTGCGTCCTCACGGGTTTTTACATAGCGCTTACAGACGCCGTACAACAGCGGCGAATACTGATCGTAGAGCATCTGTTGGGCTTTGCGATCTTCCTGTTTGCAAGCTTCTATGAGTTCCAGTTCGGTCACGCGGTAGTTTTTCGATTGATTCTGTAAAAATACAGATGTAAATTGAAACGTTTTTGGTGGACGGATGGTTACTTTTTACAATTTTTATCATCAAGTAGCTGAAAATCTTATTTTTGCAGTTTTAATTTTCAAGGCAAAAGATTTTTACTTATTGAATGTCTAAAGTCAAATATCTAATTTCTAAAATCTAACAAAAAATGGTATTGGAAGACAACCGGTATCTCTTGAACGGCGGCGTGGATCCGCTTGAATTGGCAAACAAATACGATTTGCCCCTGTACGTATATGATAGCGCGATCATGGAGCGCCAGTATAAACGCATTACCAATGCTTTTGATGTCAAACGCCTGAAAATTAACTACGCCTGCAAAGCGCTCAATAATATCAATGTTCTGAAATTGTTCAAAGACATGGGCTCTGGTCTCGACACTGTTTCCATTCAGGAAGTGATGCTGGGATTGAAGGCTGGCTTTGCGCCGCAGGATATTATTTATACGCCGAACTGCGTGAGCCTCGAAGAGATTGAAATGGCTGTGGATAAAGGCGTTCGCATCAATATTGACAATATTTCCATTCTGGAGCAATTCGGTCAGGCGCGGCCCGATGTGCCCGTTTGTATTCGCATCAATCCCCATATCATGGCCGGTGGCAACGCCAAGACTTCCGTGGGGCATATCGATTCTAAGTTCGGGATTTCCATTCATCAGATGCCGCTGGTGCGTCGAATGGTAGAAGCCACCAATATCAAAGTGGAGGGTATCCATATGCACACAGGTTCTGATATTCTCGACCCAGATGTGTTTTTGATGGGTGCAGAGATTCTCCTAAATATCGCCAGGGATTACAAATACCTCGATTATATTGATTTTGGCTCCGGCTTCAAAGTGCCTTACAAAGAAGGCGATATCGAAACAGACATCGAAGAATTGGGCGAAAAGATTTCTACGCGCTTCAACGCTTTTTGTAAAGAATATGGCAAAGAACTCACGCTCATGTTTGAGCCGGGGAAGTTCCTGGTCAGCGAATCGGGTTATTTCCTCGTGCCTGTGAATGTCATTAAACAGACTACATCTACCATTTTTGCAGGGGTGGATTCTGGATTGAATCATTTGATTCGCCCGATGTTTTATAATTCATATCACAAAATCACCAATATTTCCAACCCGACTGGTAAATCACGCTTTTATACAGTGGTCGGTTATATTTGCGAAACCGATACCTTTGGCGTGAATCGCCAGATCGCGGAAATACACGAGGGTGACGTACTGTGTTTCCATAATGCAGGCGCGTATTGTTATACCATGTCCTCCAATTATAATTCGCGTTACCGCCCGGCGGAGGTGTTGGTGCACCAAGGCAAGGATTACCTCATTCGTAAGCGCGAAACGATGGACGACATCTTGCGCAATCAGGTGGAAGTAGAATTTTTGCAACCTGCTGCCATTAGCGAATTGTCTTAATTATAGAGTGATGTCATCGCTTAGTGTGGTGACATCACTTAAAAAAAGTGTATCTTTGAAAAAAGTCAGGTGATGAGTACCACTGCTGCGAAAAAAAAGCGCGAGAAAAAACAGGAAATACCAGAGTACCTTATCTATGAAATGGATGAAGGTAAGCCTATTTATTATCGCGGTTACAAAGATGTACTAAACAAAAAGAAAACCCCTGAGCAAATTATGGGAAGCAGCGCCTTGCAGTCTCTTTTAGTAATGCTGATTTTGGACGCATTGAAAGGTAAATTAAGCGATGATTATCTGCGCTTACCTGCTGAATTAGGATTAAAATTCGCTGATAAAAGCTGGCGCAATCTTGATATCGCTATTTATGACAAACGAAAAGTGCTTGATAGAAGCATTTTTTTGATTAATAAATATATTGATATTCCGCCAGAAGTCGTCATTGAAATTGATACCAAAGCAGAACTTACCGAATCTCCTGATCCAGCTTCATATTTCCAGCGCAAAACCGATCAATTGCTCGACGCAGGCGTGCAGCGCGTCATCTGGATTTTTACGGCTACGCAAAAACATCTTGTGGCAGTGAAAGATCAAAAATGGGAAATGGATAACTGGTCTGCGGATATCGCCGTTATGGAAAATATTCATATTAATATCGCTCATCTAATTGACACTTTTTAAAGGATGAAATTCATTAGAATACTATTCTTTTTTATCATTTTGTATACAAGTTGCAAAAGCGATGGTGGCAAATTCCTTGGTAGCGCCAAGCCCAAAGTAGAAATCCAAACGCTGGAAGATACACTCCTTGCGGTAAGTCATCGCGGCATTTCCTTCTCCAACGGTACTTCTGAGTTCCTGCCTTTCGCCGGGGATACGACTGCGATTATCATGGTCATGGTGCGCCACGCCGAGCAAGATACCACAGAAGAAGATCCTATGCTGACGGAGATTGGGCAAGCCCGTTCGGAACGCCTGGCAACTATTTTAGAGGATTATCCCGTTAGTGGCATTTTTACGAATGCGTATGTCAGAACTGTAAAAACCGTGCAACCCACTGCTTACCAGCATCAGCAAGCTATTCAACTCTATCAGGACGAAGAAGCCATCCCTTTTATACAACAAGTATTACAACACCAGCAAGGCAGGTATATACTCATCGTCGGGCGCGCCAATACCGTGCCGGAGATGCTCAATGAATTGACTGGGGAAACCAACTTCTCTGAAATTGACAAAACGGATTACAGCAATATCTATATGGTGGCCGTTGGTGAAGGCGGTAAAGCTGTGAAAGTCATTCGAGCGCTGTATTGATGAATGAAGCCTCGTACGGTTCTAAGCCATAGGACGCTTCGTATAAATATGGAAGCGCTATTCTCCTTTTAAAGACTTATAGAAATTCCTTTTCTATTCTTTTGAGTTATCACCAAAGTCATAGTGACTTACTTTACTCATTCACTGCTCTTTCTGAACTATTTATGGATATCCCCAGATAATCTGTGACATTCCCCAGAGAGGCTGGAGGCATCCCGGAGGAATCTGTGGCAGCCTCTGGGTATTCAGAGGCATTCACTGAAATGTTGGGGGAGTACATGGAAGGTCTGGGGGCAGTCATAGAATAACTGGGGGAGTTCCCAGAAGGTCTGTGGCAGCCTCTGGGTATTCAGAGGCATTCACCGAAATGTTGGGGGAGTACATGGAAGGTCTGGGGGCAGTCATAGAATAATTGGGGGAGTCCCCAGAAGGTCTGTGGCATCCTCTGAGTGTTCAGAGGCGTTCACCGAGGCGCTGGGAAAATGCATGGAGAACCTGGGGGCAATCATAGAAGCACTGGGGGAGTCCCCAAAGAACCTGGAAAAAGCACTGGCTCAACTGTTGCCTATTTTTATTGCACGATAAACTTTATTTGCACTCGGTTATTACCTTGCTCAAGCGTCAGGAAATACATACCCGACGACCAATTACGCACGTCAATGCTATGAACTTTTTCAGAGAAGCGGGGCGGGGTAATATTATTTCGATGCACCAGTTGCCCCAAGGCGTTGTACACGCGCAATTCGTAGTTGTCAAAATTGGGCGCTTCGTATTCGATTGTGATTTCTTCGTAAGCAGGATTGGGGTATAATTTTATAAACGCCAGATCGCCCGTGCTTACTTCGCAATAATTTTGAAGAGTCTCCATGCTGCGGAATACATTCAGGCGTCCGCCGGTAACAGTTTTACTTTTCAAATTATCTAAAATATCTACACCATCGAGAATAGCTTGTCGAATCGACAATGCAGTTTGAGCGGGTTGAGTGAACGCATTGGCAGTAAGGGCTTCGCATGGAAGGCTGTAAAGCAGCGCGATTGCTCCAGTGAGATGCGGCGCGGCAGCAGAATTATCACTAAAAGAACCGTAGCGATTACCCACTTTGGTCGTGTAAGAACCTTCGCCGGGAGCGCCGACATCGATAGATACCGCGCCAAAAGCGCTACCCGAGTAAATCTGATCGGCAGTGGTAGTATTAAGACAAGTGAGCAAAAAATCGCTGGCGCAAGTAGTAGGCATATCCCCAACATCGTCCACATTCCAACTGCGATTGGCAGTGCCTGCCCCAGTCATTATGCCGACTTCCCCCAGGAGATCGTACATGCCTCCCCAAACGGGTTGCGCGTCACAGAATACATTATCAATTCCTAAAGATAAATTGGTGGCTACCACAAAAGCGCCTTGAGCGCCCTGGCTTTCATTGTAGCGCTTGCGTTGCTCGATCACGTATTCGTATGCGGCGATGATATGGCTTACGTCGCGTACGGTGAAAGGCATAAGCTTGATATTCCAGTTGATGCCGCTAACACCAAGATCATTATTGCCATCCGCGCCAATGATGCCGGAAACGGAAGTGCCGTGCGAGTCTTGCAAATGTTGATTGGAGTTGTTCACAAAATTCCAGCCGAGGATATCATCTATATAACCATTATTGTCATTATCCACAGCATCGCCAGGAACTTCAAAATTGTTTTTCCAGATATTTTCTTTCAAATCATCATGATTCACATCAAAACCAAAATCCAGCACAGCAACCACAATGGTATCGCCCTGCGCAGTAAACCCGCCAGTAGTCGTGTTCCAGGCATCAGGCGCGGCGATACGTTCCAATCCCCATTGTTTTTCGTATTCGGGATCGTTAGGTGTTTGGCGAATCTGTACTTCGTAATTAAACTGGGCAGCATTGACTTCGGGCATTTCCTGCAATTGCTTCAATACAGCGTCTCCATCGACATTATCAGGATGAAAAGTCAATAAATGAATATTATGTAAAGCGCCCAAAGATTGCATAGCGCTAATAGTAAAGCTCGAAGAGCGCTTGGCGTTGAGTTGGCGGAGTACTAATTCCGGCGCGGCTTCAGGCTGCAAACGAAGAATGACTTGCCCGGGGATCGGCCGCAATTCTTGCGCAAACACAGGGCTGGTAAATATTGCCAAAGCAATTACTACAAAGTAAAATTTATTCATCATAGTATTAACTCAACTATTTACTAAATCAATCAAGCACTCATTCAACAAGCGCCGAAAGTAAGCAGGCGTATGCAATAAACGACTTCCGTACCAGGAAAATAATTCGCCGTCTACTAATTTTATGACTGCATTCGGACAAACTCGTTTAAACTCGTCGAAATGTTTTTTTTTGAAAGGATAGGGTTCGGAGGAGAGCAAAATCACTTGCGGTGCAGTTTTAGCTAATTCTTCGAGGGGAATGTGGGGGTAGCGTTTGCGCTCAGCAAAAACGTTAACAAATCCAGCAATTCTGAGCATTTCATCAACAAAAGTATCGGAAGCGGCAACCATATAAGGCTTTCGCCAAATGAAATACGCGGCGGGGAGAGTAGGAGCGGGGTATTCTTTTTGAAAGGCTCCAAAGGCTACATTGATGCGTTCGGATAATTTTTTTGCGTTTTCCGCTTTGTCCACCAACTCCCCGATGGCTTCGATCATGTTCACAGCGTCATCCAGGCTCTTTATATCGCTCATCCAAACGGGATATTTGGCAGCCAGGGCTTCGATTTGCTCGCGCTCGTTTTCTTCTTTATTGCCAATGATGAGATCGGGTTGTAATTTCTCGATAATATCAAGCTTTACTTGCTTCGTGCCGCCGACGCGCGTTTTGCTGCGAAACCATTCATTAGGATGAATACAAAATTTGGTGATGCCGATCACTTCTTTATCTAAGCCTAAGTCATATAATAATTCGGTTTGAGAAGGAACAAGCGATACGACCCTTTGAGGCGGAAATTCAAGCGAAACGCGGCGCCGCATCTGATCTACAAATTCATATTTCATAATAGTATCAACAAAAAAGGCTTCATTCCCGTTAAGAATAAAGCCTTTTTTCAGAATTAAATCAAAATGTGTGTTAAGCAACCGTCAAATCAACGACGTCTGCACCTTTGGCACTATTTTTTACAGATTCAATTCCTTTTTCTCTTCCCTGGGCGGTATCATACATTTCACTCGTGCCAATTACCTGCGAATTTCCTGCACGCAAATTAAAAAAGAATTTGCCATTGCTGGATTCTTTTCGCTCATAGCGTTCATCAAGCGGCGAATTGGTAATGACCGATTGAGCGCCATTTTTGCAACCAGCTTTAGTTTCGTAAGACTCACTTGCAAGAATAGTTTGACCATTACCTGCTTTCAGTCGGAAACGAAACTTGCCGGCATTGTCCTTATAAATTTCAAATTTCATAGTGAACAGATTTGATTTTTTGATAAAAGTTTAATGGACGGCTAAAATTAAGAAAAATGCTTATTCCTTTCCAAATTATTGCAAAAAGAGTTGCTTTGGATGCAAACTTTCTTATATATTGACGTATAATCAAACAAAAAGTCTATGAAACGTCTACAAATTTTTATTTTATCAATGCTACTGACTGCTGCTTTATTTGCTCAAGAACAAATACAAGAACCTTCAAAGGAGCGTTCCTTTCCGAGTTTTCAGTTGAATGGTAATTTTCAAGTTGGAATTCCGTTGAATGATTTTCGCGATAACCTCGATGACATCGGCTTCGGTGCTGGAGTTTTGTTCCTGACACACTTAGGAGATAGTCCATTAGCTGCTGGGATAGAATTATCCCTTATGGGTTATGCCAGTGAGTCAGCGGAGTACATTATGCGTGTAGGCGGCTTTGTCAAAGAATATGAGTTGCGCACCAGCAGCAATATTTTTCTAGGACACGCGGTTGTTCGTTTTCAACCAGCCGTTAACGCTTTTATTAGACCATACTTCGATGGAATGATTGGTTTTAAGAACCTCTTTACCAGCAGTACGCTTACCGATCTGGACAACAGCGAAGCGACCGAAAGCAATACAGACGAGAGCGATTGGGCTTTGAGTTATGGCGGCGCTTTTGGTTTGCAGGTGCATTTTTCCAAGACTTCTAATATCGTACTCGATTTGCGCTGTGCCTATTTACAAGGCCAAAACGCCAGTTATTTGGTGCGAAAGCAGGACCCTTTTGGAGGATTTGAATATGAAAATCCTATTGACGCGTTTGAAGAAAAAACCTCGGCTACAACTTTGCTTTTGCCACAAATTGGTGTTACCTTCAAAGGGTTATTCAATCGGACCTTACAGGAAGAAACACCGCCAGATAATGACTAAGCATCGATTTTCTGCAATTGATTTACAAAAAATAATCTATATCGGCGGTATGATGGGGGTGCAACCCATTGTACCGTCTGACTTTTACGCTTTAGAAGTTGCTGCCCGCCGAAAATTATCAAAAGAAGCTTTTGCATACATAGCGGGTAGTGCCGGACTGGAAAAAACGATGGATGCGAATCGCCGTGCTTTCGATGAGTGGCAGATTGTGCCGAGGATGTTGCGTGACGTATCAAATCGGGATATTTCCATTGAAATATTTGGTCAAAAATTGCCTTCTCCTTTCCTCACCTGTCCGATTGGCGTTTTAGAATTGGCGCACCCTGAAGCGGATATTGCCGTCGCTAAAGCCGTCACAGCCCTTGGCATTCCGATGATTTTTTCCAATCAGGCTTCCGTGAAGATGGAAGATTGTGCAGCAGTGATGGGCGACAGTCCTCGCTGGTTTCAGTTGTATTGGAGCAAATCGAATGATTTAGTGCAAAGTTTGGTGCAACGCGCCGAAAAATGTGGCTGTAGCGCCATTGTGGTGACTTTGGACACCACGATGTTAGGCTGGCGCACACGCGATTTGGATTTGGCGTATCTGCCGTTTTTGAAAGGTATGGGTATCGCTCAATATTTGAGTGACCCAGTATTTATGGGCTTGTTGGCCGAACCACAAGAAGCAGCATTGGACGTAAAGCCTAAAATCAATCTGACCACCATTCGCAATTTGATTACGACAGTAAATAACTATCCTGGCAAAGGCTTCTTTAAAAAATTACGCTCTGGCAAACCCATGGCTGCGGTGCGACAGTTTATCAATATTTATTCGCGTCCCTCGTTGACCTGGGAAAATTTATCCTTTCTAAGAGCGCAAACCAAACTTCCGATTTTATTGAAAGGTATTCTACATCCTGATGATGCAAAGAAAGCAATGGATAAGGGTATGGATGGGATTATTGTATCTAATCATGGTGGCCGGCAAGTGGATGGCACAATCGGTGCTTTCGCAGCATTGCCAAGTATTGTAGAAGTAGTGAATGGGGCCATTCCTGTATTATTGGATAGTGGCATTCGCAGTGGTGCAGATACCTTTAAAGCGCTGGCTTTGGGGGCGAAGGCAGTTTGCATTGGACGACCTTATACATATGGATTGGCAATTGCCGGGCAGGCTGGCGTAGAGGCGATTTTGAAAAACTTCATGGCGGATTTTGAATTGACGATGGGATTAACGGGGTGCAGCAATATCGGTGAAATTTCAAAAGAGTTACTTTTAAAGGCAGTTTAGAAATCGTAGAACAGAAATTTTTGATTTACTTGATATTAGATCAATTTTCGGAAGATTGTGTTCATATATAGAATCATTTATCGCCAAATAAAATCATGAAACGAACAACCTCGGTCATTATTGGTAGCGGCAGCTATATTCCAACCCGTAAAATAAAGAACGAAGCATTTTTGCAACATACTTTTTACGATGAGCATCACCAATTGATTGATCGCCCTGCGCAAGAAATTGTAGATAAATTCCAAGCTATTACGGGCATTGAAGAACGGCGCTATGTAGAGGATGATTTGGTAGCTTCTGATATTGGTGCCATTGCCGCTCGTCGGGCAATTGAGGATGCAGGCATTGACGCTGAAACGCTCGATTATATTATTGTAGCCGACAATTTTGGTGATATACCTGTAGGTTCTACACAAACCGATTTGTTGCCCAGTTTGGCTTCTAGAATCAAACAACATCTGGGTATTGAAAATCCTAATTGTGTCGCATATGATATTATTTTTGGTTGTCCCGGTTGGGTGGAAGGCATGATCCAGGCGTATGCTTTTATGAGGGCAGGCATGGCGAAACGCGCTTTGGTTATTGGCACGGAGACGCTTTCCCGTGTGGTGGATGATTATGACCGCGACGGAATGATTTTTGCAGATGGCGCTGGCGCAGTAGTGGTGGAAATGGCTGAAAATGAGGGAGAACGGGGGGTTTTAGCGGTAGCGAGTCAATCTTATACCAAAGACGAAGCGAGTTATCTTTTTTTTGGGAAATCCAATTTGCCATATACCGATCCGAATATGGGATACATCAAAATGCATGGCAGAAAAATCTATGAATTTGCGCTTTCCAAAGTGCCGGAAGCGATTAAATTTTGCTTGGATAAAGCGCATTTAAGTATTCACGATGTGAAGAAAATCTTCATCCATCAGGCGAATGAGAAAATGGATCATGCCATCGTCAAGCGCTTGTTCAAGTTGTATGGCGAAAAGGATTTTGATGAATCGGTAATGCCCGTGAGCATTCGGTTTCTCGGCAACAGTTCGGTTGCTACCATTCCCACTTTGTTTGATCTAATTCGCAAAGCACAATTGGACGATCATGGCTTACACGAGGGCGACTATATTGTGTTTGCTTCGGTAGGAGCAGGTATGAATATTAACGCTATCGCTTATCGTTATTGAGTTCATTAAGAGTTATCAGTTTTCAAAAAACTTATAGGATTGGCTTGCCTTATTAATATACTGATATATTGAAAAAAATAATCTCATTTTAAGAGATTAAGAAAAAATTATATTTATCTTTGTAAAAATTAATACTACTCCAACAATCGTCTTAATTATCTACATACCCACAGTTTAACGCTTCCAAATTTTCTAAATTAGAACCAACTAAAATGAAAGGGGTATTAGCCGTTTTCCTGTCTCTACTATTTGTATTGATAAGCACTGTTGCCATTGAGGCTCAAGAAAGTGCTTCGGATTGGTATAATAAGGGTTTGAGTATTCATGTACCAGCCCTCCGCTTGGAATACTTTACCCAAGCAATAAGCATTAAATCGGATTATGCCGATGCGTACAGAGCGCGTGCGGCAGTAAAATCTGATTTGGGAGAGTTCATCGAAGCCATTTATGATTATGACCAATCACTAAAATTTGAAGAACACGCCGAAGCTTATTATAACCGAGCTACCTGCAAATTTTTATTGGGGCAATACGATGCTGCTATCTTGGATTTTGACCATGCGATTCGCTTAAAGCCAACCCATGCTTATGCTTTATCCGCTAAAGGTTGTGCTTTATTATTGCAGAGTAAACCAGAAGACGCCCTCGAATTACTCAACAAAGCTTTGCAATTGGATGCAGGCTTGCAGAGTGCGATCAATTGTAAAATAGAAGCGATGAAACAGGTAAATCAAGGTAGAAATATGCATCGAATTGTTAGTCAGCCAATTATAGTTTCCAATGTGAAAGATAATAAAAGCAAGCCGATCAATGTAAAACCTGCTCGCCAGGATAATACTGTTGCAGAAATGAATCATGCCAACGCTACAAATACTTATCAGCTAACAGACGAAACAAGCTTGCGCGAAGGCCCTGACCATACTACACGCGTACTCTTGCGCTTTGCCCCTGGAAATCAAGTGAATGTACTCGAAAAGACTAATAAATCGTGGTGGAAAGTACAATACAAAAGCAAAACCGGCTATGCCAAAGCAGCTATGCTAAAGGCAGTACAATAATTTCACTAAGTATTACTTTGAGAATTATAAAATCTAATAAGATCTTTTGAAATCTTATTAGATTCAAAACATTGATTTTTAATGTTTTATAAAACGATCAATAATTAATTCAATTAACTATCGTTGTTCCATTTCTTTCATCAAGGCTTCGATTTCGCGCAGCAGTTGCTCCGATTCACGTTTTAATTCTTCTTTGCGCTCGGTTTCTGATACACCATAAGCCGGAGGCGTGTTGATATCGCGTTCGAGTGTCCTTCTTTGTTGTTCGAGGTCGTTGATGCGAGCGATTAAATCTTTATTATTTTCAATAGTCTCGGCGTGGCCGCGCAGTTTGTCCAGCAAATTACCGATTTTATCAGTTGCTTCATCGTATTTTCCCTCCTTGAATTTTTGCTTTTCCGAGCGCAACAAGTCCCAGGTAGTTTTGCCCAGGTCGCGCACTTCGCCAAAGATTTTTTTGGAAGTTTCCTTTTCTTCCTGAGAACCAAAGAAATAATTATACACCAAAATACCAATGATGAGCAAAACTGCCAGTTTGATTAAGCTTTTCATAGTTTTTGTTTGGTTAATGTAATGACAAAAATAACCAATAAAACTTATTTTGTCATCTTGTTAACGTAGAGAAGCTTCCAAAAATTCCAGCAGCTTGCTGATATCTTCTTCTCCATTTAAACCAAGCTTTTTTTCCTTCGCAATTTTTTCGATCTCGCTTTCATAGGCGGATAGCGTTTTCAGTATATCCTTGCGTTTTGGATTTATTTTTTCATAAGCACTTTTAGGCGATTTGAGCCAATACGCTTCTTCGGTTAGGAATTCATCGTAACGGCGGTCGGCAGAGTAAGCGCCGGCATAATCCGCCTTTCGGAATTTCTTTTGCACCGCCTTTAAAAACATAAATTCCCCTTTATATAATGCTTCGTAAAATTTTGGACGGACACTCTTCATTCCTTCTACAGCGCCCTCATTGGCAACTATAAAACTACGCGTTTTGCGCGGAGACGCAGGGTCAGATACTTTTATAGCTTGCACGTAAGCTGCAGTGATTTCCCCCATAGAGCCGTCGCGCAATTGCACGGTAATGGTTTGTGTAATCAAATCAACATTCATTTTGACGGGAGTCGAAAACGTGTCTTGTTTTACAAAAAGAATACTTCCTGTGTGGAATTCATCAAACAAAAATGGCGTTCCCTTAATACCTTCGTAGCGATTATCAAAACCGATAGCGCCGGCGGATAATGGAGTAAGATTGCCCAAAGTACGCAGGTTTTGTTCGGCATCAATAAGCGGCGGTTGTTGACCAAAACAGCAAATCGAAACAGTAATTGCAAATACAGAAAAAATGATGGCTTTCATAACTTCTTTTTTTATAAACGTTAAGAATCTCCACAATGCTTCTTTTTGGGGTATTTTCTCTAATTTCGCAACTTATTTTGAAATTGCCCATTAGGCATTGCGGAACTTTTTTGTTGTTAAAATTAGTAATTATTTAATAACAAGCATATTTATCAAATTCATAAAGGTCTTATGGAATACAATCCCCGCGACATTGAGCAAAAATGGAAACAGTACTGGGACGACCACGAGGTGTACAAAATAGAAAATACCAGCGACAAACCAAAATATTATGTTTTGGATATGTTCCCTTATCCTTCGGGGGCGGGCTTGCATGTGGGGCATCCGCTGGGTTATATCGCCACCGATATTTTCTCGCGTTACAAGCGCCTGAAAGGCTTCAATGTACTACATCCAATGGGGTATGACTCTTTTGGTTTGCCGGCGGAGCAATACGCCATTAGTACTGGTCAGCATCCTGCCATTACAACGGAAAATAATATTAATACTTTCCGTAAACAATTGGAAAATTTGGGTTTCAGCTACGACTGGAGCCGCGAAGTCCGCACGTCTGATCCTTCTTTTTACAAATGGACGCAGTGGATCTTTATGCAGTTATTTAATCATTATTATGATAAAATAGCGGATAAAGCATTGCTAATCAGCGATTTGGTAAAAACATTTAGTACAGAAGGTAATAAAAAAGTAAATGCGGTTTGCGATGAAGATACGCCCTCCTTTACTGCTGATGAATGGAATGCGATGAGCGAGAAAGAACAGCAATTGCTGTTGTTGAAATATCGATTGACTTTCCCGGAGGAATCGTACGTGAATTGGTGCCCGGCGCTGGGTACGGTGTTGTCGAATGACGAAGTGAAAGACGGCGTATCGGAGCGTGGCGGTTATCCGGTAGAGCGTAAGTTGATGAAACAGTGGGCAATGCGTATTACAGCTTATGCTGATAGGTTATTGGAAGGATTGAAAACGGTGGATTGGCCCGAATCGATCAAAGACCAGCAGACCAACTGGATTGGGCGTTCGCAGGGTGCATCGGTCAAATTTGGTGTTGAAGGTCATGCTGACAAGCAAATCGGAGTTTTTACCACCCGAGTGGATACGATATATGGTGTAACTTTTATGGTGTTAGCGCCTGAGCATGAGTATGTTGCAGCGTTGACGACGCCGGAACATCAGGATGAAATTGAAAAATACCAGAAATGGACGGCGTCGCGTTCGGAAGTGGATCGCCAGGCAGAAAAGCGTATAACCGGCGCATTTACAGGCAGTTATGCCGTTAATCCGTTCAATGGGGAAAAAGTGCCGATCTGGATTGCCGATTATGTGTTGGCGGGCTATGGCACGGGTGCGGTGATGGCGGTGCCTTCAGGCGACCAGCGCGACTGGAATTTTGCAAAGCATTTCAATCTACCAATTATTCCCATTTTGGATGCGCAAAAAAATATGGATGAAGCGGCGGATGCCACGAAAGAAGGGCGTTACATCAATTCCGGTATGATCAATGGCATGACGTATGAAGAAGCCGTACCAACGTTGATTAACTGGCTGGAAGAGAAAGGATTAGGTAAAGGGAAAATTCAATATAGGATTCGCAATGCGGTATTTAGTCGCCAGCGTTACTGGGGTGAGCCGGTGCCGGTATATTGGAAAAATGAGATACCCTATTTAATTGACGAATCGGAATTGCCTTTGGTTTTGCCGCAGGTGGATAAATATTTGCCGACAGAAACCGGCGAGCCGCCACTGGGTCGCGCCGAAGACTGGAAATATACCCCTACCCCTGGAGGGGAGTCTTATCCTTATGAATTAAGCACCATGCCTGGTTGGGCGGGGTCTTCCTGGTATTTTTATCGCTACATGAATCCGCAGAATGACCAAGAATTTTGTAGTCAAGACGCAGTGAACTATTGGCGTCAGGTTGACTTGTACGTGGGCGGACCGGAGCACGCGGTGGGGCATTTATTATATAGTCGCTTCTGGAATAAATTTATGTATGATTTGGGCTTGGTGCCGGAAGAGGAATATGCGAAGAAGTTGATTAATCAGGGGATGATACAAGGCGTAAGTAAATTTGTGTATAGAAGCTTCAATCACCCGAATATTTATATTTCTTATGATAGAGTTTCTGATGATTTTACACCAGAGGAGTTAAAATACCTGGGTGTTAATTCACGGGATGACTTAGGCTTTGTTGGTGCGGGTTTTCATGTTGATGTAAACTTAGTTAATGAAGATAGTTCTCTTGATATAGAAGGATTCAGAAATTGGCGTTCTGAAAATAAAGACGCTAAGTTTTTATTAAGTTCGGACGGAAAATATTATTGCGAAAGTGCCGTCGAAAAAATGTCCAAATCCAAGTACAACGTCGTCAATCCGGACAAATTGGTTTTGGATAGCAATGAAATCGAAGGCGGCAAGGGCTACGGCGCCGACTGCTTCCGTATGTACGAGATGTTTTTGGGTCCGGTGGAAGTGGCGAAGCCTTGGAATACATCGGGTATTGATGGGGTCAATCGCTTTTTGCGTAAGTTCTGGGGCTTGTT
>JANRME010000305.1:0-30934 GCA_033761835.1 Saprospiraceae bacterium
TCCAGTTCCGTGCGCATTTCGTTGAATTCCTGGATTACTTCGTTCTGTTGATCGAAAGAGGGGGATTGTCCAAATTTGCTCAGTAGCTGTTGAAATCCTGAGGAAAAAGCGGCTAAATCTGGGCGCTCATATACGAACTCACTGAATTTTACAGAGGATTGTTGGCTTATGGTTTTTGACTTCTGGGAGGTGAAATGATTTACCATTGAATTTTAAATTATTGAGTATTGTTAGAAATTTTTATACGATAAATTGATAACCCTGCTCTTTATAAAGACTTAGCAAGCTCACAAGATAAAAACGTCCTGCTATAAGCGATTGGTTTTATAAAAGAATTAGATACAACGCTGCGCCACTTTCGTCTATTTTAATATTGCAATAATTTTGTCAACTGCTCTTTAAATCGCTCTACCGGCAAAAATTGTTGCTCCAAAGCGCTTGAAAATGGTACCGGCGTATCCAAACTTGCCGCACGCAGCACCGGCGCGTCCAGATATTCAAACAAATGCTCAGAGATATAAGCCGCAATTTCGCCACCAATGCCTCCAAAAAGCGTATCTTCGTGGAGAATAATGACTCGATTGGTTTTTTTTACAGTCGATTCAATCGCCTCATAATCAATTGGTAACAAAGTGCGTAAATCCAATATTTCAGCATCCACACCCATTTCTTCTATAACTTTCTTTGCCCAATGAACGCCGTAGCCATAAGTAATAATCGAAACTGCTTCGCCTTCACGTACAATATTTGCTTTCCCAATCTCTATGGTATAATAATCATCCGGCACATCCGCTGAAATGCTGCGGTACAAAGCTTTATGCTCAAAATATATCACAGGATTCGGGTCTTCAAAACTTGCCAGCAGCAAGCCTTTGGCATCAATTGGATTCGAAGGATAAACGACTTTCAAACCAGGCGTATGTGCAAACCAGGCTTCGTTGCTCTGCGAGTGGAAAGGCCCAGCCCCAGTACCTGCGCCCGTTGGCATACGAATGACTACATCGGCGGGCTGCCCCCAGCGATAATGCTGTTTGGCAAGATTATTCATGATTTGTGTGATACCGCAGCTTACAAAATCAGCGAACTGCATTTCGACCATCGCCTTGAAACCCTTTAAACTCAGCCCCAAGCCAATGCCGATGATCGCACTTTCGCACAACGGCGTGTTTCTAACGCGCTCTTTTCCAAACTGTTGCACAAAGCCATCCGTGATTTTAAATACCCCGCCATAATCGGCAATATCCTGACCCATCAACACCAGATTATCGTGCTTTTCCATCGCTTGCCGCAAACCATCAGAAAGCGCATCAATAAAGCGTTTATTAGCCGTTTTTGCAGAAGCAGGTTTTACAATATTCTGTTGATGAGGCGCATATACATCAATTAATTCTTGCTTCAATGAAGGCGTGATGGGAAGTTCATCATTAGCGGTTTCCCAGGATTGATCGATCCATTTTTTAAGGTCTTTCCGAATTTTTTCAATCTTGGTTTTGGTCAAAATGCCTTCTTCTAATAAGAAATTTTCGTAATTTGATAATGGGTCTTTAGTGGCCCAAAAATCCATCAATTCTTTCGGAACGTATTTTGTACCCGAAGCTTCCTCGTGTCCGCGCATCCGAAAAGTGCGACATTCAATCAATACCGGCTCAGGGTTTTCGCGCATTTCCGCAGAAATTTTCCCTATCGTATTATAAACTTCCAAAATATTATTCCCGTCTATAATCACCGACTTCATACCATAACCAATGGCCCGATCTGCCAAGTTTTCGCAGCGGTATTGCTCATTCGTTGGCGTAGAAAGCCCGTAGCCATTGTTTTCTATCAAAAATATGACCGGCAATTGCCAAACCGCTGCCGTATTCAAAGCTTCGTGAAATTCACCCTCGCTCGTACCCCCTTCGCCACTAAAAGCAAGGGAAACGCGCCCTTCCTGCTTGAGCTTATGCGCCAATGCTACGCCCGCCGCCAGCGATAATTGTGGCCCGAGATGCGAGATCATTCCTACAATGCCATACTCCATCGTACCGAAGTGAAAGGAGCGGTCGCGCCCTTTGGTAAAGCCATTCGCCTTGCCCTGCCATTGCGACAAGAGTCGATCCAAAGGCACTTCGCGGGTAGTGAAAACGCCCAAATTTCGATGCAATGTAAAAATCAATTCGTCCTGCAATAATGCTGCCGTAGCCCCCACCGAAATTGCTTCCTGCCCAATACCGGAAAACCATTTGCTTACTTTGCCCTGGCGCAACAGAATGAGCATTTTCTCCTCGATCATGCGGGGCTTAAGTAGCACCTGGTACAATTCCAAAAGCTTATCATCACTCAGGTTTCCGCGTTTGAATTCCATCAATTGGGTTGTTGAAGACATAGTTTTGTTGGTTTACAGGCTTATAGGCATAAAGACTTATAGGCTCTAACGTCTAATTATCTTTGAAAAGCAAAGGTAAAACAAATTGCATTTTCTTGCTGGACGCAAATTTTTTTGCAAAATTTTAAGCAGGAAATAATTCGAATCATTTCATTGTTGGATAATGTTATAATTTTGAAACGCCCTCTCGCTATTTCCTTTCCACCACAATCCCATCATTACTCATCTGCTTGTTTAGGTAAGCAGATAAAAATTGCTTATTTTTGTAGAAAACAACCATTCTTTGGTTTTTGAGGTTTTTAACAAGAAAATATAATTTTTCAATTCCAAATTTTTTAAAATGGCATTATTTCGATTTAATAAAGTTCCAAAACATCAACAATTTGATTATAAACCAAGATTTTGGGATCCCGAAAAAGAAGAACAACAAGAACGCCTCAAACGTATCAAGATGATGGGTACGGACGACCCGGAAGCTACGAAAAGTCGCATCGCGGCTGGCTTTCGCACGCGTGCTTATGGCAATACGGGAAGTTATCGTCGCCAACAGGTTATGCGATCCAATGCGATTCTTTTTGCGGTAGTGGTTGGTTTATTGCTGCTTACATTTTTGCTTCTGACCAATTACCTGCCTCGACTTATTCAGCTTTTTGAGTAATTTGGAATTGATTTATATTATTTTTACTTCATGTTTTTAAAGGTAATCAAAAAATAAAAATGACGGATGTCATTCAATTGTTGCCCGATGTTGTTGCCAATAAAATTGCGGCCGGCGAGGTCATTGTGCGGCCGGCTTCAGTGGTGAAGGAATTGATGGAAAATGCTATTGACGCGGGTGCTACCAGCGTTAAACTGATCGTAAAAGATGCGGGCAGTACCCTGATCCAGGTGATTGATAACGGGCGCGGAATGTCGGAAACGGATGCGCGGATGTGTTTTGAGCGGCACGCTACTTCCAAAATCCGCAACGCAGAAGATATTTTCGATATACGTACAATGGGTTTTCGGGGTGAGGCACTGGCTTCCATTGCAGCGGTAGCGCAAGTAGAAATGCGCACACGCCGACCGATGGACGAGTTGGGTACGCGTATTGTCATAGAAGAATCGGAAGCGAAAATTCAGGAAGTTTGTCAATGCCCAGTAGGTACGAATGTTTCGGTCAAAAATCTTTTTTACAATGTTCCAGCCCGTCGCAATTTCCTCAAATCCAGCTCGGTAGAATCGCGCCACATCCTTGATGAATTCCAGCGGATCGCTTTGGCTTATCCGGAGCTTGCTTTTTCGATGCACCACAATAACTCAGAGATTTTTCACCTTCCAACTGGTAATTTGCGCCAACGCATCACCTATATTTTTGGCAATCATTGCAATAAAAAATTGGTACCGATCATCGAAGAAACGGAAACACTGCGTTTATCGGGCTTTGTAGGCAAACCGGAATACGCCAAAAAAACACGGGGTGAGCAATTGTTTTTTGTCAATCGTCGCTTTATCAAAAGTGGCTATCTCCATCATTCGGTGATGGGTGCTTACGAAGATTTGCTGCCACAAGAAAGTTTTCCTTTATATGTTATTTTTATTGACATCAACCCTAAACTAATTGATGTTAACGTCCATCCGACTAAACAGGAAATTAAATTTGAAGATGAAAGATTGATTTACAATTACTTGCGAGTGACCATCCGGCACGCGTTGGGCCGACACAGCATAACGCCTTCGCTCGATTTTGATGACGACACAGCGATGGCTTCGGTGCGCATTGGTGCGGGTTTATCAAACAGAATAGATACCGAAAGCAACTCGTTTACGCTGCCCAGTAAGGTGAACAAAGAAATGGACGAACAAGCGCGGCGGCAACAATCCAATCTGGAAAACTGGGAAAAGTTGTACGCAAATCTGGCATCTGCGAATTCGGAAGAACTTTTAGAAGAATTGCCAACAACCTTGACGGTAGAGAGCGAATGGTCGAATCAATTTAGCCCAGGTGAACCAGCAAAAAAGACAAGCCAACAAAAAGAACCGTACCAGGTACACGGCTCTTATATCGTCAGCCATATTAAATCCGGTTTTCTACTCATTGACCAGCAGGCAGCCCATGAGCGCATTTTGTACGAACAATACCTGAAAATATTGCAAGAACAAACCGCGACTACCCAAAAACGATTGTTTCCGAGTACCCTCACTTTATCACCAGCAGAAGGTGCAATGCTAAAAGATATGTTGGAAGAAGTTAATCAATTGGGTTTTGATATTCAGGAATTTGGAGGAAATACTTTTTTGATTCACGGCGTCCCTTCGGAATTAGCGGATAATATCAACGAGTCTAATTTGATAGAAGCTTTACTCGATCAGTATAAAAACAATTTGGCTTTAAAGCTCAAGCCCAAAGAAAATATTGCGCGTGCTATGGCCAAAAGTGCTGCTATTAAAAGAGGGCAAGCGCTTACCTCTATCGAGATGCAATCGCTCATTGATCGTCTATTTGCTTGTGAATTGCCTTACAAAAGCCCCACTGGTCGAAATTGTTTCATTACCTTTGAACTGGACGAATTGGAAAAACGGTTTGGTTAGTAATGCCGGAATTTCTCGTTCCAGCAAAAAGAGACTGTTATTTTATCACCACAACTATCAAATTGAACAATGCTTCGGGTAACAGATGTTGTAAGACACTTACTGATAATCAACGTTTTGATGTTTCTGGGTACAATGTTGCTCGGAGAGCCTACTGGACAGGAGATGTTTGATCTTATCAACGAAAGAATAGTAGATTTTAGCCTTTGGAAACGCCTGATGCTGGCTATGTTTTTTCCGGGATCCGAATATTTTCGCCCTTTCCAAATCGTCACCCATATGTTTATGCACGATGGGTTTATGCACATATTTTTTAATATGTTTGCTTTGTATATGTTTGGACCACCCATTGAGACGATGTGGGGTTCGCGGCGATTCCTATTCTATTATTTGTTTGTAGGCTTGGGTGCAGCAGCCTTACACTTGTTTGTTACCTATTTAGAAATACAATACGGCGGTGTTTCGCCTTACCGATATAATGTGCCAATGTTGGGCGCTTCGGGCGCGGTGTTTGGTCTGTTAGCAGCTTTTGGTATGTTATTTCCTAATAATGTGATTCAGCTTTTATTTCCGCCAATTGCACTCAAAGCCAAATATTTTGTCTTAATTTATGCTGGAATAGAGTTGTTTATGGGTTTGAGTCGCTTCAACAGCGGCGTCGCTCATTTTGCGCATTTGGGCGGTGCTTTATTTGGATTTTTATTGATTTTATACTGGCAAAAATTTGGCAGCAAACTATAAATTAAAAAAACTTTGCAAGCCAGTCGAGTTTACTTGATAATCATCTGTGAAGGTCATAATTTTGGAGGTCATTAGTAATAGCAAAGTGTGATGTTTCAGTCAATCTTAGAAGATGTAAAGCGGGAATTCAACTATGGTAATATGGTGATAAGAATTATTATTATCAATATTGCTGTATTCGTGGTCGTTATTATAGCCGATTTGATAATGAAGATTGTGGGCGGTAGCACTGCAGATTTTGTGCAATTATTTGCATTAAATTCAGGTTGGAAGGAACTCTTGTTTCGTCCTTGGTCTATCATCACCCATATGTTTTTGCATCAAGGGCTGGGGCACATCTTCTGGAATATGCTTATTTTGTATTGGTTTGGGCGCATCGTAGGCGATTTTATTGGCAATCAACGCGTGATGCCTATTTATCTGCTCTCCGGCCTATCTGGAGCTATTGCTTATTTGCTTATCGCCAATGTTATTCCTTTGTTGGTGCAACCCATACCGCCTATTTTTCAAGTGGGTGGCTATGCATTAGGCGCATCGGCAGCGGTGATGGGTATGGTGTTGGCAGCAGGAGTAATCTCGCCTGATTATATCATGCGCTTGCTGTTTTTGGGTGACGTGAAACTCAAATATATAGTTGGACTGCTGATATTGCTTGATTTGGTAGCGCTTACGCGACTTCAAAACACCGGCGGTTCGTTTGCACATTTGGGCGGCGCAGCCATGGGGTGGCTTTTTGTCAGGCAGTTGCGCAACGGTGTGGATTGGGCGATGCCAATTAATAATATTTTGAATACGATCGGAAGCATCTTTAAAAAAGGTGGATTGCAAAGATCGCCGAAAGGCCCGAAAGTAGTATATAAAAACCCGAGTAAAAAAGCGCGCGCTAATGTACGCACCAATGTATCGGTGACAGACGAGGAAGACCTTCCTTATCAAGAGCAGTTGGACGCCATTTTGGATAAAATCAAGCAAAGAGGCTACGATAGCCTTTCGGAAAAGGAAAAAAAGTTTCTGTTCAACGCCAGTAAAAAATAACTTGTGCGAAATATCTCCCGATTGTTGCGATGGCTAAATGTCATTCTGATTTTTGCCACTTTTTTGGCATATCTCGCGCCCCAAATCAGTCCGGTCAGATTTTGGCCCTTGGCTTTTTTCGGATTGATGTACCCGCTTTTGCTATTATTAAACATCGCGTTTGTTATCTTTTGGAGCTTGCAAAAGAAGTATTACCTTTTATTCTCTTTGAGTTGCATTATTTTAGGATGGGGGCATTTCCGAAGCATTATAGGTTTGAGTGCCAATAGCAAAAGCAGTCCCCAAGGGATTTCTATTGTATCATTTAATGCGCATGGGGCAGAAAAATTTAGAACCAAATTAGAATTTGCACCGCCCGAATCCCTATTGGACATTTTTGGCGATACGCCTCCACAGATACTCTGTTTTCAGGAATTTCCCGTCAGAAGAGTGCCCCAAGAAGCATATTTTAATTATTTGCAACAAAAAGGTTATATCCATCATAATTGGAAACCCAAACAAGAATTAAGTCTTTTTTCAATATTTCCTATTCTGCGAACAAAACTCAAGCAATTCAACCGTTCCAACGGTTATATGTACGCTGACCTGAACATTCGTGGCAAGACCTTTCGGGTGTTTAATATCCATTTACAAAGTAATGCCGTGTCTTATTTAGCTTCCAAGGTAGCCGCGGACGGCGACCTTCAGGAAGAAGAAACCTGGCGTGAAGTGCGTGGGATGATGGGGCGCTTCAAACGTGCCGTGCAAAAACGTGCACTACAAGCAGAGGAAGTTGCAGCAGTAATTGCGGAAAGCCCATATCCGGTGATCGTTTGTGGCGACTTTAATGATATTCCACAATCTTATGCCTATCATACAATCGCCAAGGGCTTGCAAGATAGCTTCCAACGTCGAGGAGCGGGCTTGGGCTTTACTTATGTGGGCGATATTCCTGGTTTGCGAATTGATTATCTTTTGTCCTCTCCTGATTTTGAATTTCTGCGTTTTCAAAAGCGGCGCACTTCGTTTTCCGATCATGTCGCGGTAGCTGCTGAATTGGTATTTCTTACGAATTAACAAATCCTTATCATTTCTAAACTCTCAGGAACTTGTTTACCGCCGGATAGGTTGTTATTTTTGCGGCGAAATTTTTCTAATATGGATAAACTGTTCATTTACAATAGCCTTTCTCGAAACAAAGAAGAATTTACCCCTCTGCACGAAGGCTACGTGGGGATGTATGTTTGCGGACCAACCGTTTACAGCGATGTGCATTTGGGTAATTGCCGCACCTTCATCAGTTTCGATGTGATGTTCCGCTATTTGACATACTTGGGCTATAAAGTGCGATACGTGCGTAATATCACTGATGTTGGGCATCTTGAAGATGATATTGCGGAAACCGGCGAGGATAAAATTGGCAAAAAGGCCCGATTAGAACAGGTAGAACCCATGGAAATCGTGCAACGCTATACCAATGGCTTTCACGATATGATGCGTATTTTTAATGTGTTGCCGCCTAGTATTGAACCGCACGCTACCCAGCATATTATTGAACAGATTGAGATGGTGCAACGTATTATAAATAATGGTTATGCCTACGAAAAGAATGGTTCGGTTTATTTTGATACCCTAAAATTTGCACAAGACAAAGGCGTTTATGGTCAATTATCGGGCCGCATCATCGAAGAATTGATCGCCGAATCGCGCGATAACCTCAAAAATCAGGATGAGAAAAAACATCCAGCCGATTTTGCTATTTGGATGAAAGCAGCTCCGGAGCATCTTATGCGTTGGAATTCGCCCTGGTCGGTTGGCTTTCCTGGTTGGCATTTGGAATGCTCGGCAATGAGTACCAAATACCTTGGTGAAACCTTTGATATTCATGGCGGTGGAAATGATTTGAAATTCCCGCACCACGAAAACGAAATTGCCCAGAACTATGGCGCTTGCAATTGCACACCTGCACGTTACTGGATTCATACAAATATGTTGCTGCTCAACGGCAAGAAAATGTCGAAACGAGATGGGAATTCCATTTCACCCCAGCAGCTATTTACAGGCGATAGCCCTCACATAAGCAAAGGTTACAGCCCAATGGTGGTACGCTTTTTCATCTTGCAGGCGCATTACGCCAGTCCGCTTGATTTGACGGATGAAGCGTTGCAAGCTGCGGAAAAAGGTTTCCGCCGATTGATGGAAGCCATGAAAACATTGAAATCTTTGCAACCCGCAGCAACAGTGCAAGTTGGCGCATTAGATCAGGAAATCAGGGTTTTGTTGGCGGAGGCTTTCACCAATATGAATGACGATTTCAATACACCTAAAGCTTTGGCGAATTTATTTGAATTGGTCACAAAAATCAACGCATTGAAAGGCGGACAACTCAATATCATGGAGGTTTCTGCTGAGACACTGGAGTATTTGAAAAAGACTTTCCACGATTTTATCTACGATATTTTTGGTTTATTGGACGAGGATCAGAATTCGGATGGGAATGGCGTACTGGATGGCTTGATGCAACTCATCATCGAAATGCGCGCTGATGCCCGCACCCGCAAGGACTGGGCGACTTCCGACAAAATCCGCGATGTGTTGAAAGAATTGGATATCCAACTCAAAGACAGCAAAGAAGGCACTACCTGGGCAAAAGGATGAACATAAATCTGCATTGGGTGTTTTAAGGCTTCAAAAATTCACATTGACAATGCAGATGTTTTATATGTTGGTGCTATTCGGCACATGGCTGCCTATCGTGCCTCTCAAAGAGAGTAAAGGAACGCTTACTTTAATCGTCAAAAACCTGGAAGCCGAGCGCGGTACGCTGTACGTTGCTGTTTATGAAAGCGAATTACATTTTTTGAAAGAGAATATAATCGGAAAAATCATTCCCGTAACATCGAAGCCCATTTGCATCATTCCTATTCCTGAATTACCTTTTGGCAAATACGCGGTTGCGGTCTTTCACGATTTGAATGGAAATGGAATATTGGATAAAAATTCTTTCGGTGTCCCGACCGAGCCTTATGCTTTCTCCAACAATCCTGCTGTAAAATGGCGAAGCCCAAGCTTTGAAGAAACCCTTGTGGAGTTTGGCGAACCCCAAAAAGACATCATACTGGAACTAAAACGCTGGCGAAAGCATTGAATTGATTGTTTATGGATAATTGTATAAGGACAATGGAAAAATATAAGAAAAGCTATTGCGAATGATGCGATAAAAGCAGATATTTGCACTCGCTTTTTGAGAAGTAGCATATCAGGGGCGAGAAGTTGGACAATTTAAGTTCTAAAATGGCGCGGTAGCTCAGCTGGTCAGAGCGTGCGATTCATAATCGCAAGGTCGGGAGTTCAAGCCTCCCCCGCGCTACTTATTTTACTACAATCCTTTGATTTTTCCGTTCTTATCTATTCTTCTTCGTTAATATATTCCTCAGTTATTACAAATAAAGGAAATGCTGGAGAGAAATGGAGTGCTTTTGTCTGCACTTTTATCCTTCTATTATCCAGCTCAGTGAATGAATGGTCTCCAAGATGATGTCAAACACCATTTACCGCCCATTATAGATTGAGCCAATACGTTATTTTAAAAACCAGTGCTCGGTTCTTGCTGTTCAGATTTTCCGGTAGATAGTTTTCAGTATAAACCAGGAAAATGTCGGAAGTTGGCTGGTAGCGCCATTGAAAACGCGCGTTTAGATTGACGTTGTCCAACAAGTTATTATACTGCACGAAAGTAGTCAGGAACAATTTATCGGTGAACGTCAAATCTATACGTGGACCAATCAGAAACAGCTGCTCGGCACCATATTTTTCAGGCAATTGCAAATCATTATAATCGAATCGCAGGGAGATGTTGCCATAAGGTTGATAACGATAAGCCAATTCCCCAGATAGATTGAAATTAGTGCCATTGTAAAACCCGCCGTACGTCGCCGACACGTTGTAGTTGAACAAACGGCGTTGATTGCTCTGATACTCAAGGGATACGGAGTTCCAATTATATTCTTCTCCACTTAAAAAAGAGGTATATTTTTCAGTATTGATAGGGTTAAAATCAAAGGTTAGCTGTTGGTAAACGCTGTTGAATCCAAAACTAATTTCTGAAGCGTTGGTGAAGGAAATTTCGTATTCCAGGCTCAGGCTGCGGTCGGTGTTGGTGCCGCCGGGAATATAGGTGGAGTTGACTTCAACGCTTGGTCCCATGCGAATGATCTGCTCACTCTTTGGATAAAAAGTATAGCCCGCACTACTAAAAAAAGAGTATTGCCCCGGATAGACGCGAATGCCTGGCGCAAATCCTGCTTCAGGGTTGAAGTATTCATTGACAAAATTATAACCTATGTGTGCATTTACATTGCGCGTTTGAAAACTGGTAAACGCTAGCCCTGCCAGATTTTCCCGGTTATTAAAATCATCGAATGACTTGCCGATGAAGGAACTATGATACCACTTGGCATCTTTACTCAGCATCTCCAAGTCTGCTGCTAATACTCGATTGTAAGTATTGGGACGCAAAACCGATTTATCCCCTGTTTGCAATCGCCGGAATACGCCGTCTGCGAAATACTTGGTTGAATCACCTGCTTCTACCCCAAGCGATGCTTTGTTAACAAAGCTGACCGTAAAGCTAGACTGCGCCCAGAAATTACGTTGTACGGCTGCTACCGTATAGTTTTGGGCGGGCAGCCCAAATTCCAATTTCTGCTGCGTTTGCATATTCATTAGTCCAATGCGCCATTTATCGTTCAAAGAACCACTCAACCGCGCCCCGAAAGAAATGGGTACTTGCTGAAACAGTCCTGATGAGTCGCGCACCAAGCCAATACGCCTCGAGAAAAAAGGACGTGCATTGGGATATCCCGCTAAGGCAAAAAGATCGCTGTTTTCCAGAAAGAACTGCCGCCGTTCGGGGAATTGAAATTCAAAGCGTGTTAGATTGATGACTTGTCTGTCCACCTCCACTTGTGAGAAATCAGGATTCACCGTAAGGTCAAGATTGAGGGAGGGCGTAACAGCTACTTTTGCATCAAAACCAGCCTGAATATCAGACGATTGTTCTGCTGGCTTGACCTCTCGATCGCTTGCAGTCTGCCCTGCAATATAAGGTATGAATGAAATATTCGTCTTGGCTTTTGGAATAGGGTCTTCCCAAATCAATTGACCGCTGTATGGAAAAGAGGTCGTGACGTATTGAATGGGTGTGTGAATCCAAGAAGACTTGGTATTGCGTTTTAGATCCCAACGATCTATACCGATATTCCATTCGCGCACATCGGAGCGATAGCGAAAACTCTTGAACGGAATCGCCAACTCCGCCACCCAACGATCCGAGTAGCGCATCACTTTGGAGTACCATTTGTTATCCCAAAAGATATTATACGAATCATTGCTTGTACCGCCTCCGGTCACCGTGCCTTCCATTTGTACCCCTGCCGGTGTAATGACGAAGAAAAAGCCGTTGAGTTTATCGTTATAAGTTCCCAGCGAAAAGCCGACGTTATCATTCTGATCGTAATTAAAGTCGCGGCGCAAAGAGCTAATAATATCAGCAGTAGTGTCGTCGTAGCAAACAAAGGACACGTATAAAAAATCATCATCAAAAGTCAATCGGGCTTCGGTTTGGAAGGTAGCTAGTGCCGTATCTACCGGGAAGTTTTTGTACCAATCATCCGCTACATCCGCGTCTTGCCAGTCTTGTTCATCAATTTGACCATCCAGTACGATTTTTCCCTGCGCTCTTTTAATAGCTAAAGGCGTACCGGGTTGATTTTGACCGGTTAAGAACAAGTGCGTCGCAAATATAAATACAAGGAGTATCCAGTATTGAGGGTGCATAGGAATTTATTATTGGTTAAGGCAGCACAAAGGTACACATTTCGGTTATTTTTCATCCAGGCTTTGCAATTACTAAATGTGTCATGAAGCAGTTTGGCGGCATAGAGAGCGGAGGTGAGAAGAAAGCTGTTTTGGCTATGGTTTTTCATAAAAAAAATGATTTAATTTCAGACTCAATTACGAAATGAATTTGCAAGCAAAAGTCCGATGAGGGCAAAAACGCGAGTTGACTTGTTCGACGAATATTTTACAAAAACTCAAAAATCCCAGATAATAAAGTAATCGCCCTAAATTATTGTACCTTTTTGGATATTTAGCATACTTCAATTGGTCAAATCTATAAAACGATTTCTATGAAAACCCAAAGATTGATTTTCTTGATGGTATTGTTACTCAGTGTAGCAAGTTCGGCATATTTATTTGGCACGAACAAATTGGACCTGAAAGGCGCCTGGCAAAACGCTGCGACCGACAAAGGCGAAGCGGTGACGCGGGTGCTGCTCTTCAGCGGCGAGTTTTTCTCCTGGACGGAGTACAAAACGGCTTCCGGCGAATTCCTCTTTACCAAAGGCGGTAGTTGGCAGATGCAAGACGAAAAGGTAACCTTGAATTTTGAATTCAACACGGCCGACACTGCAATGGTAGGCAAATCCGAGACCTGGATGGCGAAAATGGAGAAAGAGCAATTGGTATTAAGTCAGAACGGAAGCAGTAAATTAAGTTGGGAAAACATTGACAAAAGCGAAAACACCGACCTTACCGGTTCTTGGTTGATGGCAGGTCGCGTGGGGCAAGATGGTAAAGAAAGTCGTCGGGATACCAATGTATCGCGCAAAACCATGAAAATCCTGACAGGGACTCGTTTCCAGTGGATTGCCTATAACACTGCGACGAAGCAATTCTCCGGAACAGGCGGCGGCACGTACACAGCGAAAGATGGCGTTTATACAGAAAATATCCTATTCTTCTCGCGCGACAACAAGCGCGTGGGCATGAGCCTGACTTTCAATTTTGACAAAAAAGAGGGCGAGTGGCACCATATTGGCAAAAGCAGCGCCGGTGAGCCGATGCACGAAATCTGGACGCAACGGAAAAATTAATACTACGACCTTCCGAAGTTTTTATTTAAAGGCTTCGGAAGATTGTATCCTATCAGCATTTGCTCAATAATTTCTGGGACTGACTTTTATAGCCTCCTCAAAATTCTTAGCTTTACGCCCGGAAAACTACACCCAACCAACTTCCGTTATGAATCTGGATACATTACTTGCAGAGGCCAAAAATCTTATTCAGTTTTTCACCCTCACACATTGGGCAATCATTGGTGGCGTTTTGCTACTGCTATTTGTAATTCTGCCACTCGCCAGCGCCAGCCGCCGCCGGAAACGCCGTGCCAAAGTAGCACCTCAATTGATACTAGAGGCTTTCCAGGTTTCACCTTTGGGAAGAGATGCTTTTCTGAAAATCAAAAACAACGGCGAAACCGCTACTTTCACCTCTTTGTTTGTAAAAAGTCGCCGCGACATTGTATTCAAAAATGCTTTTGCCGGACATCAACTCGACAGAGGCAAGACGTATAGCGTTCTTCTGGAAGCTGTAGCCCAAGAAAAAATCACGCATAATTTCAGTATTGAGCTCACTTATTTTGACCAAATGCGAAACGTCTACCGTCAAACCTTTGATTTGAGCAGAAATGCCACGCGTAAACCCAAGCTGGTACAAGCCGGAGGGTAAATTTCATGGATCATTAGATTATGTACCATTAACAATTTTTTAATAAGGATAATCGACAGGCATTGAACCAACCAGATCAATTTTGGTTACACAAGCATCTTTGAATGAAACCGAAGCGATGCAGGAAGAACAAACAATTGCGAAGTCCACTATTTACCAATTTACCGTCTATGATTTGCATGGCAAACCTGTCGAATTGTCGCAATACGAAGGCAAAGTGTTGCTGATTGTAAATACGGCTTCAAAGTGCATCTACACGCCGCAATTAGAAAAGTTGGAAAAATTGTACCGGAAATTTCATGCACAAGGCTTTGAAATACTGGCCTTTCCATCGAATGATTTTCTTAGACAAGAGCCACTCAGCAGTGAGCAAATTGAGCATTTCTGCGTTGCGAATTACAATACCTCCTTCCCGATTTTTAAGAAAATTCACGTCAGAGGTGAAAAAGCTTCTGATTTATTCCAATTTCTTTCTAATCGAAAACACAACGGCAACGTCAATACTGCTCCTCAATGGAATTTTCACAAATATTTGATCGATCGCCAAGGCAAAGTGGCGACCCATTTTTACAGTTTCATCAGCCCCACTTCTTTTCTTGTGCAACACGCCATCCGAAAACTGTTCTAAATCTTATTTTTTAGAAACGCTCAAACTTATCTGTTGCGAAGTTTGTTGTCAAAACTTGTAAATTTCGCGCATGAAAGTAGATATATTGGCTATCGGGGTTCACCCCGACGACGTAGAATTGAGTTGTAGCGGTACTTTGCTCCGACACTTAGAAATGGGTAAAACCGTTGGTTTACTCGACCTCACCCGCGGCGAACTGGGTACGCGTGGCACCGCCGAGATTCGCGACCGCGAAGCCACCAACGCTGCTACATTAATGGGTGCTGCTTTTCGCAAAAACCTGAATATGGCGGATGGTTTCTTCGAATACAACCATGAAAATATAGTAAAAATCATCCAAGTATTGCGTTGGTGCCGACCAGATATTGTACTTGCCAATGCTTTGAGTGATCGCCATCCCGACCATGGGCGCGCTGCAAAGCTGACCGCCGATGCTTGTTTTTATTCAGGTTTGGTAAAGATTCCAACTTATGACGAAGATGGGAATTTGCAAGATCGTTGGCGGCCCAAAGCAGTCTATCATTACGTGCAAGATCATAACCTTCCGCCAGATTTTATAGTCGATATTTCACTTTATATAGAAAAGAAAATCGAACTGGTGAAGGCTTTCCGCTCACAATTTGACCTACCCGATGCGGATGAATACAAAGAAGAATTGAGTACCCCGATTTCCGGGAAGGATTTTATAGAATTTTTGTATGCCAAAGCGCGCGCTTATGGGCGTCCCGCAGGGTTTGAATACGCCGAAGGCTTTAATGTAGCCCGCACACCCGGAGTGAATAATTTATTTGATTTGGCTTAGTTTTAATTGCGGCGGCAAAGAAAATATGCAGTGAAAATACAATTTGGGATGGAAGTATTCATTCGGAGGTAGGAAATCTTTGTTCTTCACTCTAATTAACCTGAGTTGCTTTTACAAATGCTTTTTGTACTGGTGTATAAATTTACCACATTTCTTTCTTACATCAGCTTATAACAACCGCAGCGATTTAAAAAACAAGTTCGGAACATCTGTGAAGATGTTTTTTACATCAAGACTCAAGTTCAGAACTGGAGCAAAGATGTTCGATAACTTCAAGCTTGAAGTTCATTACTTCTGTGAAGATGTTATTTACTAAAATAGAGAAGTTTTTTACTTCCATGAAGATGTTCCAAACATCAACGAAGAAGTTATACCACTACCATAAAGATGTCATTAACATCAAGGAAGAAGTATAGAACTAAAGGCAAGATGTTCTACACTTGAAGGCAGATGTTCCGAAGCTCTGAACAGATGTTTTGAACTAAAACCGTTCTCAATTTTCCTAATATCTTACGCTCCTTGTGCCCGATACTCCGAAGGTGTGCAATTCATCATTCTTTTGAAATGGCGATTAAAATTGGATAGGTTGTTGAAGCCACATAAATAGCCTATCTGCGTGATGGTATAATCGCTGCGCAAGAGGAAGCGGCAAGCGGCTTTCACGCGAAGTTCGTTGAGGTAATTGACGAAGGATTTATTGGTGATTTTTTTGAAATAACGCGAAAACGCATAACGACTCAGATGCACCGAACCGGCAATATCATCCAAAGAGATTTCTTTATCAAAATTATCTGCTAAGTAGCGAAACGCCTTTTTCATGCGGCGGTATAAAGCGGTATAAGAATAATTAGAATCAGCGATTGCCTGCGAGAGCAGCGCCTTTTCGGTGCTGAGCGCCATTTGATTTAAGATACTCAGTAATTGAGTGATGCGAGCAGCGCCGCTCAATTTGGAAAACGCCAGCATCAGCGGTCGAATGCTTTGCGCCAAAGGCTCGTGTAGCTTGAAACTATGCAATGCTTCTTCCAGAAAATGCTTCACTGCTGCCATTTCGGGCAGTTGGAAAAAATAGCCCCCGAAAGTAGTATCCTTAAAAAACACAGAGATGATGTGCGCCTCGCGGTTGGTAAAGACGTGTGGCACGTTTGAGCCAATCACATATATCTCGCCCGTCACAAATCGATCATTATAATCGCCAATACTGCATTCGCCACTACCTTCCACGATCAAGCTAATCTGATATTCCGGGTGATAATGCATTTGGTCGTACTGATGCCCTTGTCGGTTTTCCTGTACATGGAAAGATTCGTTCGTACTTTCAGTTACTTTAAAAAGAATAGCCTTCATCAGTGCTGTGTCATTTTTTCAATTGCGCAAAAAAGTATCAAAGTTGGTCAAAAATTGAAAAGCCTCTATGTTTAAAAAGTTGAACATTTGCTGGACAAAAAGACCTTAGAGGATAGACTTTAGACATTAGATAAAGCATCTGATTTTGGGTTTTGATGAAAAAATCTACTGTCTATCGTCTAAAATCTAATAATCTAAAGTTTATTATGGAAACGTTGATTGAACTCAAATCGCTGTACACAGATTTAATTTGTTCTAAAACGGGCAAAATTTATGACAAAAACCAATTGCAAACTTATTCTGATCTGAACAAACCATTGATCGCTCAATACGACTTGTTGCAAGGGGTTGATCGTGATTTGCTCCAAGATCGCCCCCGCACCATGTGGCGCTACCGCGAAGTACTGCCGATAGAAAATGATAAGAATATTGTTTCGCTCGGCGAAGGCATGACGCCTGTTTTTAGCTTGCAAGAAGTCGCAAAGAAGCTCGGACTTGACCATCTGTACTTGAAAGATGAAGCCTACAACCCAACAGGTTCTTTCAAAGCGAGAGGTTTGTCGATGGCGATTTCCAAAGCAAAAGAGCTTGGGGTAAAAAAATGCGTGATTCCCACCGCAGGCAATGCCGGCGGCGCGATGAGCGCTTATTGTGCGAAAGCAGGTCTGGAAGCGTACGTCTTTATGCCTGTGGCCACGCCAGAGGTTTTTAGAAAAGAATGCGAATATTTTGGCGCTAAAGTCACTTTAGTGAATGGCAGCATCCGCGATTGTGCGATGGAAATTGCCAAAGTACGCGAACCCGATTGGTTTGACATTTCTACTTTAAAAGAACCTTTCCGCTTGGAAGGTAAGAAAACGATGGGCTATGAAATCGCAGAGCAGTTTGGCTGGGAATTACCGGATGTGATTATTTATCCGACCGGCGGCGGCACTGGTTTGATTGGCATTTGGAAAGCATTTGATGAAATGGAGCGCTTGGGCTGGATTGGCTCAAAAAGACCGAGGATGGTGGCCGTGCAAACAGAAGCGTGCTATCCGATTGTAAAAGCATTTCAAGAAAACAAAAGCATTGCCGAGCCATTCCAAGATCCTGAAGAAACAATTGCCAATGGCTTGCGCGTACCCGCAGCATTTGGAGATGAGTTGATTTTACAGGCTTTGTACGAAAGTCATGGCACAGCCGTAGCCGTTTCAGAACAAGCGATGCTCGATGGCTTACGTGAATTGGCACAAACTGAAGGGATGCTGATTTCGCCGGAAGGTGCAGCGGTTTGGGCAGCTTGTAAAAAATTGGTTGAGAAAAAGTGGATTCAACCCTGGGAAGAAGTGGTACTGCTCAATACGGGCAGTGTTTATAAGTATATGGAAAATTTATGATTCAAATTTTAGGAGTTGCCGGGTAGTGCAAATTACTCGGCAACGTTTTTCTCTAAGTCGTCAAAGCCCCGCAAACACTGATGGTTTGACCAGAAATATAGCTGGACATATCCGAACCCAAAAAGACGCATAAATCCGCTACTTCGTCAGCTTTACCTAAGCGTTTCAAAGGGATATTGGTCAAATAAGCTTCTTTCGTTTTTTCATCCAAATTTTCGGTCATATCCGTTTCGATAAAGCCCGGCGCTACTGCGTTGCAACGAATATTGCGAGAGCCCATTTCTTTAGCAATCGATTTGGTAAAACCGAAAATCCCTGCTTTAGAAGCAGCGTAATTGGCTTGCCCGGCATTTCCAGTGATACCTACAATCGAACTCATATTGATAATCGAACCACCCGTGCGCATCATCGGCCGGAGTGCGTGTTTGGTGAGATTAAAAACTGATTTCAGATTGGTCTCAATCACGCGATCCCACTGTTCTTCGCTCATACGTAGCATCAGAGTGTCTTGCGTGATTCCGGCATTATTCACCAAAATATCCAATTTGCTGAAGTCTTCCAGCACCGATTTGATTAATTCTTCTGCTCCCTGATAAGAACTGGCATCCGATTTATAAGCTTTAGCTTTAATGCCAAGATTATTCAATTCTTCTTCGATTGCTTTAGCTGGTGCTTCCGAAGACAGATAAGTAAAAGCAATATTGGCCCCTTGTTCTGCGAAGCGTTTTACAATGGCTGTACCAATGCCACGCGAACCCCCAGTCACCAAAGCCACTTTATCCTGCAATAGTTTCATATCGGTTTAGTTTTGTTTGACTGTAAAAATAAGTAAATGGTTCTTTATTAAAAAATTGATTACTCAACAATTGGTTGATAATTAAATGTTTATATTAGAAACTTTATAGTTAAAATGTAAATTTCTTTATGATCGAATCAAATCTGATAATACATTTGTCAATATGTCAATTTCTTCTTCGGTATTATAATAGTGCGGCGATACGCGCAGCGCCCAGTCCACGCCTTTCTCAGCAAAATCAATGATAGCGCCGCCGCTTCGAGTAATCGTTGTATTGATTTTATGTTCTTGCAGTTTGTTTTTTAAAGCATCGGGTTGCCAGTTTTTGAGGGCATAAGTCGTGATTCCACAGCGTTCTATGCCTTTGTCCAAGTTTCGGATGCCAGGAATAGCACTAATTTTATTGCGACACAAATCTGCCAGCATTTTTACGCGTTGTTCGATATTAGGCAAGCCAATTTCGAGTGCATATTCTACACAAGCCTTGCTTCCAAGCATCAATGCGAACGGGCGTTCCCAGACTTCAAAACGACGCGCATCCTGGCGCAATTCATAAATATCTGGTTCAATCCAGGTGGCACTATGCAAATCCACAAAAATGGGCTCTAATTCTAAATCCAATGCCTTATCCGAAGCATATAAAAAACCCGCGCCACGCGGCCCGCGCAGGAATTTTCGATAAGTAGCGCTCAAAAAATCGCATTTGATTTGCTGTACATCCAACGGCATTTGCCCTGCCGATTGGCAAGCATCCACCAGGTAAAATATGTCTTCCTCTGCACAAATATTACCAATTTCAATAATAGGTTGCACCAAACCCGAATTGGTCGGTACATGCGTCACCGCAACTAATTTTGGGCTATGCTTTTTGATCAAAGCTCGCATCGAATCAACATCTACGGCGCCTTCGGGCCGATCTTGCGCTCGAATGAGTTGGATGCCATAGCGTTTTTGCAATTCGAGAAAAGCGATCTGATTGGAGACATAATCGTTATTCGTGGTGATGATTACATCATCCTCTGCAAAAGGAATTGCTGACAAGGCGCGATTATAAGCATCGGTAGCATTGCCAGCGTAAGCAATATTATCTGATTTGCAATTCAAAAACAAAGCCATTGCCTGATAGAAACCTTCGATTTCCTTTTGTACTAAAGCTTCTGCTTCGTATCCACCAATTTCTATTTCAAGCTGCAAATGTTTTTGGATGGCATCAATAACTAATTGAGGCATCAGGGCGGCGCCGGCGTTATTGAAGTGCATGCGATTTTTTACACCGGGCGTCTCGGCCCGGAAGCGCTGAATTTGTTCGGTAGTGAGCATTCTGGATATTGGTTATTGGATACTTCTGATACCTGCTTTTAGCTACTATAGATGCTGTGGATACAACACTTATCAATAGTACTAAAATATTAATAGAACGATAGCATCTTTTTCAGGCGATCATTTCCTCTGCCCGCCGCTTTGCCATACCTTCTTTCATCTTGCGCCAATCGTCGCCCATGATTTTGTTCATGCCTTTATCGACAACATAATGGCGAGCGATGTTCCACAAACCACGCGCACGACGCGCATAAGATTCATTGGCTCGTAATGACATAGAATAACCACCATCGGTATATTCTATATAATGCCAATAACCACAAGGCATAAAAATCGTTTCGCCAGGATTCAACATCGTTTCGTAGCCCTGTACTTTGCGAAGGGCTGGATATAACTCATAGTTAGGGTTATTCACATCTATATAGCTGGCAACGGTAAAGGGATGCTGGTACAAATATTTGGATTGATCCGGCGGAAACAGTACGACCCGCTTCCGTCCATGAAATTGATTCAAAAATACGTGCGAGAGGTCAATATCATAATGTAAAGCGACTTTCGAGCTTTGCCCGCCAAAAAACATAAAAGGAAATTCTTTAATAAAACCATCCATGATGACAGGAATAGCAAAATCTTTGGTCAACTCCGGCGCATGGCGGAAAATATTGTACAAAAACAAACGCAAATCAGTAGGGCCGCCTTCCAATTTTTCGAGGTACTCGCGCAAAGGAATCACCATATCTGGTGTCATATATCCTTTACCGGGTTTAGAATAATTATTAGAAACAACTGGCACTTGCAGATGCCCATATTTTTCTTTGAAAAAGGCAATCGTCCATTTTTTTGTAGCTGGCCAAGCATCAATAAGGTCAGTAAAGACGACCGGCTTGGAGGGCAGGAGGTATTCCTGTGCGAATGCCTCGCGTGTAAGTCCTGTCCTTCTGTCAACAGGTTGAAGCGTTAACATACAAGCTTGTGTTTTAAGTTAGTTGATAGTTGACTGACAAACTTTTTTAGATGTAAAGCAGCAGGCAAAGTTACTTCAAAGATTGTTTTGTTTTTCACTTTCTTTTGAGTTAAAATATTTTTGATAACTCAGAATTTGATAAGCAAATAATTGACACAAAATCACCTTTTACTGATAATCTAAAATAACTTCGCAGCAGGAATTATTCTTTTTTCCAATTTTTAATAGCTATTTTTGTAGAATGTTGTTATTAGTTATCTCTTATCTGGCCGATTTTTGACCAGAACCAAATAACCAATAACAAATAACCAAATCGAGCGACACCGCGAGCATGGCTGCAAAAAGAAAAAGAAATCTCAAACAACTTTCGCTGAAAATCGGATTAAACGATGAACGCATTCCCAAATTATTGGGTATTGTTCTCCTGTTTATCTCGTTTTACTTATTTATTGCTTTTTTCTCCTACCTGTTTACCTGGCATATTGATCAGGATAAAGTGCTGCGCTTCTCTTGGGGCGTACTCGCCAGCAACCTGGAAATGGCCAACTGGCTTGGGCGCTTGGGCGCGATTGTCTCTAATATGTTTTTTTATTGGGGATTCGGGCTGCCTTCTTTTCTTTTCATTTATATTTTGTCTCAATTTGGATTGGGTTTGATTTGGCGGGCACCGCTTAAACGCTATATACATCGTGTGCGTTCAGCGGTACTTTGGTTGGTGCTTTTGTCGGTTACGCTGGGTTTTCTTTTCGGAGGTGCAGGATTTCCCTGGGGTGGTGCTTTTGGTGATGCAGTGAGCCAATGGTTGCTTAATTTTGTCGGTACGCTTGGACTCATTGTATTCATTTTATTTTCTATTGCAGGGATTGTGGTTTGGTCTTTCAATCCTAATTTCCGGGATATGACCTTTCAGCAAGCGATTGAAGAATCACGGAATTATATGCTGGACTGGTTTTCAGGCAAATTGCCTTGGCGACAACAAAGACAGAATACCAATGCAAATACAAATATTTTTAAAAATGATCGATCTGTAAAAACGGAATCGCCTAATAAT
The DNA here is from genome assembly GCA_033761835.1 of Saprospiraceae bacterium. Lineage (GTDB taxonomy): Bacteria > Bacteroidota > Bacteroidia > Chitinophagales > Saprospiraceae > JADJNW01. The sequence goes on from JANRME010000305.1 coordinate 22,551, forward strand.
GCCAGCCCTAAAGCGCTGGAAGCCGGCGGCGAGGAAGTGCTCAAGCCTGCCCAACTGAAATTCCCATTGGATGAAGCGAATAAAAGAGAAGCGCTCAAAGTAGGTGAAGCGGAGTTGGAAATAGAAACACCATTCGAGGAGGTAAAATCGCAAGAAAAAGAAGTGCCAGGACCGGCCTCTTCACCTGTCAACCAAGTGCAAGCCGCAGCGCAAGAGAATATTGATCACAGCGAACCTTACGATCCTACTTTGGAACTTTCGATGTACGAGCATCCGATTCTTCAGTTATTGGTGGATTATTCGGATGATAAATTGGAAATTGATCGGGAGGAATTAGAACAAAACAAGGATCAAATTATTGAAACACTCCTGAATTATAAAATTGAAATCACCAAAATCCGCGCCACCATTGGGCCGACGGTCACGCTTTACGAAATTGTACCTGCTCCGGGTGTCCGCATTTCAAGGATTAAAAATTTGGAAGATGATATTGCGTTGAGCCTTGCGGCGCTTGGCATTCGTATCATCGCACCTATTCCTGGTAAGGGTACGATTGGTATCGAAGTGCCAAATAAAAAGAAGCAGACCGTTTCGATGAAAGAAGTGCTGGGATCGCCTAAATTCAAGCAAGCCAAAATGGATCTGCCGATTGCATTGGGTAAAACCATTTCCAATGAAGTGTTTGTCGTGGATTTGGCAAAGATGCCGCACTTGCTGGTGGCGGGCGCTACGGGTCAAGGTAAATCGGTGGGTATCAATGCAGTACTGATGTCATTATTGTACAAAAAGCACCCGTCACAGCTCAAATTAGTATTGATCGATCCGAAAAAAGTAGAATTATTCCCATATAGTGCTTTGGAGAATCACTTCCTTGCATTCTTGCCCGGGCAGGATGAACCGATTGTAACCGAGACGAATAAAGTGATTCATACTTTGAATTCGCTATGTATCGAAATGGATGAACGCTACGATCTATTGAAAAAAGGGGGTACGCGCAACATCCGTGAGTACAACGAAAAATTTGTGCAGCGCCGACTCAATCCTCAGAAAGGGCATCGCTTCATGCCGTTTATCGTGTTGGTGATTGATGAATTTGCGGATTTGATCATGACAGCAGGTAAAGAAATCGAATTGCCAATCGGCCGACTCGCCCAATTGGCGCGGGCTGTGGGCATTCACTTGATTATTGCTACCCAGCGTCCTTCGGTGAATATCATTACGGGTGTAATCAAAGCGAACTTTCCTGCACGGATCGCTTACAAAGTAGCCTCCAAAGTGGACTCTCGCACCATTCTTGATGCAGGTGGCGCCGATCAGTTGATTGGTCGAGGCGATATGTTGTTGTCTGTTGGTGGCGATATGGTGCGCCTGCAATGCGCTTTTGTGGACACGCCCGAAGTGGAGCGTGTGATTGATTTTATTTCCAAACAGCCCGGCTATCCTGAGCCTTACCTCCTGCCGGAATTCCACACCGATGAGGATATGCAAGGCGTTGTGCCATTGCGTTACAGCGATTTGGATGAAATGTTTGAAGATGCTGCCCGACTCATTGTACAAAATCAGCATGGCTCTACCTCGATGATTCAACGCCGCCTTAAATTAGGCTACAATCGTGCCGGACGTATCATGGATCAACTCGAAGCAATGGGCATCGTTGGCCCAAGCGAAGGCAGCAAAGTACGCGAGGTACTCATCTACGATGAAATGGAATTGGAGAAGCATTTAGGTGTATTGAGAACGAAGATGTAAATCCAAAACCCAGCATCACACCTTTATAAACTCAAACGGCTCGTAAGGAATCGCAGGATTCAAATACTTCCGATAAGTAACGTGTACCCGATCAATTTCTACGTTCAACTTGGCATACAAGCTCCGAATTTCGTGGTTATGCGTGCGAATGCCTGCAAGACACATATAAGGATAGACGCGTACGTTGCGCTCCGTACTCAAGTAATCCATTAGTAGCGCAAAAATACCTTTTGACTGATAATCAGGATGAATGCCGAAGCCCATGCCTTTGGCGATGCGGGTTTTCGCGCGATTTTTTTTCCACAAAAAAATCGGAATTGTCCAAAGATTGAGCTTGCCTTTGGCGTGTTTTAGATAGGGATTCACATCAGGATACAGCGCCATAAATCCCGCCGGATGCCCTTCAAAATAAGCAATACAAGAGATTTGAGGATCAGCTATGGGCTTGGCTTGCTCCATCATTTTCATCACTTGCGCGGGGCTGATCGGTTTGAAATGTGCAAATGCTCGGAAAGAGGCATTGTAAACCTCACTAAAATCATGTGCAAAAGGCTCTAAATTACCAAAATCAAGCGGTTTCACATCTACGGGCTGGCGTTCTTTGAGGCGTTTGGCAACGCTTGCCAAGCGTTCGAATGGAATTTCTTTTGTTGCGCCTTTGTAGGTCAAAATTTGCTCGAAAGGCTTGTAATTATGCTCCAAAAAAAATGTTTCGTAATAATGTGGATGATAATTTTCCTGATACAAAGGCGGGAATTCCTGCCCTTTCACCAACAAGCCCCAGAATTTGTCGCGCTCACCAAAATTGATCGGGCCATCAATGATTTCAACTCCTTTTGACTTCAAATAATCCTCCGCTGCTTTGAAAAGCGCATCGGCACAATCTTCATCGTTAATACATTCAAAATAACCAATGCCTCCGGCTTTGTGTGGCTGTCCTTCATTGCGGGCATGGTCTATGAATGCAGCGATTCTCCCAACGGGCTTGCTGCGATCATTCAACAACACAAAACATTTTGCCTCACCCTTTTCAAATGCCTTGTTTGATGCAGGATCAAAGACGTTTTCTATCTCTTTTTCCAAAGGAAAAATGTATTGCGGCGTGTGGCTATATACGGTTTTTAAAACCTGATGAAATATTCGCCAAGTCCTTCTATTGTTGACTTCAAGTAATTTCATTTATCAGGAATTTGCTACAATTATAAGAAAGAAGCATCAGAAAATGCACTATCCTTGAGTTGCGAGTTGCACTATTTCATCCAGCAGCACTGCCAAATCTTGCTTGGTGGTCAAAGGATTCATAATGGAGGCTCGTAAATAGCGCTTACCCTGAAGCATGGTTTGTACGATATAAAATTTGCCAGATTCAAGCAAAGACTGTCGAATCGCGCTATTCTGTTCATTTAACTCAGATTCAGGCGTTTTTTTATAACGAAAATTCACAATATTTGCCTCGGGCTCAACCGCCAATTCAAAGTCTGGCCTTTCCTGGATCATTTTTGCAAAAACCTTTCCAAGATCATAGAGTCGCTCCACATTCTCAGCAAATACTGCTTCACCGTAGGTTTTCAAGATTGAATAAACTTTGACCGACATCATAAATTTGGTACACTCGAAAGCGCGTTTGCCAGAATGATACCACTCGGGTGTTTGCTGGGAGTCCCACAAATACTGGGCTTTTTGTGCAAAAGTTCGATAGGAATCCTCGCCATTTTTGAAGATCAAAGCGGTGTTCAACGCCGGCGTCATCAGCATTTTATGAAAATCAATCACAACCGAATCGGCGCGTTCGATGCCTTTTGCCAGATGACGATATTTCTCAGAAAAAACAACCGCTCCACCGTGCGCACCGTCCACGTGTAGCCAAAGATGATGTTGTTCGCAAAAGTCTGCCAAAGTATTGAGATCATCATAAGAACCAGTAGCCGTAGAAGCCGCGCAGCCAATAACGGCAATGACTTTCAATCCTTCGGTTTTTGCTTTTTGCAAATATTCTTCTAATAAATCGGTGCGAATTTGATAACGCTCATTCACAGGCACTTTTATGATGCCTTTGCTGCCCATGCCCATAATCCTTGCCGCGCGGTCGATGCAATAATGTGCTTCTTCGGAGACCAGTACTGCTAATTGTTCATTGTGCCCTTCTTCCCAAACCTCGGTTGCTTGCGCTTTGCGTGCAGCCAATAATGCCGTAAGATTTGCCAGCGAACCGCCTGAAGTCAAAAGGCCTGCTGCATTTGTATGGTAGCCAATTTTTTTAGCGACCCAATCGGTAACCACTCTCTCTAGCGCATTTGACGCCATGCCCATTTCATACACGCCCGTGCCATTGCTCAAGACATCAGATACTAACCCGGCTAAGCTTGCCACCAGCGCAGGTACTGACACTTGATGCCCGATATAATGCGGATGATGCACATTTATCGAATGATGTAATATTTTACTAAATAAATGTAATGGTTGCTCTTGTCCCGATTGAAAATCCTGTTGCCAAAAGGTCAGCTCAGCTTCAGGGTTGTGGTAAGGAATGACAGGTTCTATGCGGTTTTGCGCATTTTGTAAATGGTCTGCCAGGAGGTCAATTAATTGATGTCCCCAATCGCGAAAGCTTTGGACATCATAAGCTTGGTCTAACATAGAATTTGAAATGGTTATTGGCATCTTTTATTTCATTTCGATAAGTTTGGCACATTTTAGAAATGCGCCAAACTCAATAAAACGTTTCCCCTTCTCGCGCCATTCTGCGCAGAAGTGGGCTACAGCGATAGCGGTCTTCGTGATAATTTCGGTACAAAGCGTCCATCATTTCTACGCATTCCGCAATTCCTAGATCGTCTGCCCATTTCAACAGTCCTTTTGGATAGTTGACACCCATCGTCATTGCCAGATCAATATCTTCTTTGGAGGCAATATTCCAAAAAACAGCATCCGCAGCTTCATTGATCAACATGATTACAACGCGTCGCACGATTTGCTCACCCAAAGCCTCATTTTTATTCGGCTCAGGTTGAATCGTATTTTCAGCATAACTGTAAAAACCCTGACCAGATTTTTTACCTAAATAGCCCGCTTCTACCAAACGCTTTTGCGAAAAAGAAGGTTTGTAACGAGGGTCGTAGAAAAATTCCCGAAAAACCGTTTCCGTGACAGTATAATTCACATCATGCCCAATAAAATCCATGAGTTCAAAAGATCCCATTTTAAATTGCCCGATTTCCTTTATCGCCCAATCAATCGTCGCAATGTCTGCAATACCTTCTTCATAAATGCGCAAAGCCTCGCCGTAGAAGGGTCGCGCCACGCGATTGACAATAAACCCGGGTGTATCCTTGGCTAAAACCGTCGTCTTTCCCCAGCTTTCGATTAAATTTCGAGCATTTTCAATCGTTTTTTTATCTGTTTGCACAGCCGGAATAATTTCTACCAGCTTCATTAATGGTGCTGGATTGAAAAAGTGAATACCTAGTACGCGCGTCGCGTCGCGGCAAGCAGCAGCAATGGCAGTAATGGAAAGAGAAGAAGTATTAGTTGCTAAAATGCAATCTTGGGAAACCACTTCCTGCAATTCATAAAACAGGGCTTTTTTAGCATCCAGATTTTCGACAATCGCTTCGATCACCAAATTACAATCTTTCAGCAAATCCAATTTTTTTTCAATAAAATGAAAGCGGTGGAAGGTCGCATTGGCGGCACTTTCAGTCATCTTGCCTTTTTGCGAAAGCATATCCAACATGTGGCGCAAGTTGGTAGTCGCGCTTTGGAGTGCCTCCACATTGGCGTCGTACAAATACACCTCATGTCCTGCCGTAGCTGCGACCTGTGCGATGCCTCTGCCCATTGCGCCCGCGCCCACGATACCGATTTTCATCATTTCGGAAGATTATTTGGTTAGAAGGGCAAAATAAACAAGACTTCGGAATTTTTGAAAACTTCCATTCAATAGTTTTATTCATCTGAATACGCAACGCTGCCTAAAAGCCTCTGTCTTTTATTTCAAATACTTCGCTATGTCAGGTTTGATTTCATCCTTGGATAAAAATATGCGCTCTACCCTGGGGCTTGCTCTATTAATGACGCTTTTCCTGATTTTCGCGCTCAATTTTCTGGAGCCTTTTACGATTAGAAACGATGCTTTTGACCTTTGGTTTGCGGTTTTAATTTCAGGCTATGGTATTATCAGTGGCATCATTTTGTTGTTCAATGAATTATGCATATTCCTTTTTTTGCTTAAATATCTTCCGTCGAAGTATCAGTTTTTTGCAAAACAAACTGGACATCTATTGATTTTGGCATTCGGCGTTTATTTGTATAGCAATTTTTTACATGTATTATTTCCTGTTTATCATTTCCCTGCATTTTCTTATCTGCAAGCACTAGAAAAAACGCTTTTACTGGGGATTCTACCTTTTGGTGCTTGGGTGCTTTATAAATATTTCCAAGCCAGGCAAAAACATTCCTTCCAGCAGCAACTTCCTTCGGGAATCCTTCATTTGCAAGGGTTTCAAAGTAAAGACTGGCTACGCGTAGGTTTACAGCAATTGCTTTTTATTGAATCTTCCGACAATTATGTCACAATTCATTACTTCGAAGGACAAAAAATAAATCGAAAACTGCTGCGCGGAAGTCTGAAGCATTTTGAGAGCCAACTCGCACAGCTGCCCATTGAAAGATGCCATCATTCTTATATAGTTAATCTATTGACTGTCAGCCATATCGAAGGTAATTTAAAAGGAATGAAGCTTCACTTATTGCATGGTGAACAAGTAATTCCGGTTTCCAGAAAATACGCTGCCGATATGCTTGAGAAAATGGAAAGGCAGAAAGAAATGGCTTTTTCAGAAGCCTGATTATCCCTCCTGCGGTACGGACTATCCCATTCCGTTTTGAATCCTTGATTCAAGCTGGTTTTTGTCGCTTCTTGCCGACAAAAATTTTATATGAAGGTTTTTATTAAATTGATTGTTTTATTGCGCTTGTGCTTGATTTTTGAATGGAGCGTGGCGCAACATGGCAATATTGTACAACAAACGATTAAAATAGCGCTCTCCGATGGTATTCATTTATCTACTGAAATTTTTCAACCCGACGCCACAGGGCGCTACCCGGTCATTTTGATTCGCACGCCTTACGGTAAACATCAAATGGGCGATTATGGGAATTATTTTGCAAAAAATGGCTACGTCGCAGTGGTGCAGGATGTGCGCGGCAAATTTGATTCGGAAGGCGAATACGCGCCCTTTTTAGATGAAAAAAAGGATGGATTGGAGATTTTGGACTGGATTGCCAAACAACCCTGGTGTGATGGTCAAATTGCAGGATTTGGTACGTCCTATATTGGTTTTACAGCGCTGACGGTCATGGATGCGCAACATCCGGCTTTGAAAGCGGTCTTCAATACTTCCGGTTGGATTAAACCTGAAAAAATGAATAATCCCGGCGGCGCTTTGCATTTGGGCTTGGCATTGCCCTGGCTGTTGCACGAAGAAACAGAAAAGAAGCGCAATTTGGCAAATTATGACCTCGATTCCTTGTACTGGGTTATCCCGCTCCAAAATGCGATGCAAGCGGCTGGCGTGTCAAGTCCTGCCTGGGGTAGCAAGTCTGCCTATATGAATTTGAATGCGGATTTTGATTTTAGCAAAGTGAATATTCCCGTTTTTCACGTCACAGGTTGGTACGATTTTGTAAAAGAAGGCACAATTGAAAATTATCTTGAAATTGCCCGTCAATCCAAAGCCCCGCAAAAATTGGTAATTGGTCCCTGGTTCCATAATCAGGAGCACACGAGCCTGACGGAAGTAGGCGAAGAAGATTTTGGCAAAGCCTCTTATCTTGGCGATTCCGGCATTCGTGCGCTTGCTTTGCGGTGGTTTGATTATTGGTTGAAAGGCAAGAAAAATGGTATCCTAGATGAGCCATCGGTTAAAATTTTTAATATGTTTCGCAATGAATGGCAGGCTTTTGAAACATTCCCGCCGAAAAATATTCAAAAAACGACCCTCTATCTGAGTAGCCAAAAAGGGGCAAATAGTTTACATGGAGATGGCTGGTTGACAACAAGATTCCAAAAACAAAACGCGAAGGATACTTTTTCTTACCATCCTTTGAATCCCGTTCCAACCAATGGTGGCGCTAATTTTCACTTTTTCCCGGAGCAACTGGGTATCAAAGACCAGCGCGAAATCGAAGAAAGACCGGATGTTTTAGTTTACACTTCTGATCCTTTCACAGAGGCGAAAAATGTGATTGGTAGGGTGCAGGTAAAACTTTTTGCGGCAAGCGAAGGGGAGGATACCGATTTTACTGCCAAACTTGTGCTGGTGGACAAATCTGGTTATGCGCGCAATGTTTGCGACGGCATTATCCGCGCAAGGCATCGCAATGGACTGGATAAGAATGATTTATTAATACTAAAAAAAGTATATGAATTTGATATTGATCTTGGGCACACTGCCTTTCAGATTCAAGCGGGGCAGCGCATCCGATTGGAAATTTCGAGTAGCAATTTTCCAAAATTCGACCGAAATCTAAATGTCGCTACTGATTCATTTGAGGCAAGTGAATGGAAAACGGTAAAACAAACCATTTATCATTCTAAAAAATACCCTTCGCAACTCCTTTTACCAATCCTTCAA